>JBAUVJ010000273.1:0-2157 GCA_049583165.1 Candidatus Sulfotelmatobacter sp. | reverse complement strand
TTGGAGAGATCTTTATCGGCCTGGGTAAAGTCCCAACGCAGTCCGTAATTGAGAGTCAAGTTTGGTCGTATGCGATAAGAATCCTGGAAGAATAGTCCCTTGCCCCCGATCAACTCATCGAGATTGTATCTCCCAACTTCCTGCACATAGTTATTCGCTGAAGTAACGTAGGGATATCCACCACCGCCCGCAGATACCCCGGTTACCCGCCCGGTGAGGATCGAATATAACGCTTCTGCCGCATACTGTTGGGTTTGACTTGCCCCCGGGAGCGTCGCGCCCGCTCCAGTCGTAGTGAAGGCATTCACGGCCGGATCTCCGGTCGCGAGACCGGGGCCGTTCGCGTTACCGAAGAAGGCGATTGGATAACCTGCCGCAGGGTTGTAATAATGGTCCTGCTCACGCCACCACGAGAAGCCATAATTCATGGTATGCGCGCCATGTTGCCAGGTCATAGTGTCAGACGCACTGAACACAGGATAGTTGGTGTTGATGCCCGAGTAAAAGATCGTGCCCGACATTTGGCTGGGGTAAACGCCATTATTTATGTTTTGGGTAGTCGGGTAATTCCAGGCCAGTTGTGGGTTGGTGATGCTGAGAGGTGGGGCATTATAGGCATTAAGGACGATGTTATACAGGAAGCCGCCGCGAAGCTCGTTGATGAGGGTCGGCGACAGGGTCCAATCGAATCCCACGCCCAAAGTATAGTTTTTGTCGCTGTTGCCGGCTCCAGTCTTGGCAAAAGCGGAACCGGGAAAATCAGGCGGACTGACGCCCGGATACTCATCCTTGGTCATATTCCATGCGACGTTAAAGCGATATTTTTCCGAGGCGTTAAAATCCACGCGAACCGCGGGAAAGTAATGCGTGGTGGCATCGGGTACTTGCCAACTGAGTTGATTTAGATTCGGGTCACCCTGGCCATTCGGAGTCAGCTGCCCAGCGGAAGTCGCAGCCTGCGCTGCCGCCAATACGGTTGACGGGCAATAGGATGCGGGACAGTTCAACACTCCAGTAGGAAGGTTTGCCGCAGGATTTGTTGCGTTGTAGTTCTGCGCCAGAGTGAAAAGATTCACCGTTTGGCCGTTATAGGTGAAGTTGCCCGCTTGAGCTGCCGGGGTGAAAACATAATTCGAGGTCGTGTACGAACCGGGTTGCTTTCTCTCCGCATAGCTGCCGAAAAAGAACAGCTTGTTTTTAATGATCGCGCCCCCAAGGCTCGCACCAAAATCATTGAGAATGATGGGATTCTTGGGTGCAGGAGTCGCTGGATCCAACGAGGTAACAGTGTCATTGTACCAACTGTTGGCATTCAGGACTGTATTCCTGAAGTCTTCATAGAGGCGCCCGTGAAACGCGTTGCTGCCGCGCCGAGTAACGAAGTTCAGCTGCATGTTGGCTTGGCCATAGCCCTGGTCGAGGTTGAGCTGCTCGGTTTGTACCGTCATCTCCTGGATGGATTCAAGTCGCGGCGAAACGGCGGGCGTGGCATTTCCTCCGAACTTCATCCGGCTTGAGCTGCCGATCACACCGTCAATATTATTTCCTTGCGCGATGGCGGGAAGGCCATCGTAGGTTCCGGCACCGGCCACGAAGCTGGACCCTGGGACGAGATAGGAAAGCTGCGTCAAATCGCGGCCTTCGATGGGCAGGTCCTCGATTTGCTTTAGATCGACAGAGGTGCCGATGGCATTCGAGGTCTCTTCTATAACCGGCGTGGCGCTGGCATCCACTTGCATGGTTATGGTTGTCGCGCCGACTTTCAGTGTGGCCGAAATATCGGTGGTCTGTGCCGCCTGCGATACCACGCTCTTAAAAAACTCTTTTTCAAAACCTTCTTTTGAGATGGCCAGGCTGAATCTGCCGAGAGGAAGGTTCACGAACGTATAGGTGCCTCGATCTCCCGTCACGGAAGTGCGGACGTCGCCCGAGATGAGGTCGCGAAGCTCTAAGTGGGCTCCCTGCACCAATCCGCCGCTGGGATCAACCACGCTCACAGTCACGGTTCCTTCGGAACCATGCTGCGCCAGGGTTAGTGGAACAACACAGAGGGCAAGCAGAGTGAGCAGAACTATCCGCACACCGCCGAGCACGCTACACAAAGACCTGGAACTCATGTGTCCTCCTCCAGCACTCAAAAGCAACTTTGCGCACTTT
>JBAUVJ010000272.1:0-4439 GCA_049583165.1 Candidatus Sulfotelmatobacter sp. | reverse complement strand
CATGTGGATGCCAATAACTTATTTTGAACTTTGGTTGACGCGCCTGGTTGGATTTCTGCCCGAGCTGACGGAGTGTATAGTTTGTGGCCGCGATTTGAACGGCAGCCGCGCCTACTTCCACGCTCTGGCCGATGGCTTGATGTGCCCGGACGATAAGCGCCTTGCATCGTCCGAGATTTCAAATGAATCGCGCACACTGGCGGCGCAAATGTTCCGCGCCCCCGTGGATAGCTTTTCAGAGATGCCGTGGCCGAAAGCACAGGCCGCCGACCTGCGCAAATTTCTGATCCAAACTCTACAGCGGCATATTGAAAAGAAGCTCGTTACGGCAGGGATGCTGGAGAAGGGAAGTTTCTAGCGCGCGTCCACGAGGTCTAGACCTCATTGGGCGATATAATGCGTTCAGCAGTCCATTTGAGCTGCTTGAGGGGAAAACATGGGGCCCAATCTGAGCCAAGAACGTCAGCAAGCTCACGCCCTGATTGACATGCTGCCGGAGGAGAAACTGGCTGCGGTACGGACCCTGCTCCAAGTGATGGTAGAGCCGCTTTCAAGTTCGCTGGCTCTAGCTCCAATGGAGGAAGAAGAGGTCACGCCTGAGACGGCCGCTGCTTTGGAGCGCGCTCGTGCCTCGCTGGCTCGCGGGGAAGGCATTTCCCATGAAGAAATCCTGCGGGAATTCGGTTTGAACAAGTGACGGAGAACGCGGCTCGGATCGCTGTTATCTGGGCTGTAGAAGGCCGTGCTGATCTGCGGGCTATTGATCGCGAAACCGCAATGCAGATTCTCGAATGCGTTGACCGCTATCTGGCCAGCCGTAGCGGTGACGTGAAGAAGCTCAAACCTCCCCTCATTGGTTTTCGTCTCCGCTGTGGCGACTATCGTGTGTTCTTCGATCACAAGGCGGAAAATACAATCGAAATCACCGCGGTGCGCAACCGCCGTGAGGCTTATCGCTGAGTCTAGCTTGGATTCCCTGAGCGCAAAACGTCAAGAGCACAAAATGAGATCGAGGTCGCAGGCGCCGCTGACGTCGAGTTCAGCCTTCGCTCTATCAAGCAACTCGATCCTGTCGGGAAAGTAACCGAAAAACTCCAACTTGAGTAGGTCTTGTCTGAGGTGCTCCCACGAAGGGTAGCTGTGGCTTATGGCCTCGGAGCCGAGTTCGACTCTGGCGTACCGGTGCCCCAAGTGTGTCAGTATTGTTGCCATGAGTACCCCCCAACTGATTATATAGCGGGTGCAACCGGTCGTGGAACATCGCGTGATGTAGCTGCGTGCTGGCTTGGTTGTCCCGTGCGTTTTTCGGGCTACTCCATGCTGACGGCTGCTGTCTCCTTCCGTTACAATCACTGATTAACCTTCGGACTCTGAACAATCTGTGAATCAACCGAAATCCAACTCGCTGACGTTTCAGGAACTCATCCTGCGCCTGCAAGCCTTTTGGGCCGAGCGAGGATGCGTGTTGGAGCAGCCCTATGACGTTGAAGTGGGCGCTGGAACCATGGCGCCGGAGACGTTTCTGCGCGTGCTGGGGCCGAAGCCCTACAAGGTAGCGTATGTGCAACCATCGCGGCGTCCGGCCGACGGGCGTTACGGCGAGAATCCCAACCGGCTTTTCAAGCACATGCAGTTGCAGGTGATCCTGAAGCCTCCGCCGGAGAATGTTCAGGAGTTGTATTTGGAGTCGCTGGGCGCGATTGGCATTGACCTGCGCCATCACGATATCAAGTTCGAAGAAGACAACTGGGAAGCGCCGACGCTGAGCGCTTGGGGCGTGGGCTGGCAGGTGACGCTCGATGGACTGGAGATCACGCAGTTTACTTATTTCCAGCAGTGTGGCGGCATCGACCTGTTTCCGATTTCCGCTGAACTCACTTATGGCCTGGAGCGTATCGCCGCGTTTCTGCAGGACGTAGATTCGATCTACGACATCGTGTGGGCGCGCAATCCGGAGACCGGGAGCGTGGTGAAGTATGGAGATGTGCGGCTGGCTGATGAGGTGCAATTCTCTGTCTACAACTTCGAAGAGGCCGACGTCGAGAAGGCTTGGCAGCACTTCGACCTGTACGAGGCGGAGTGTAAGGGACTGTTGAAGGAATACTCAGAGCTCATACGGTTTGCTTCTGATCCAGAGCAAAAAATAGAGGAAGTAGAAGCGAAATTGGATGGTGAGGTGGGGTATCCGATTTCTGTTCAGAAGAAACGGTTTCCCTTGCTCGCCGCCTACGATCTCTGCTTAAAGTGCTCGCATCTGTTCAACATCCTCGATGCCCGCGGCGCGATTTCCGTGACCGAACGCGTGGGAGTGATTGCGCGTGTGCGCGCGCTTGCGGTAGGGATCGCGAAGGCTTGGGTCGACCAGCAGCAACATAGCGATCTGCAGAAGAACGGAACTGGCTCGTCGGAAAAGTCCGACGAGCCCGAGCCTGCTCGCGAGAAGAAGCCGAAGAAAGAGAAGTTAGCCCCTGTGGCAACGTGACGACGCGATGTGATGCACGTCACATTTGATTAGAGCAGTGTTTGAGACACTAAATGGTTGTGAAGGCATGCCAGATTTTCTACTAGAGATCGGGTGCGAAGAAATTCCGGCGCGTATGTTGCTGGATGCCGAGCAAGAGCTTGTAATGCGCGTGACAAGATTGCTGGGTAATGCGCGGTTGAAGTACGGTAGCGTCAACCCATTGTCGACTCCTCGACGTATTGCCGCACAAGTGACAGCAGTCGCCGTGGCGCAGGCCGATGTAACCGAGTCCGTCACCGGCCCTTCCATGAACGTTGCCTATAAGGATGGTCAACCGACGCCGGCGGCGTATGCCTTCGCCAGAAAGACTGGCGTCGATGTTTCGAAACTGGAAAAAGTCGCGACGGCAAAGGGCGAATACTTGGCCGCGAAGATCACAAATAAAGGCCGGAGCGCGGCCGAAATTCTCGTGCAGAATCTTCCCAAGGAACTCGCGGCGATCTACTGGCCAAAGAATATGTACTGGCGCAAAACGAGCGAGCGTTTTGTGCGTCCGGTGCGCTGGCTGGTTGCCATGCTTGACGGCGACGTGATTCCTCTGGAATTCGATGGAATCCGCGCCGGGAGCACATCGCGCGGGCACAGAATCTTGTCCCCTGGCACAGTGACAATTTCGCGTGCCGGCTCTGCATACGTTGACGCGCTGCGCGGTGCGAAAGTTTTAGGACGCAGTGAACGCGAGCAACAGATTCGTAAGGCGCTCGATGCCGCAACTCGCACGATTCCGGGAGCCCGCTGGCGGGAAGATAAATCGCTGCTCGATAGCATAGTGAATCTCACGGAATTTCCGTCAGTAGTTCTGGGCGCGTTCGATTCGCAGTTTCTGGCGCTGCCGGAAGAAATTTTGGTCACGGTGATGCGCGATCACCAGAAATATTTTGCGCTGGAAGATTCGAATTCGAAGCTACTGCCGCATTTTCTGGCGGTCCTGAATACCGATGGAGATCCTCAGGGCCTCATCCGTCACGGCAACGAGCGCGTGCTTCGTGCGCGCTTCAACGACGCCCGTTTTTTCTGGGAGACCGACCAGAAACGCTCTCTGCTGGAGCGTCTGGATTTGCTGCGCAACGTTACGTTCCAGAAAGACCTGGGCAGCTACTACGACAAAACCCAGCGCGTTCAGCGTTTGTGCAGTTGGCTGAGCGAGATTATTAAACAGAGCGGAAGCGCGGTGCGTGCGGGCGTAACCCACAAATCGGCGTGCCTCGCGAAAACCGACTTGACTACCGAACTGGTGAAGGAGTTCACCGAACTGCAAGGCATTGTGGGTGGATTGTATGCGCGAGTGCAGGTGTTGGATGCCTCCTTGCCGGAAGCGACGAGGTTTGCGATCGCCGATGCGATTTACGACCACTACAAACCCGAATCCACCGAAGATGCAGTACCGCGCTCGATGGAGAGTGCGGTGCTTTCCATCGGCGACAAAGCGGATACGATTGCGGGCATGTTCGCTCTAGGACTGGTTCCCAGCGGGTCTAAGGATCCCTTCGCCCTCCGCCGGCAAGCGAACGGAATCGTGAAGGTGATCGCGGAGAAGAAATTACCGCTCCCTTTATCAAATTTGATGCAGGACGCGCGTGCGGGATACCAGGGGTCGGCGGCGGAGAAGAAGTTCGTCGACGGTGCGAAGTTCAGCGAGTCAATAGGCATGTTCTTCCGCGAGCGGCTGGAATTTTATTTGAAGGATGTGCGTGGATATGCGTATGACGTTGTGAAGGCAGTTCTGGCCGCGAATTCCGATGACGTAGTGGATGCTGTAGCGCGGACTGAAGCGGTCAAGCAAGTGATGCACATGCCCGAGTTCCAGGCAATTGGCGCCGCTTGCAAGCGCATGCGGAATATCCTGAGGCAGGCTGCGGAAAAAAATATTAAGCCCGCTGATCGATTCGAATATCTGCCGGAAGCTGCAGAAGAA
>JBAUVJ010000271.1:0-10612 GCA_049583165.1 Candidatus Sulfotelmatobacter sp. | reverse complement strand
GACCATAAGAAACCAGTTGCGAGTTTCTAGTCGCTAGTTGCCAGTAAAAGCCTTCTCTGCTTGCCGCTCGCCTGGACCCAGGGCTTTTTCCTGAAAAACATTCATTGTTTCTGACGTACCCACTCCGCCGCTGTAAGTGCGGCCCTTCCAGGAAACGTTGCCGCGCTGGTGGAACATTTTCGAACGCAATAATAAATACGAGAACAGGGGAAGGCCGAAGAGGGCGATGACGTTTGCGCCCCAGGAAAAATGGGCGCGGCGGATGCGCGTGAGAAAAAGTGAATTCAGAATTGCGCCGAGCGTTGCTGTTACTGCGGCAGACTGCCAGTGTCCGCGCAAAAGGTTAACGGCGCTGATTGTAAAGCTAGCGACAATCAGAAAAAATTCAACGGCGCGAAGTATGGCGAGCCGCAGCGGCGAAGGAAATAAGAGCGCGAGGTTTTTCGTCCAGCCTTCGCGGAGTTGGTCAAAAGTGCGATACATGCGGGTGCGGACGGCGTCAGCGCCGAAGCGAAAGAATATTTTTCTGCCGGAGCGCTTGACGGCGCAAGCGAGAGCGACATCCTCCAGAAGATTGCCGGCGATGGTGGCGTGTCCGCCGACGGCGTCGTAGGCCTCGCGCGTGATCAGGATGTACTGGCCATTGGCGGCCGCCGCGGGCGAGTAAGGATCGCTCACCCGTGATGGACGAAAACTGATGGCCAGTTCGGCGAAGATCACGGGCATGACAGCTTTCTCCCAGAAACTTTTTACAGTTTGCTCGGGAGAGTAAGAGAGCATGGCGGCGCCATGACGATGGGCTTCTTCGAGGCTGCGGGCGAGAGATCCGGGCAGGTGGAAAGTATCAGCGTCGGTGAAGAGCAGCCACTCGCCGCGAGCAGTTCTGGCGCCTGTAGTAACCGCATTGTTTTTGCCGGTCCAGCCAGCGGGAAGCGGGGCAGCGTCAATGACGCGGACTTGATTCTGAGCAGGCGAACTTGAAGACGAGCACGCAATCTCGCGGGTGCGGTCGGTGGACTGATCGTTGACCACAATGATTTCGAAGGGCACACCGTTCTGTTGAACGAGCGATTCGAGGCAGGCAGCGAGGCAAGCTTCTTCGTTGCGCGCCGGGACGATGACGGAGACTGCCGGATGAATCGCGCTGGTTTCGGTCACGGTCATTCTTTGGTCAAGCGCGCTCGGTCGAGAGTATCGGGTCGCGGTTGCAGATTGAATCCTTTATTATAGCGGGGTGCGAGGGCTGACAGAGATCGTTCGCGCGTTTGCGGCGCGGCAAGGTTTTCGGGCGCTGCCCGGCAAAGCAGTCGAGCTGTGCTCGGCTGGACGGCCGAGGGCGGCTGTCTCGACATCGGCGTTTCTAGTTGGCGCTCTCTGTGCCTGCCTCTGCGGCTGCTACAGCAGTTCGCGTCCGGCGCGGATCGGGTCGGCGGCTCCGGATTTTACGGTGCGCGATTCCGCGCGGACGGTGACGCTCAGCCAATTGAGGGGGCAGGTGGTGGTGTTGAATTTTTGGGCGACATGGTGCCCGCCATGCATTGAAGAGATGCCATCCCTGGTGCAGATGCAGCAGCGCATGAAAGCGAAGGGCATCACGGTACTAGCAGTCAGCGTGGATGCCGACCAGGGAAACTATCAGCAGTTCTTACGGGAGCACGATGTGAATTTGCTTTCTGTGCGTGATGCCGCTCAGCGGAGCAATACGCTGTATGGAACGTTTAAGTTTCCCGAGACTTACGTGATCGATCGCAGCGGCATTGTGCGGCGGAAGTTTATTGGCGCGGTGGATTGGACGGAGCCGGATGTGATTGAGTATTTGGGGAAGCTCTCCGGATAGCGCGCGCATTCGGTAGGCAGCATTCAGCAACTAGCATTCAGCAGTCAGTCATCGAATGACCGTCGTCGGCATGGTCCCTGATTGGCTGAATGCTAAGTGCTGAGTGCTTTCCTCACAGCTTCGCATTGCGCAGGCGCAGGGCGTTTGCGATCACAGAGACGGAACTGAAGCTCATGGCGGCGGCGGCGAAGATGGGGCTGAGCAGGAGTCCGAAAAACGGGTAGAGAACTCCGGCGGCGATGGGCACTCCGATGGCGTTGTAGATGAAGGCGAAGAAAAGATTTTGCCGGATGTTGCGCATGGTGGCCTGGCTGAGGTTGCGGGCGCGCGAGATTCCGCTGAGGTCGCCTTTGACCAGAGTGATGCCGCCGCTTTCCATCGCAACGTCGGTGCCGGTACCCATGGCGATGCCAACATCGGCTTGTGCAAGAGCGGGAGCGTCATTGATGCCGTCGCCGGCCATGGCGACCACTCTTCCCTGCCCTTGCAGCCTGCGGATAATTTCTAACTTTCTTTCCGGCAGAACTTCAGCTTCGAACTCGTCAATGCCTAGGCTCTTGGCTGTGGCTGCGGCGACGGTGCGATTGTCGCCGGTGAGCATCACGATGCGGATGCCCTGAGCTTTGAGATCGCGCAGAGCGCCGGGGGTCGAATCCTTCAGTCGATCTTTCACGGTGAGTTCGCCGACGTACTTGCCGTCGATGGACAGTAAGAAAGTGCTGCCGGGTGCTGGGATTGCGGTGAGCATTGGCAAACTGTCGTTGGCGACAGCACCCACCTCCCGCATGAGCGCCGGATTTCCGATCGCTACCTGCCTTCCGTCCACTTCACCGCGAATTCCTTTCCCGGGCACGGAGACGATTTGTGTTGGCGGGGAAAGTTTCAAGCCGCGTTGCGCGGCCTCTTCGACGACCGCTGCCGCCAGCGGATGTTCGCTCGCGCGCTCCAGGCTGGCGGCGAGGCGAAGCAGTTCAGGATCATCATTTATTACATTGGACATGCTAACCACGCGGGGCTTGCCTTCGGTCAGCGTGCCGGTTTTGTCGACCACCAGCGTGTCGACTTTTTCGAGCGTCTCCAGAGCTTCGGCATTCTTGATCAGAACTCCTGCGCGGGCGCCGCGGCCGACGCCGACCATGATGGCCATAGGCGTAGCGAGGCCCAGCGCGCATGGGCAGGCGATGATGAGTACGGCGACGGCGTTAACGATGGCGTGTGCGAAGCGCGGTTGCGGACCGAAAAACAGCCACGCGATAAAAGTGATGACTGCGACTGCGACGACTGTGGGGACAAACCATTTCGCTACGCGATCGGCGAGGCGCTGGATGGGAGCGCGACTGCGTTGCGCCTGGCCGACTAGCTGGACGATGCGTGCCAGCAGGGTTTCGCTGCCGACGCGCTCGGCGCGCATGATGAATGAGCCGGTGCCGTTGATGGTGGCGCCGATCACTTTGTTGTTGCCCTCCGGCGATTTTTCCACGGGCAGGGATTCGCCCGTGATCATGGATTCGTCGACGGCGCTGCGGCCTTCGAGGAGAACGCCATCCACAGGAATTTTTTCGCCGGGACGCACACGAAGCTTGTCTCCGGGCTTAACGCTTTCGAGCGGGACGTCTTTTTCTGTAACCTCGCCAGCGGTACTATCCGCTTTGAGCAGTCGCGCCGTCTTTGGGCTGAGATCAAGCAGGGCGCGAATGGCGGCGCTGGTCCGGCTGCGGGCGCGAAGTTCCATCACCTGCCCGAGCAGGACCAGCGTGGTGATGGCGGCGGCGGCTTCGAAGTAAACATCGGGATAGCCGCCCATGGCGCGCAACGACGCGGGAAAAATCTGCGGGGCAAGCGTGGCGATGACGCTGTATCCATAGGCCACACCGGTGCCCATGCCGATCAGGGTGAACATGTTCGGGCTGCGGTTGACCAGGGACGTCCAGAAGCGCTGGAAGAACGGCCATCCTGCCCAGAGAACGATGGGCGTGGCTAAGGCGAGTTCGAGCCAGGGTAGCGCCGCACTGGGCAGGATGCGGCGTAGTGGCATCTCCCAGATCATGGCGGCCATTGCGATGGCCATGAGCGGGACGGTAAGTGCGACACCGACCCAGAAACGGCGGGTCATGTCGCGGAGTTCGGGATTTTCTTCGCTGGTGGCGGAAGTTACGGTACGGGGTTCGAGGGCCATGCCGCAGATCGGACAGAAACCCGGCGCGGGGCGAACGATCTCCGGGTGCATGGGACAGGTGTACTCAGTGCGCGTAGAGGCGACCGGGACATCTGGTTCGAGCGCCATGCCGCAGGAGGGACAGGCCCCGGGCTTGGTTGCGCGGACCTCGGGGCACATGGGGCAGACGTAGGCCGTGCTTTTTTCACTAGCCTGGGACGCAGGCTTTGCGGTGCTCAGCGTTATTAGTTCAGGAGCTTTCGCCGGCGACGGTGCGGCCAGATATTTCTGCGGATCGGTCTTGAATTTCTCGACGCAGGGAGCGCAGCAGAAATAATAGTTTTTGGAGCCGTGTTCGTGGACGTGCTTGGCGGTCGCGGGATTTACATTCATCCCACAAACCGGGTCTCGTTCAAGCGTTGCAGATTGATTGGATGGATTTGCCGGCATCGATTGACTTGGCTAAAAGTAACTCTACTCCCTTCGTGGTCGGTGGGCTCCTCTGGTTAAAGGTGTTCGATGGGCGATGCTTTATATTGGATTCAGCGGCGCGTGAGCTGGCCTCGATCTGGATGGCATCGCTCACACTCGTGCGTCGCTTAATCCATTTGTTGAAGAAAGACTGATTCGATGACTTATCTTGATATTGTTTTCCGCTACGGGGCCGTGCCCGGTGAAACAGAACTGAGGGCCATCGACGGGATGCGCGAGGTTTATGGAATTCGAGGCGTAACGTTCAACGAGGCAGAGCGCACGGTGAGGGTGGGATACGACGGTTCGCGTCTGAAGGCAGACGCAGTGGCTCGCCTGCTAAGACAAGCCGGAGTTGATGTGAGAGAACAACTGGCGTTGGCGTAAAACTTGGGGGAGGGCTTACGCTCACTTGCCTATATGCAAGGGGCGCCCAAGAGAACCTCTGGCCGAAGTCATCCTTGGAGCGCCCCGTTGCGCGCCACTTCGTCTGTTCTTTGTGTTAGCACCTGGCTTGCCACTCTGCAAGGCCTTCAAAACACAGGCTACGCCATTTTGGGCTTTGTAGGAATTGCTCATGGCTTGGAAAGATTTACTTCTGGCAGGCAACTTTTGGACGGGACGCGGCCTAGAGTAAACACCTTAGTTACCGGGCTTTGCAGGGAAATTCGGCTCGTGGCTTCGAGCGCGACTGGGCTACGAATTTGAGCTGGCGATTTATTTGGCGAAGTTTCCTGTGATCGTGGAGTTCCGTTATAATTCTTCCACAAGTTTACCTACCTACCGAAAGAGCGCCCTTAGCTCAGCTGGATAGAGCGTCTGGCTACGAACCAGAAGGTCGGGAGTTCGAATCTCTCAGGGCGCACCATCTTACACAATAGATACAAGGCTTTTACGCTGGTCGCGGTTTGGAGTATTGTTGCGTGGTGCGCTAATTTTACCGCTATTTTACCGCCGAGGGAGGGCCGGGCTCTCGGGCTGCGACCCTTTGCCTTCGAACCCCACCGCCTCGACGCCCGATTAACGGGGGCGGAGTAACAACATCGGGTTGCGAAGAGGCCCTCAGCCCTAATTTCTCCGCGAGGGTTTCGGACGCGCCGGGCGGAGTGGCGCTACCCGCACCGCCTGCCAAAGCCGACAACTTATAGAAAGCAGGAAGATCATCGAGGGCTTGAAGAGTGGTTGCATTCCAAATGTTCGTCGAAGGCGCCTCAAGTCTGCCGACTCTCGAAGCTATCGAGGCCAGCCCCTCAACGGTCATTTTAAGGAGGCGGGTCTCCTCTGCATTTGTGCTCCGCACTGTGTCGAGCAGCTCACCGAACATATCCTGCGGCGATCTCTCCGGTCGCTTGGTGGGGCCATCATCGGGTAGATTCTTCAATCGTTCACCAAGTTCCGGCCAGCAAAGCTTAAACGCCTTTTCGATCTCGTTGTCCTGTCGGGAGCTCTCTCCAGCGGCTTTGTTCAACGTTTTAACTAGCTGCAAAAGTTGTTTCTCCCGAAGCGTAGTGTGTTGGAACTCACCCAGAGGCGCCCGCACATCGCTCGGCTCCAAGTCGATCAGCACTGTGCAAGCGAGCGGTTTGTCCACAGTCTTGGAGACGCCGCCAGCTTCGAAGAGTATCCATGGCGCCGTCAGGTTGTTGGGCGTGAGACAGATGATGCCAGCTTTCGCGGTCGCGAGCGCATCCGCAATTTCGGCGGTCGAGCGCGAACCTTTAGGAATGTCTTCGGAGGAAAGCCAAGGATCGAAGGCATTGTTAATCATCGGCAAGTATTCCTTTAGAGCCTCTGCTACCGCAGCGCTTCGTGGCCCAGACCAGCTTACGAATATCTTCATCTTTGCCATGATGACAAGAATTGTATAGAGGAGGGCAGAAAAAAGGGTTATTCACTCGAGAAAATATCGAGACTCTGGTTTGCTTTGGGATATAGTTGCTGTCCGAAACGCTCGGCCTAGTGGAGAGGTTCTCGGAATGCTGCCCAATCTGACCGTGATCATCGCAACTTACATTGTCTATCGGTTACTGGACACTACCCTTCATTCTATCCAGCGCAATCGGGTAGTCGGGATAGGGCAGGCAATCATCGCGCTCATCTGCGGCTTCCTAGTCATCGATCTGACGATGGAAACCCTCAAGGCTGCGTCGTCGTCGCAATCTCCACTGAACAATCTTCGATGAACCGGCTTCGATACAAAATGCGATCCGATTTTAATTTGGCCTGAGGACGTGAGCGAGTTACCGCCAATCGAGTACGATTTCTGGTAGTTTGTGCCAGCTCACCAATTTCGCTCCGAAAGTGGCCGCGTTTAGGCCCGAGACTGTCCACGGCTCGCTGAAATAAATTCAGCTAACCCGCGACAAGACCGGACGTGCTGTGGAGAAAAAATGGGCGGCAAATTGTTCGGGGATTTGGGATTCTCCCCGGAGGAAGCAGCAGCATTAAAACTCAAGACAGACCTCCACACCAAGATTGTGAAATGCGCTGCGTCTTGCTCACAAGCGCAGTTGCAAAAACTGCTAAACGAATCGCAGCCCCGCATCAGTGATCTGATGAGAGGCAAAATGTCCAAGTTCAGCTTAGAGACATTGGTAATCTATGCAGAAAAACTAGGACTACACATCGAGATTAAGACGTCATCTCGCGCTAGGAAAGCGCGTTCGCGTGGAGCGGCGACCGGTCTGGCTTCGTTGGTGATCTAAAATTGGTGATCGAGAAAGAGAGTCGACAATCCTGATGAATATGCGTTGGGGCGTTTTATGCCTTGTTATTTTCCTGGGAGCGCTGCCAGTTCTAGCGCAGGACGATGCGGCGGCGGCGCGAACTGCTGCGGGATGCGGTCCTAGCGGGCAGCTCTTCAACGTGCAGACGACGGACGTGAAGCATCCGGTTGGGCAGGCGGAACCGGGCAAAGCGCTGGTGTACTTCTTTGTGGATTTTGTCACTGCGCCTACCATGCGGGTCGGAGTCGACGGAAATTGGGTGGGAGCGAACAATGGGAAGTCGTATTTCTTTTTCCCGGTCGACCCGGGCGAGCATAATGTCTGCGCGGAATGGCAGTCGGGAACCTTCAAGAAGTCGTCGGAGCGGATCGGCGAAGCGATGCATCTCATGGCCGAGGCCGGAAAAACCTACTACCTGCGTCTGAACTTCAGCTTTCAGCGAATGGACTTGGAATTGTCTGATGAGGCGGAGGGTCATTTCCTGATCGGGTCGTCGTTGTTCGCAACCTCGCAGCCGAAGAAGAAGTAAAGAAGAGAGTCGCTTGCGAAAGAGGTTTCTCTGAGCTAGCCGTGTTCAACGCGCGTCTTTATATCCGCGTACGCTGCATCGATGAGCCTATTTAGCGCCGCGGAACTTGTGCTCGTCCCCGGTCTTAACTTCACGTGGCGCATGAACTTGCCAGTGCCTTGCAGCAAGCGCGCCGGGTCCGGCAGGGCTGCGCCTTGAAAGAACCCCACGTTTACATGTGAGGCGAACACATTGACGTAGCCAAAAGGCGCATCTCCCAAACATGCCACCGGACATCCGTCATGCAAAAGCTCGCGGACTTCGTCGCCGCATTTTCGCATCACCTCAAACCAGTGATGCGCGATGGCTCCCAATTTCCCTGCATGCTCTTTCATCCACGCATCAATGGCTGGATCGCGCTCGACCGCACCATTGAATCGCAGCAATTCCGTTCTCATCATCAACCTTCTGTTTTTCGCCTTGCATCAGCTTCGCGAGGTGTTCAGCATTTGCCAATCTTGAGCCCAGCGGGTTCATGCTACCTCAACCCAGGGATAAGCCCGCCCGGACTTCTTGCTACCCCTTGCTAACCGAGGGGTGCAGGTCTTAGTATGTGCAGGTCTAGTTATAGCTCGGTAACCGAGAGGAGATTCAGTGAGCAAGCCTTCCGACCTCGTCCAGGGAACCCTGGACCTGCTCATCCTGAAAATACTGACGCTGGAGTCGCTGAATGGCTGGGCGGTCAGCCAGCGCTTGAAACAGATCTCCAGCGAAGTGTTGGGCGTGAGCGACGGCTCGCTCTACCCCGCGCTGCACAAACTGGAACAGCGAGGCTGGATTACGGCTGAGTGGAGGTCGAGTGAAAACAACCGTCGCGCCAAGTTTTATTCGCTGACGCGGCTCGGGAGGACGCAACTCGAAAAAGAGACGGCCAACTGGAATCGCATCTCCGCCGCCATCTCCGCCATCGTAAGGCTGAAAGTCAAGGTCAAAGAGGCCTGAACATGAATTTTAAAGAATGGTTGCTTACGCTCTCATTGCGTTTGCGCCTGCGGTTCCGTCCCAGCCAGGCAGATCAGGAGCTAAAAGATGAGCTTCGCGATCACATCGAGCAGCAAATCGAGCAAAACCTTGAGCGAGGCATGTCACCCGAAGACGCGCGCCGCTCCGCAACGATCGCAATGGGCGGGATCACGCAGATCGAACAGCAGTGCCGAGACGCTCGCGGCGGCAACGTGATTGAAGACTTTGTTCAGGATGTGCGCTATGGATTCCGGCAGCTGCGCCGCAGTCCGGGTTTCTCTGCATTGGCAATTCTGTGTCTTACCTTAGGAATCGGCGCCAATGCCGCGGTGTTCAGCTGGGTGGAAGGGATCTTATTCCGTCCCTACCCCGCAGTCGCACACCAGGAGCGGCTGGTCGCCCTGGCGGGAACGGCCCGGGGTGTGAGCAGAGCGACGGAAATTTCGTGGCCGGATTTCCTCGATCTGCGGAGAAGCTGCACGCTGTGTGACGAATTATTTGTCAGCAAGATCACCGGAAGCACGCTCAGTATCGGAGATCACGCCGAGACCGCGCGCGGTAGCATCGTCTCCGCCAACTATTTCGGCGCGATCGGGGTTCATCCTATTCTTGGGCGTGGCTTCGAGCCGGGCGAGGATGTGGGCAGCAATGCGCATCCGGTCGTCGTCATCAGTTATCAGCTTTGGCGTGATCGCTTCAAAGGCGATCCGCAAATCATCGGAAAGACGCAGCGGTTGGATTACGTCCCGCACACGATCATCGGCGTCGCGCCAGAGGGATTTTATGGGACCTTCGTCGGCTGGGCGATGCAGTTCTGGGTGCCGGCGTCCATGGAAGAAAACTTCGAGAGCGACGGATACAAACTCGAAGACCGCGGTGCGCGCTGGGTTGAAAGCTATGTGCGACTCAAGCCGGGGGTAACTCGCGCACAAGCGCAGGAAGAAATCTCCGGAATTGCCAGGCGATTGGAAAATAATTACCCGGCGACGAACCGCGGCTGCGGCCTCGAACTGTGGCCATTGTGGCAAACTCCGTTCAACAATGCCGGCACGCTGCTGCCGACACTCGAGATTATGGTTGCCGTGGTGGGGTTTGTGCTGCTCATCGCCTGCGCGAATGTCGGCAATCTTTTGCTCGTTCGCTCATTTGGCCGCCGGCGCGAAATCACCGTTCGGATCGCCATTGGAGCCAGCCGTGGACGTTTGTTGAAGCAACTTCTCACCGAAGGCCTGATCCTTTCCGCGCTTGGTTCCGCCGGAGGACTGCTGGTGGCGTACTGGTGCCGGCACGCACTCGTGCTTCTTTTACCGGCTCGCTCTGGAGTGGCAATGTACCTGCCCGGAGAAATCGACTGGCGCGTGATCGCGATGAGCGCCAGTGTTTGCCTAATCGTTACGCTGATTGTCGGTCTATTTCCCGCAATGCAAACCCGCAACCTTGACCTGGCGGGCGCGCTGAAATCTGAATCGTCGTCGGTGGCCGGGGCCCGGGGCAGAGCGCGGATGCGCTCGAGTCTGGTTGTTTTGCAGGTTTGTTTGAGCTTCATCTTGCTGGCTGGCGGAGTTCTGCTGCTCGAAAGCTTGCAGAAGATTCGAACCACCAGCCCCGGTTTTTCAACCACCAGCGTGGTAACGACAGGGGTGTCCCTGGTCGCAGCGGGATACGACGTGCCCCGTGCCAAAACTTTCCAGGACGAACTGATTGAGCGCGTGAGGGCAATGCCGGGAGTGGACTCCGCGGCGTTCGCCCGCGTGACGCCGCTCGGCTACGGTTCGTACTCTTCGACCCCCGTTGCCGTGGACGGCTACCAATCTGCGCCGGACGAACAACCCACAGTTGATTACAACCAGGTCGGTCCCGATTACTTCGCCACGTTGGGTATCCCGCTGCTC
>JBAUVJ010000270.1:0-33378 GCA_049583165.1 Candidatus Sulfotelmatobacter sp. | reverse complement strand
CTAAATAACGTTGTCGAAACAACATTTGAGAACAATGTTGCCCGGCAATTTTTCCGGCTAGCCTTTTCGGCTGCTTCGGAAGGCCCTTCCCTCAGCATATTCCACACGGAACTGAACCATCACCCTAAGGAAACGCGAGTTGAGCTGCGAGGCAATCTTCATCAACTGCTATGGTGAAACCACTCGTATCGACGAAAAAATATAAATGTCTGCGTATCGGTTATCCGTTGTCGGATCCATCGCGCCGCCGGGAACGGCCTGGGACGCGGAAGGCCTACGCGGGAACGAGGCCAATGAGAACGACTTAATGGTACTCGCCTGTTTGCCAGCGCGCAAGGGGCAAAAGCAATAGGGTTTTGCACAGGAGGACATTGCCGGAAGTTTGGTAGCTTTCATGGCGACCCTGACGTTCCCCTCTGACCTGCGCTCGATAAGCCAACCGCGTTGCGAAATTGGATGCTTAATGCCGAGCGCCGGACTCACGCTCCGCTGGAAACTTCCCTGGCCCACCGTTGAGACTGCCAATAAGAAGCCGCAACCGCATCCGCATCCAGGTGAAGGCCTGTACAGAGGCTGCGGACCGATTCCCATTCACCGCTCTCGTGTGCCAGCATCAATTGATAGACGGGCCGAAGCAAACTGGTCTCGCCGCGCAACACCGCCTTGGTCTCGGAATCCAGCGGTATCTTCTCCAGCACCTCAGCCATGGGCATTTCCAGAATGACATCGAGCATGGACAGCAGTCCCAGCAGAAATAAATCGGACTCACCATGAAGCGTGAGGGGTGCCAGCAGTTCGCCGAAGCGGGCGCGAACCAGGGCACAGAGAACGAGGTCGCTGGTTTTATCCTGGCAGGCACCGACCATTGCGATCAATCGCACCCACCGACGTACCTCGCGGTCGCCAAGAATGGCTAGAGCATGGCGCACGGAATGGATTTCATTCTTGAATCCAAATCTCGCGGAATTCATGTACCGCAACAGCCGGTAGCAGATCGACGCTTCGGTTTTTATCAGGTTCTCAATCTCGGGCAGGTCCAGGTCGGCCCGGGAAACGGATTGCAGCATCCTCACGTAATTGATGCGGTTGCCAGGGACGTCGCGGGCGGTCATCATTTCCGGGCGGCGCAGGAAGTAGCCCTGAAAGTAGACGAAGCCTTGATCGCGCGCAGCCACAAACTCGGCATGGTTCTCGACTTTTTCTGCTAACATGCGGCAGCGCCAAGGACCATGTTTCTTTACCAGTGTGGCGCGCTGCTCGAGGGTAGTAAGTTTCATGTCCACTTTGAGGATATCCGCCATTTCGGCCAGCGGCTCGCGAGGATCGTCACTTACGTAGTCGTCGAGGGCAATCAGGTATCCGGCTTCTTTGAGCCGCTGACACGCGCTCAGAACCTCGGCATCGACGGGAACGGTCTCCAGAATCTCCACTACCGTGGATTGTGACGGGAGCAGCGTGACCACGCCGCCAATCAAAGTTTCGCGGGTGCAGTTTAAGAAGGCGCGGCGGCCATCGCAGAGAACATCGAGGCCCACCAGCAACGAACTATCCACCGTGGATCGGGAAGCGACGTCAAGATCGTCGCAGTGGAACACATTCTCCATGCCATCGCGGAACAGAAGCTCATAGCCGAACACTTTTTGATCGCGATCAAAGATGGGTTGCCGAGCCACGTAACGGAGCTTGATGGCCTTGGGGTGGGTGCTGGCGGGTGCGGGCAGGGCTGAGGAGTTTGACACATTGAAACCATCGGCTGGGATAAGGAAAAGCTCCAGCGGGGTAAGAAAGCGCAAGCATCGGGAAGTCGTGAGAAAAATTTAAGGCCCCGCGATTTGCTGCAAGAAAAAGCGCTCCGCCTGCGCGGAGCGCCTGACCTCTTGAGCGTTTACTGGACGGTAAGATTCACCGTGAAGGTGCTGGTAAGCGGATTAGGGCCCGCCGTGGTAGCGTTCACCACTACGGGATAAGTTCCAGCCGGAGTTCCGGGGTTACTCTGCCCGCCGGTGCTTCCTCCATTGCCGCTGCTGCACGAGCCAAGCCACAGAGTGGAAAAGCCGAGAACCACGATCAAGCTGAGCAGACGCGCGGTACGAGTGCGCGAGCCCGCGGCGAAGACGATTCCGAACAGGCAGGGCAGCAACAGAGCGTAAAAGATCCGGCTGCCGTGTCCCAGCGGAGGACGCAGCTGCGACGTGGGCGCTGTGGTTGCGATGCTGAGACTTAGAGACGTATTGCTGATGGCATTTCCGCTGCCGGGACTGAAGGTGCAGTTTGCCTCAGACGGAATACTGCTTTGCAGGCAGGTGTAGGTCACCGGCAAGACTGTGGTAGCAGTAGCAGGAGGTGTGGAAGTCACAATGAAGCCGTTCGTCCCGGTGACCGAAATCGGGACTTGGGCAGTTGCGCCAGGAGCAACGGAGAATGTTGCGGTGCCGTTCGTCGGCGCGATGGTGAAGGTCTCGTTGGTTGCGTTGATCGTCAGTGTTGGGTTGGCGGAACTAAGATTCACGCTATGAGTGGCGCCGCCGGTGCTAACTGTGCCCGTGACAGTGATGGTCGAAACGGTCGTGGGCGTTGTCATGTTTGGCGCAGTACTGACGGTCACGGTCGTAGTCCCGTTCGGCGTTACTCCCCCGAAGCTCACGCTCGAAGGATTGAAACTGCAAAGAGCTCCGCCAGGCAGCCCCGTGCAACTGCTGGAAGTGAAGTTCACAATGCCGGCCCCGTTGACCGGAGTGAGCGTCAGGACGGTGGCAGCGGATTGTCCGGCGGGAATGGTGCTGGGGCTCAGGTTACCGGGAGTCGTAAAGCTGAAGTCAGGCTGAGTGACCGTGATGGAGACCGATGGAGAGGTCGATGGCGCGTTAAGTCCCACGTACGTTGCGGTGACGGAGTCTGTCCCAGTTGGAAGCGCATTGGTGACGAGAGCAGCTGTGCCGCTGGACAAAGTTGCCATGCCTAACGCCGTGGTCGATCCATTAACGTAGTAACGCACGGATCCCGCCGCTGAAGAAGGACCGACGGTGGCCGTTAAAGTCACATTCAACCCCCCGGCGGTTTGATTCGTCGAGGAAACGAGCGAAGTAGTGGTAGGAATCAGAGAATCGGCCCAGTCTGTTGCGAGAGCGTTGACATCCACCGAACCCAACCCAGTCACCAGATTGTAACCAGTGGTGGGATCAAAGTTGGCGGCGCTAAAACCGAATACGCCTGAAGCCGGGCAAATCACGTTAGCTGGAAAATCCGCCGGGGCACTCGGCTCACAGTAAACGTCGTTATCTCCGCTCGTAACAGCGTGGAATGCGCTGTACGATGGGTCCCCGGCCATGGCGTAAAGCTTCGGATTGATATTGCCCAGGCCACTCGTGCTGCCGAGGTACTGCTTCAGCAGCGTGACGATTCCGGCAAAAATCGGGGTAGAGGCGGAAGTTCCGCCTATCGCTGACAGGTAGCTGCCGTTGTTGAGAGCGTTTGCAATGCCACCAGCGCAACTGCTGCTAGTACTGGTTGAATTCTCGAGCTCGGATATCGGTGTGCAATAGATGTATCCAGGAAAGTTCGGCGACGCCAGGAGCGAAACATCCGGAACATAGCGAACCCCGGCTGGGGCGCCTGGAACCGCCAAACTTTGCTGATAAGCTGGCTGCGCTAAACCACCGCCGGAAGGGCCCGCACCCGCGCCCAAGCATACGTCAGATGAGTTTTCGTAGAAGCAGTTACTCGCTCCGCCGCCGCCCGCGGCAATCCATATATCGGTCTGCACCTGGGCTGCCGTCGCCGTGGTTGGCAGCGCGACCCAATCGGTCGTGCCGTTGCCGTTGAGGCAGAAGTCGTCGCCGGAGGCGGGAGCGTGACAGTAAGTGGCGAAGGTCTCGTCGTCGTTCCACGGAAGCTCAGGAATGTAGCTGACCGCGGTGCCACCGTTGGGTCCCAGCGTTGTGCTCCAGTAAGACGATTGGGTCGGGTAAGAATCGTTGGCGAGCGAGATTGACGTGCCACCGACGCCCGTGACCTCGGGGCTGCTGGCGGGATAACTCACGGCCAAGCCGTTTACCGCCGGACTGAATGGAGGATTGACAGCGTTGTTTGGTGGGCTGAAATCACATGCGGCAGCGCCCTGATCGCCCGCCGAGTTCATGATCGTGATCCCCTCCGCATTGCCTTGCTGGAGGAGAGTTTCTAAATTCCCCGCCCCTGCCTCGCACGCGCCGTAGCTCATACTGAGGACGGGCGCAAGTGGCGATCCGCTGGAAGGATCGATGGCTGTGGTCAGCGCGGCATTGACCCCGCCGTTGCCGTTGGTTATTTCGGTGCAATCGGCGTTAAACGTCAAGGGAGAGTTGAAGAAGATAATCTGTGCATCCCGTGCGACAGCTCCAGACCACTCGATGTCAAGGTCCGCCTCGCTTAAATCACCGCAGGTGCTGGGCGCACCCGGATCAGAGCCGACCAATACGTATCGAAAGTAGGTGGAGTTGCAAGCTGTAATTATGCCGCTCGAACTGGTGGTGCAGCCTGTGATTTGGTTCAGGTTGAAGCCGGAGCGGAAGTCATTGATATCGGCAAGGTAAACATCGGTTTGACCGATGATGCCAAGCGTCTGGCCGCTGCCGTCGATCGCAGTTGAAGCATTGTAGAGCGGAGTTATGTCGTAGATTGTGGCAATGTCATCAGGAGCGAGGAAATTCGGAAAGACGAATTCTGAATCATAGTAAGCGGGATGGGAATTCTTCATTCCGCCCCGGCCCTTCACCTGGCTGGCTGGTTTCGGAAAAAAGCTATGCAGGCCCATCACACTGCTGACGATGCCGCCGAGAGCGGAAGGAATCATCAGCGGCGTGGAGTTGGCGAAGTGCACTTCCCCGTCGACCTTGTAATTGTGAATCTCGGCTTTAAAGGCGCTCTGCGCCTGGGCGGCGGTGCCGCTGAATGCGATGGAGTTGCGGCTGCCTCCGAGACTGAGAATCTGGAATCCCTGAGATTGAAGCCACGCTGTAACCTTGTTCAGATCGTTCTGGCTGAGGCCAAATTGATCGGCGAACTGCTGCGGCGTGAGCCACTTGTGATAGTTCGCAGACTTGGGATCCTGCTGTTGGGCCAGAAGTTGAGTCAGCGCCCGTTGCTGGGTCGGAGAGGGCGCCATCAACATGGTGACATAGCTCAACTTCAGCGACGGATCCACGAGACCCTGGTCATATTGGGGCTGCGCTTTGGGGTGAAGGCTCTTTGCCAGAGCTACAACCTGGCTGGAGTTGATGGTTCCCGCGATGCGGTCGGGTTGGGCGGCAAAGCACAGGCTTGAAGCTAGAAGCGGCAGAAGGAACTTCCAGGATCGCATTAAGAACTCCGGCTGCAATTTTGGGTTCGGTTGTACGGTCTCTTAGCTTATACGGCTTTCCTGCACTGTGATCAAGTCTGGCACGAATAAGGTTGTATATCCGCCAGAATGTTACAAACCCTGCATAGTGTCAATAGTCGCGGCGTATGGAAGTAATCACAAATAATCTTACGCAGTGGCATCAACGAGTTTTTCATGGGTTCTTTTTGCTGAGGTCGACCGAATCAATATTCAAGATATGTAAAGTGTCGCGGGATTTGAGGTGAAAACTTACGCCAATCCCGGGCCGCTTCAAGTGCATCCAAGGCTTTGAGTTAGAATTTCTGATTGAATTCCAGAACCAGAAGCATTTCAGAGAGGACTCATGCGCTCATTTATCTATTCGCAGGCCCTGATCGCGGCCGCAATTCTGCTGCCCGCAACCCTACTGTTCGCAGTGGATGTTGATGCGAATTTTCATAATGCCCCGGCTTCCACCAAAGCAACGAAAAATCCCTACGATGGCCAGGCAGCAGCTCAGGCCGGCAAACGAGTGTATGCGCGCAATTGCCTCTCTTGCCACGGAAAGATGGGAAAAGGCACGGGTAACATTCCGTCGTTGGTCGATGGAAAGCTCGATTCCGTTGCTCCTGGGGAAGTGTTTTGGTTCATCACTCGCGGCGACAAAGACAACGGTATGCCGTCGTGGGCGCTTTTGCCGGTGAAACAGCGCTGGCAAGTCGTTACCTATGTAAAGTCGATGGAAACCCCGACGGCTGCACAGCCAGCAAGCGCTCCTCCCCCGGATACGAGCACGTCGACTTTCAAGGGCCCGAAGCCTACGCCACCGTTTACCGACTTCCGTTACGAGAAGCCGGGAGCGGTCCGGAAGATTACGGTGAGCGATCTGCCGCAGCCGTACGCAACGCAATCGTCGGATAATGCTCCGAAGCTGGTGGCCCGTCCTGAGAATGCATGGCCGGTGGCGCCTCTGGGATTCAAGGTGGAACTCTATGCCTCGGGTCTCGACAATCCGCGAACCCTGCGAACCGCCCCGAACGGCGACATTTTCCTTACGGAAAGCGACCCGGGACGAATTCGTGTGTATCGCGGATTGACCAGCGATGGCAAGCCGGATCAGTCGGCCGTTTTCGCCAGCGGCCTGAAACAGCCGTACGGGCTGGCTTTCTATCCTCCGGGGCCCGACCCACAATGGCTGTACGTGGGCAATACGAACGAAATCGTTCGCTTCGCCTATCACAATGGCGACTTGAAGGCGAGCGGATCTCCAGAACATATCGCCGACCTGCCCGCCGGAGGCGGCCACTGGACGCGGGCACTGGCGTTCTCACAGGATGGCAAGAAATTGTTTGTCGCAGTCGGTTCCGGATCGAACGTGGATGATCCTGATACCCACCCGAGAGAAAAGAACCGCGCTGACATCCTGGTTTGCGACCCCACGAACTGTGTACTCACCGTTTACGCTTATGGCATTCGCAATGCGGGCGGTGGCATAGAAGTGAGTCCGCAGACCGGCGAGCTGTGGTGTTCGGTGAACGAACGCGACGCGCTGGGCGACAACCTCGTCCCCGACTACATTACGCACGTGCAGGAAGGCGGATTCTACGGCTGGCCCTGGTGGTACATGGGTGCTCATCAGGACCCGCGGCACCAGGGGAAGCATCCGGAGTTGAAAGACAAGGCCATCGTGCCGGATGTCCTGCTGCAACCGCACAATGCGTCGCTGGAATTCACTTTTTATGAAGGCCCGCAGTTCCCTGCCGAATACAAGGGAGATATTTTCGCATCCGAGCATGGCTCGTGGAATAAGGCGGTGCGTGTCGGCTACGAGGTTGTCCGCGTGCCGCTGCACCAGACCGGCCACGCCAGCGGCGAGTATGAAGACTTCCTCACCGGCTTTGTTCTGCCGGATGGAAATGTGTGGGGGCGTCCGGTGGGCGTGACTGTGATTCCGGATGGTTCACTGCTGGTAAGCGACGATGGATCGAACTCGATCTGGAGAGTCAGCTCCCGCGGAAAGTAAGGTCCTGAGCTCTTCAACAATTATTCGTCGGGTCTGCCGTTCTCCGGAGGAGCGAGGGGCAGCCTGGTGGCGCCACGCATAATATCGCGTTCCTCGGGAGAGAACGTACTCTGGAAGCGGCGGGAATCGATGATGTCTTCCCGCTGACCCGGTGGCATGGCTCGCAAATCGCGGATCGCAGTACCCACCATGCGCCGGCGGTCGGGAGGAAGCTGCTGCATCCGTCCAAACAATTGTCGTGCAGCTTCCTTCTGTCCAGGAGTCAAGTGCTCCCAGGTTTCCATCCGGCTCAACATGCGCTGCTGCTGTTGCGGGGGAAGACTCGAAAAATGGTCCAGTCTTCGCCGTAACATTTGCTGACGTTCCGGGGGTAAACGACGGAAGCCGGGATCATTCTGCAGCGCACGCTCCCGCTCGCTCGGCGACAGACCCTGATAGTGCCGCAGCCAGTCGCCGGCATGACCCTGGCGTGCCTGCATTGGATGGAAATAGCCGCGCTGCGCCAGGCATGGACAAACCAGAACGGTTGCCAGGGACAGAACTACCGCCGCCATCCATCCCGTTATGGAGCTTCTCAACCGCATTCCCTCCCGCCTTCAGCTTTACCCCGACTAAGGACATTTTCCCGCCGCAAACTTCTTCCGGCGCAAATTCCGGCTTTGCCGGTTTTGCTCTCAAGGATTCGCTACCACATCGTGCTGCACTTCGAGGTCATCCAGCAGATCGAAGTCGGAATACAAATCGTGATTTTTCTCCAAGGCCTGCAGATCGCTAACCGCCGTGCCCGGCTCCGGCGTTGCCTGAGGTTCTATAATCGAAGCTACCTCATTGCCGGGGCGGTGCATTCCGCTGTCATTGGTGAAAAACAATCCCACGCCAAGCCCCATCAGCACCGTGAGTGCCGCCGCGAGCACAGGACGCCGGAACCAACCCACCCATCCCGCCTGCTGTTTGGCCGTCTCTTCCCGCAGACGAGCCTGCAAACGCACATCAAAATATGGCGACGGCTCGGGCGCCTTCCATTCATCCAACAATGCCATGGTCTGCTGAAACTCTTTCATTTTTTCGGCACAGGCCACGCATCCTGCCAGATGAGCGTCGATCTCCGGCGTCACTTCCATCAAGCCGGAGGCCAGATCCGGCATCACTTCGTGAATTTCTTTGCACTTCATAACCGTACTCCCCTCAAATGTCTTCGCCACTGCTCACAGCGCTCAAGGCAAAAATGCTTTCTAGATAAATTCTTTTAACTGTTCCCGCAAAGCCTGGTAAGCCCGGAACAAAAGCGACTTCGTTGCAGACTCACTCAGCTTCAGTACTTCGGCAATCTGCTTGTAATCCATTTGCTGGTACTTGTGCATGACCACTGCAAGCTTCTGCCGCTCTGGCAGAGCCTCCACCTTGGCGCGAATTGCGAGCGTCCGCTCGCGCCGCACCAGAGATTCTTCGGCACTAACCGTACTGTCAGCCACGTCCAGCGTGGTGCCGGTTTCCTCGTCCGGTTCATCCAGGCTTACCGTCACTTCCGGCCGCTCATGCCGTGTGTCACGCGCATGGTTCACTGCCAGATTGGTCGCGATGCGATAGAGCCAGGTGGTAAACTTCGCGCTGGCTTCATAAGTCTGGCGCGAGCGGTATACCCGCAGAAAAACTTCCTGCGCCAGATCCTCGGCCGCCGCCGCGTTGTGCGCCATGCGATACATGAAGCTCACCAGCGGCCGGCGATATTTCTGCACCAGGTAATCGAAGGCGGATTGATCTCCCGCCTTCACCCGCAGCATGACTTGGGCGTCGGTGTAACCTTCGGCGCCCGCGATTGCGGGCTGCAAGCTGCTGGTCGGAGGCGTACTCATCGCGGCCACTAACGCACCCCGGTCCATGGCAGCAGCGCTCACACTTGTTCGAACCCGCCCGGATGCCGAAAGTTGCTCTTTTTCTCGTCCCGTAGAAGTATCGGAAGTCCCCGCAGATGAGGAGGATACCCCGGGTCGCAGCGGTCTGGTTTCGTCCGGCATGAAGGGTTACTTTTACACACGGGGATGATGACGACCCGAAAACAGTCTGCGCCCCTGCTACCGCTAGGCTACCACGCCCTTTTCGACTCTCCAAACTCGGCTCGGCTTGAACAATCCGACGACAATTCATAGCAGTTGCTTGTATTTCGTCTGACGGCGGATGTTCAACTCGAGGAAAATCGAGATCCAGTAATTCAACATCAGAACGCTGAAAAGGGAGCATTGCGACCGACCGGAAGCCACAACGATTCTGTGTATAATGACAAACTTACCGCATGCACAGTGGGCGCTTAACTCAGCGGTAGAGTGCCATCTTCACACGGTGGAAGTCATAGGTTCGAATCCTATAGCGCCCACCATGTTTTCAGCGAGTTAGCCGGATTTGCGCTCCATTGTCTTGAAAAGCTAGCTCAGCTACTTTCAGACTCACTGTACTCATCTCATCTTCATTAAGCCTTGTGTCTTAAATTTGGATGCCTGCAAGTAATCCGCGCGAGAGTATAACTCCAGCGGTGAAATGAGACGTGCGCGGTAAAGCTCGCCAGCCTGCGGCGTCCGGCCCCCCCCCGGATTTCAACGAGGTGCGAAAATGGACAGGCTTGGTTTACCGCGTTGTCTTTGTGCGGCTTCTGTGCTCTTAGTCGCTGCCGTGATAGTTTCTCCCGCGCAAACCCTCACCGTGCTGCACAGCTTCGACGGAACGGACGGCCAAATCGTTAATTCAGGGCTGATACAAGGTACCGACGGGAACTTCTACGGGACCACTATACATGGAGGGGCAGCCGGAAACGGCACAGTGTTCGAGATGACCCCGGCGGGCACGCTGAGCACGCTTTACAGTTTCAGCGGAACAGTGCCCTTGGCGGGGCTGATCCAAGCGTCTAGCGGCACTTTTTACGGGACGACCACCGATACAATCTATTCCATCGTCCCGGGCGGCACGCCGGTCGTACTGAGCGTGGTGGATGGCACCCAAGCCCCATTAATCCAGGGCACCAACGGGAACTTTTATGGGACAACAACGAACAACGTCCAACCCGACCTTTGCAGCGGTAACTGTGGCACGGTTTTCGAAATCACCCCCACCGGCACGCTCACTACCCTCTACACCTTCGATGGAACAGGAGGTTACGCTCCTACAGCCGGCTTAGTTCAAGGTACCGACGGGAACTTCTACGGGACGACCGCGTCTGGTGGCAATGATTGCGGCAACGGTGTGTTTTATATGTGTGGCTCGGTCTTCAAAATGACGCCTGCGCGTGTGCTGACCACCCTTTATACCTTCTGCACGCAAACTGACTGCGCTGACGGAGCTTTGCCCAGTGGGCTGGTGCAAGGCAGCGACGGAAACTTCTACGGGACCACTGAGTGGGGCGGTAATAGGTGCGGCAGCTATTCGCCCCCTTTCTGTGGGACAGTTTTTAAAATCACGCCCACGGGCGTGCTGACTACATTGCACGCTTTCAACGAAACTGACGGCGCCGTGCCCGTAGGAGGGGTGATCCGAGCTAGCGATGGAAACTTCTATGGAACTACCGTGGAGGGCGGAGCCGGCACCGGCGGAACGCTCTTTAAAATCACCCCAGTGGGGACTCTGATCACGCTGTACAACTTCACCGGGACTAGTACTCCGTCTGGCAGCTCGTTTCCTAATGGCGCCGGTCCTAACGGGTTGCTGCAGGTTGCGAACGGTAGCTTCTACGGGACCTCCGGCGGTGGTGCAAATAGCGACGGCACGATTTTCAGCTTTTCGATAGGGCTTGGTGGAACCGCCGCCTCCACTGTCACCTTGGGCCTGTCGCCTGCGAGCATCGCCGTGGGCTTATCCGGACCGGTGGTGATAACGGCAAAAGTTGCCCCCGCATCGGGCAGCGGCACTCCCAGTGGAGTGGTCGATTTTTACAATGGGTCAACTCAAATTGGATTGGCCAACCTGAGCGGCGGAGTTGCCACCTACAACTACAATCCCAGCAGTCTGGCAGTGGACACTTATCCAATCACTGCTAGCTATAGCGGAGACGCCACCTTTGCCGATTCGATTTCCTCCGCACAAACGCTAACAATTTCCGCTTCGCCGCCTGTGGCGACTCCCACGTTTTCCCCTGCTTCCGGTACCTATGATACGGCGCAAAGCGTGACCATCTCCGACGCAACACCCGGCGTCATAATCTATTACACAAACGACGGAACAACCCCCACCATAGACTCCGCCGTATATAACGGCCCGATCACAGCCAGCTCCACGGAGGCGCTCAAGGCGATCGCCGGAGCCAGCGGCTACAGCAATAGCACAGTAGCTACCGCGACCTACACAATCAGCCTGCCCCCCGGCTATCAACTGTCGGTCACACCGTCCACTCTGACCATAGTTGCCGGACAAAGCGGCACCGCGATGTTCACCGTCACGCCCGAAAATGGATTCAACTCGCAAGTAACTTTTGCGTGCAGCGGGCTGCCTTCCGACGCAACGTGCAGCTTCAGCCCAGCGTCCGTCACCCCCAGCAGCGGTCCGATCTCAAGCACTCTCACGATCAGTACGACCGCGGCAAACGCAGCGTTGAGGGGACCGGAAAGATTTTCGCGTTACTCCTTCTATGCGTTTTGGCTTCCCGGTTTTGGGATGATCATAACTTTGGCGGTTGGCGGGAAACGAACGCTTTGCAGCCTGCGAGTGCTCGGCGTGTTCGGCGTTTTAGTGTTCGCGGCGGGACTGATTTCATGCGGCAGTAGCAGTAGTAACAGTAATACGGGGAATTCCGGCACGCCGGCTGGAACGGCCGCAGTTACCGTCACAGCTTCGGCAATCGCGACTGGCGCGAGCAGCTCCGCGACCCTCAAGATCACTATTACCCAATGACGCGCGAGCGACCTGCCCGCAAAGTGGACCAAAACGGCGACATGGGCGTGTGCCAAGCGCTGCATGAATTTTCATTTGTGTAGGGCGTTGAAGGCGTCAAACCTACAACGCGGAATCTGCTAAGTCTGTACCTCTAAATCCGCTCTAATTGTACGTAAGTGTTTGAAGTTACGTTGTCACACGGATTCGAATCCTATAGCGCCCACCATCTTTTCAGTGAGTTAGCCGTATTCGTGCTCTGGGCGCTCTCCATTTCAGAAACTGGGTAGTGGGTCAGTATGAAAGACCCACTACCAGAAACTGAGCATCCTTGCATCCGCGTGGGCTACTGTTGTACTTCGTGCCACTTCCAAGTCAGGTCGGTTTCAATGCTCTTCGGGTATGGGAAATTCGCATTGTTAAAAACAACATGGTAATTCGCAGCAGCATTGGGCACCGGCAACTGGACATCACCTTGCGAGACCGGACCGCTGTTATACAGCGAGCCGCCATTCGCCGGGGTCGCAGGGGCGTCATGCGGTTTCTGCCACCGAGTAAATTGGTCATCCGTCATCACGAGCACATAAATCAGACTTGCCCTGCCGCCCGTTGCCCTGAAATGACCGGATAGCTCGATATCCTTGACTCCCTCTCCGACGGTGAACGCAAAATCCTGGAAGTCCTTCGCCGCAACAGTGAAATGACCATCAGTGACAGGTTGGGTTTTTGCGTCTTGTGCTAAACACACGATCGAGAGAATAACGAGGAGGGCCAAAGCTCGGGCAAAGAACGTAATGGTCATTTTGTATTCCTCTGCTGGTATTCCTCTGCGCCAATAACGGCTAGGTCACTTCTTAGGAGTCGAACTGCTCAACGGAAAGGATGCAATCAGATACTTGCCTTGATCGCTGTCGATCGGTTCGATCTCTAACAACTCCACGCTTCGCGACATAACCAGTCGCGTGCGATAGAAATAAACTTTCTCTGCCTCTGCGGTGAAATGCGCGAGTTCCACGCGTTGCCCTACCAGAGATGACTGTAAGGTAACGCATACGTGATGCTCTCCCGGGTCGACAGAGACGGGAAAATAGGAATTACCGTGGTTTGCGCCTACCCATGCTCCGTCCATCGCGAGCTTCACCGTTGGGTATCCCAGGGTCTGGCCGGTTCCAGCGTCGTGGAAAAAATAAAGCAGCGCCTTCCCGGGGTCCGGCTGCGCCATCACGTGCGCAGATCCATCGAGCTTCACCTTGAAACTTATGTTTCCCTTGCCGCAGGCCGCGGTAGAAGGGGCAGGCGGCGATCCTTGGGCAATAGCGGAGACCGCGAAAAATATAAGGAAGGCGATAATTCTCACGGTTCTCCCCCAGTTAAAATTCTGTGGTTATTCATCCCCCTACGTGCCGTCTGCTACTTCGAATCGCCAGACTCCACCAGACCCCGGTATTTCAGCATCGGAGTGATGCTCGGTTCGGCTCCAAGCCACGCCGCGTAAATCTTGGCGAGGTCTTCCGTGTTCCCTCGCGAGAGCACCATCTGCCGGAACCGGTCACCGTTTGCGCGGGTTAAGCCGCCATTATTCTCGAACCACTGATATGCGTCATCGTCCAGCATCTCGCTCCAGAGATAGGCGTAATAGCCTGCGGAGTAGTCGTTGCTCCAAATGTGGGCGAAGTAACTCGATCGGTAACGGGGCGGCACGTAACTGAGCGAAAGTTTGGTCTTCTGCAACGCCTCTTTCTCAAACGTATCCGAATTCTGAAGGGGCGCGCTCGCCGGAAGCGTATGCCACTGCATGTCCAGCTCTGCCGCTGCCAGTATCTCGGTGAGCGCATAACCCTGATTGAAGGTTTTGGATTTCTTAATTTTGGCGGCAAGTTCGGCGGGCATTGCCTCACCGGTTTTGTAGTGCTTCGCGTAGTGCTCGAAGATCGCTGGATAACTCGCCCAGTGTTCGTTGAACTGCGATGGAAACTCGACAAAATCGCGCGCCACCGCGGTTCCGGAAAGCGCCGGATACACGGTATCGGCAAACATGCCATGCAAGGCGTGGCCGAACTCGTGGAACATGGTTGTCACATCGTCGAAGCTTAAGAGCGCTGGTTCGCCCGCCACAGGCTTGGTGAAATTGGCGACGTTATAGACGACCGGCAGCGTGCCCAGCAGTTTGGACTGGCCCACAAAATTATCCATCCAGGCGCCGCCGTTCTTATTGTCGCGCTTGAAGTAATCGCAGTAGAACAGCGCTAGTGGCTTGCCGTCGGCATCGAGAACTTCGAATACGCGGACGTCCGGGTTGTACACCGGAATGTCTTTGCGCTCCTGGAAGGTGAGGCCATAGAGCTGGTTGGCGGCGTAAAACACGCCGTTCTGGAGCACATTGTTCAACTCGAAGTAGGGTTTGATTTGCGCATCGTCCAGTTCGTACTTTGCTTTCCGTACCTGCTCGGCGTAGAAGTTCCAGTCCCAGGGTTGCAACTTGAAATTGCCCTTCTGCGAGTCAATCACGGCTTGAATATCATTGGCTTCGCGAGTGGCTCTCGCAGTGGCTCCAGGCACCAGAGCGTCCATAAATTTCAGCGCGGCTTCGGGCGTTTTGGCCATCTGATCTTCCAACGTCCAAGCGGCAAAGGTTGGAAAGCCGAGCAGTTTGGCTTTCTGGGCGCGAAGCTGGGCCAGACGAACGATGGTGTCGCGGGTATCGTTCGCGTCCCCGTGTTCGGCACGATTCCAGGAGTTTTCGAAAATCAACTCACGTGTGGAGCGCTGGCTGAGCGCCGCCAAGTAGGGTTGCTGGGTGGTGTTTTGCAAGGGAATTACATACCCTTCCACCTTGCGATCCTTCGCGGTTTGCGCGGCGGCTGCGACCTGCGCATCAGTCAGCCCGGCCAGAGCGGCTTTGTCCCGGGTTACGTAGCCCCCGGCTTTCGTATCAGCCAATAACTTGGTCATGAAAGCATTCGAAAGAGTTGAATCTTCCGCGTTCAGTTTTTTCAGGGCGGTCTTGTCGGCCTCATTGAGGTAGGCACCGGAATGCACGAATTTCTTGTAATAGAAATCAAGCGCACGCAATGCCTCGGCATCGAGCTTGAGCGTATCGCGCTGCTGGTGGAGGGTGGCCACGCGCTGAAACAGTTTGCCATCGAGGAAGATCGCATCCTGGTGCGCAGCCAGCCGGGGCGCTTCGAAATCCCGTACTTTCTCGAGTTCTGGACTCAGGTTTGCGCCGGTCACGCCGTTGAACACCATTGTCACGCGACGGAAGAGTTCGCCCGTCTTTTCCATCGCGACAATGGTGTTCTCAAAGGTTGGCCGCGCTGGATTTTCGGCGATGGTCTGCATTTGTTTGTGCTGCTCTGCCATACCGGCTTCGATGGCGGGCTGGTAGTCGCGGTCTTTGATCTTGTCGAATGGAGGCGCTTGAAAAGGCAGCGTGCTCGCCGCGTAGAACGGATTGTCGGGACCGAAGCTCGTTTGGGCTGTCATGGCGGGCAAAGCAACGAAGCACACTATCATAGCGCCACCGGCGATGAGAACAAATAGGCGTGACAGCTTGATCTTGGCCAGTGATTTGCTTTGCAGTTGTGCGTTCATGGATGATGGTTCCCTCGCGTTCTGAATTGTATAGTCTTCCGATCGCAGGGATGCAACGTACTAAGCTCAACCCGATAGGCATATTCGGAGCGCCGCTACTATAATCTGTTTTCAATTCCAAGGAGGAATTCAATGCCAGAGTCAAAATCGTCCACGACCGACACCGATATCTCCCGCGAACGCCTCGCGGAACTGTTGAACGAAGATCTTTCCCGTGAATATCAAGCCATCATCGCCTACGTGGTCTACTCTCAGGTACTCAGCGGCGCACAATATATGGACATCGCCGCGCAGCTCGAAATCCATGCCAAGCAGGAGCTCGATCATGCGCTGATTCTCTCGCGGCAGATCGACTATCTCGGCAAAATGCCGGTGGTTACGCCCAAGCCGGTACGCACATCGAAAAATCCTAAAGAGATGCTCCGCTTCGATCTCGACAATGAGAATGAAACCATTCGCAACTACCGCGATCGCATCCGGCAATGTGAAGCCCTTGGAGAGTACGCAATGGCCGAGCAGATTCGCCAGATCCTTGTGCAGGAGCAGGATCATCAAATCGATCTGGCTACTGCGCTCGGCGAAGAAGTTCCAGATCTTAGCGGTCCTAAAGGACGCAAGCGCTAGCTGATCTTGCAAACTCGACGATTTAATTGTAAGCGAGCCGTATGGCTTGTTCGAGCCAGCTTCGTTGTTCAGATATTTCTTGAAATACGAAATCGCAAAGTTAAGGAGAAGAGCCCATGTCTACTATCACGACGAAAGACGGTACCACTATTTACTACAAAGATTGGGGCAACGGCCAGCCTGTAGTCTTCAGTCACGGATGGCCGCTCAACGCGGATGCATTTGAAGACCAGATGCTGTTCCTGGCGGATCATGGCTATCGCTGCATTGCGCATGATCGTCGCGGACACGGCCGCTCGAGCCAGCCCTGGGACGGTAACGAGATGAACACCTATGCGGATGATCTCGCGGCCCTGGTTGAGAAGCTCGATGTGAAGGACGCCATCCACGTAGGCCATTCGACTGGGGGAGGTGAAGTGGCGCGCTATATCGGTCGTCAGGGCACAAAACGAGTTGCCATGGCGGTGCTGATCGGTGCAGTTACACCGCTAATGCTGAAGACGCCTGGTAATCCTGGTGGCTTGCCGATGGACGCCTTCGACCAGCTTCGCAGCGCAGTTCAGGCTGACCGGGCGCAGTTTTTCACAGACCTTAGCGCGCCGTTTTACGGAGCCAACCGGCCGGGCAACAAGGTCTCGCAAGGCTTGCGCGATTCGTTCTGGCTGCAAGGAATGCTGTGTGGGCACAAGGCCGCCTACGATTGCATCAAGGCTTTTTCGGAAACGGACTTCACTGAGGATTTAAAGAAGTTCGATGTGCCCACGCTAATCCTCCACGGCGATGCCGATCAGATCGTTCCAATCGGCGCCTCGGCGATGATCTCGTCGAAGCTGGTGAAAGGGGCCACGTTAAAAGTGATCCCTGGTGCTCCTCACGGTATGTGCTCCACGTTGAAAATCAGATCAACACGGACTTGTTAACGTTCTTCAAGCAAATCAAGCAGGCGGCTGCTTAAACTTTTCCGGCGTCACGGAACTGGCCCACTCAAGCCAGAAGCAGGCTTGAGTGGGCCACCGCTTGGTCGCTGTCTGCCAGATCGCTTACCTTGTCAGCTCTCGCCCGTCTAAGGCAAACAGCACAGCGGCCAGCCGTAGGTGTTGCATCCCGATAAGCCGTTACTACGTTGCGGTTGAGTCGACTGTTCGATCCCACACAGAAGAGGAGTCTCCCATGCCCAGGATTCGGCTGCTTGTACTGTTATGCACCATTTTGTCGATCGCAAGTCTCTGCAACGCCCAAACCTTAATGCTTGACCTTCCACGGCAGAGCCAGCACGCTGTACTCACGCAACGCATTGGCATTACCGATATCACCCTCAACTATCATCGGCCGCTGGCCAATGGCCGCCAAATCTGGGGTAAGGTTGTGCCCTATGGACAGGTCTGGCGCGCCGGAGCGAACGAAAACACCACCGTGACATTCAGCGATCCGGTCACGATTGAAGGCCAGCCGCTCGACAAGGGGACTTACGGATTGCACATGATCCCAGGTGAAAATCAGTGGACGGTGATCTTCTCGAAAATCTCTTCCGCATGGGGAAGCTTCACCTACAAACAAGATGAAGACGCGCTGCGGGTTACGGTGAAGCCGCAGACTGCCGAATTCCATGATGCGCTGACCTACGACTTCGACGACCTCAAACCTGACTCCGCCGTAGTTACGTTGCGCTGGGAAAAGGTCGCAGTGCCCTTCAAGGTCGCGGTGAATGTGAATGACATCGTCGAAGCCAGCGTTAACCGGCAGATACGCGGGCTCAATCAATATTACTGGGAAGGCTGGGACGATGCCGCCAATTACTTCCTAACTTCCAAAACCAATCTGGAAGAAGCGCTTAAGGACGAAGAACAGTCGATCAAACTGGAAGACCGCTTCGACAACGTGATGAACAAGTCGCGCATTCTCGACGCCATGGGCCGCAAAGATGACGCCATGGCTGCGCGCAACCAAGCGTTGGAAAAGGCGGACGCGCGGCAACTTTATTTCTACGGACGCCAGCTCCAGGGAGAGAAGAAGCAGGAAGAGGCATTCGCCATTTATCGTTCCAACGCGAAAAAGTTCCCTGACTATTGGACGACGCACGTCGGCCTTGCCCGTGTTTATAGCGGTCAAGGAGACTTTGACAAAGCAGTCAAGGAGATGCAGGCCGCTCTCACCGGCGTGCCGGACGATGCCAACAAATCTAACCTGGAGAACTACGTGAAGCGTTTGCAGTCCAAGGACGACATCAACCGTTAACCAGTGTGTGAACCAGCACTCGGCATTCAGAAATCAGCGTTCGGCCCTTAAAATATGCACAGCCGGACGCTGCATGGCTAAATGCTGAGTGCTGATTACCGAGTGCTTAAGCCCCGCTCACCAAACTCGGCAAGCGTTGGCTCGAACCATCTTCTGCCCCGCCTTGCAACCGAAAGCCTGGCTGAACTCGGACATGTTGGAGACCACGTTGTCGATGCGGAAAATCGGCAGCGAGTGCGGATTCGTAGTAACAATCAATCGCGCTACTTCGGGCCGTATGCTTGAGCACCAGGAATAGGCATTGGCCAGGAAGAAGCGCTGCAAATAAGTCCAGCCGTCGGGGCCTTTCTCATCGAGCGATTTGCCTTGCTTCTTAAGGTCCGCTTCCAGGGCCATCAACGCGAGATGAATGCCGCCGTTGTCCGCAGTATCTTCACCCTGGGTGAGCAGACCGTTTTGTTTGACGCCGGCACCGGCATCCGGAACCTCTTGCGTGTACTCATCGGAGATGCACTTGCCGCGCTCGTCGTACCGCTTCGGATCCTCGGCGGTCCACCAGTCGCGAAGGTTTCCGTGCGCATCAAACTTTCGCCCTTGATCGTCGAAGCCGTGAGTTAGTTCGTGTCCGATTACCATTCCGATGGCGCCAAAGTTTACGGAATCATCCATGGTCTTTTCGAAAAACGGAGGCTGAAGAATGCCCGCTGGAAAATTGATGGTGTTCAATTGCGGATCGTAGTACGCATTAATGGTGGGCGGCGTCATGGTCCACTCACTGCGGTCCACCGGTTTGCCGATCTTCGCGACCCAGCGCTCAAATTCGAACGATGAAGCCTGCTCCACATTGCTGAGGGGACTGTCGCGAGTGATCTTCACGCTGGAATAATCCCGCCAGTGCGATGGATATCCAATCTTGTCTTCGATTCCCTTCAGCTTAACGATCGCTTGTTCCTTGGTCGCGGGCGTCATCCAGCTCACACTTTCGATGTCGTCATGCATAGCGCGCTCGATGGCATGCACCATTTCGACTGTGCGCGCCTTGCTCTCGGGCGGAAAAGCGCGGTCAACATATGCTTGTCCCAAAGCCTCTCCCAGATCATGGTCAGCCCAATGAGTGCAGCGCCGCCAGCGCGGAAGTTCTTCCTCCTGCCCGGCCAAGGTACGTGCAAAAAAGTTGAAGTTTTCATCGGCCATCGCCTTGGTTAGATAAGGAGCGGCATGGTGAATGGCCTGCCAACGCATGTAAGTCTTCCAGTGCTCGAGCGGATGTTCCGCGAGCAGTTTGTCCAAAGCGCGGAAGAAATCTGGCGAACTAACGATGTAATGCTCGCTGGTCGGGGCATTGACAGCCTTCAAGTAAACATCCCATTGGATGGATGGCGCCAGCTCGCGGACTTGAGCCAGGCTCATTTTGTTGTTGATGTTTTTGGGATCGCGGCGTTTGATGTTATCCATTTGCGCCTTGGCCATCGCGGTTTCCAGCTCAATTACGATTCCTGCATCGTCACCGGCCTGCGCTTCCGGCTCTCCCGCCAGCACTAGCATTTTCTGCACATGGGCGCGGTATTTTTTTAGAGTCTCAGCAGACTTCTCGTCGGTATTGATGTAATAGTCGCGATTGGGCAGGCTGAGGCCGCCCTGATCGATCTGCGCCACCACTTTGGACGCATCATCGTAGTCCTGTCCGCCGCTGAAGCCGAAAAACGGAGCGTTTGTTTGATTGTCAGATCCCTCCCATGCGCCGGGAAACAAGTGGTGCAAGCGGGCGATTTCAAGAGTGATTTCCTGTTTGGATTTGAGCGCGGCAATGCGGTTCAGCTCCGGCAGTAACGGCTTCAAACCAGCCGCTTCAATGCCAGCTTCGTCCATGCACGCGGCCCAATAGTCGCCGATTTTCTGTTGCACAGCACTGCGCGAAGGATCATTTTTGCTGGCGGCTTCCAGGGTCTCCCGCAAAACATTGTCGTTCCACATTTCCAAGCCGCCTCCGGTGCTCCAGTACACCTGATCGGCGGGAATCGGATTCGCCGCAATCCATTTGTTGCAAGCGTACTTGTAGAAGTCGTCACAAGGGTTCAAGGTTTTGTCCACTAGATCCGGATCGAAGTGATCCAGCTTGGGAGAACTTGGCTGGTCGGCAGCTGCGGCCGATCCAGCGGAATTAACCATTGCATTTTGTCCGAATATGGCCAGGGGCAAAGTCACGAAAAGACACAGAACTATTTTGGAGATAGACATAGCGCCTCTTTGCTGGATTTGCGAAATTGGAGCAAGAATGGCAATGGCTTAAGAGCGTACACAAACTCAGGACGCGCAGACAACAAAGATACGCTTACAAAGCCCTAGCGGCTCATAAGAGAGTTCGACGAAAAAACGAGATGTACGATTCTCACCGCAACACGATACTACAGACGTGTCGCCGATATCGATGTTAGCCGAAGAGTAGTAGTCCACGGTTATTTCAAGCGTCTACTACCCTGTGTTGTGCAGTCCGGCGGCGATGCCGTTGATGGTCGCACCGAGCGGATATTCCAGTTTCGCCAACTCATGGCCTTGTTGTTTGCGCCGCAAGAGCTCGACTTGGATCAGGCTCATGGGGTCCACGTAGGGATTTCGCAGATGAATGGAGCGCGCCAGCACCCGGTTGCGAGCCAGCAACTCGCGCTGGCCGGAGACGCGCAGAATCATCTTCCTCGACCGCAGGAACTCATCTTCGAGCATCGTGAAGACCCGCGTGCGCAAGCCCGCATTTTTTACCAACTCGGAATAAACCCGCGCGATGTGGAGATCAGCCTTGGCCATGCCAAGTTCCACGTTGTGTATAAGGTCTGAAAAAAGCGCGAAATCTTTCAGCATCTCGTGCAGCAATCGCTCGTGAGCTTTTCCCTTCGCGGCAAAACTTTGCAAACCTTGCCCTACTCCGTACCAGGCAGGTACCGCGTGGCGGCTCTGCATCCATCCGAACACCCAGGGAATGGCGCGCAGATCCTCCAGACGGCGGCCCTTGGTTCGGCGCGATGGCCGCGAGCCAATGCGTGCCGCATCCAATTCATGGACCGGCGTAGCCTGCTCGAAGTATTCGAGCACATCGGCATTCTCCGCGATATCACGACGATAGACGCTGTAGGCTTCGGCCGACATCTGCTCCATGGCCTCCTCCCAGCGCGCCTGATCTTTATCTTTTACCTGCGCAGCTCCGGGCCGCGTGAGAGCTTCCAGACTGGCGGCGATCATTAGTTCCAGATTCCATTCCGCCAGCACCGCGTCAGCATATTTCCAGTTGAGGACTTCCCCCTGCTCCGTGATGCGGATGCGACCAGAAAAACAACCTGCGGGCTGCGCCAGGATTGCCGCGTGCGTGGGTCCGCCGCCGCGTCCCACAGTACCGCCGCGGCCATGGAACAGGCGCAGTTGCACTCCGCATTCCTGCGCTGCGAGATGCAGATCCCGATGCGCCTTATGCAGTTCCCACGTGCTGGTGAGCATTCCACCATCTTTGTTGGAGTCGGAATAGCCCAGCATGACCTCCTGCCATCTTCCCCAGGAATCGAGTAGAGGTTGATACTCGGGATCTCGCCACAACCGGCGCATCACGCCGCCGGCCGAGCGCAGAGAATCGATCGATTCGAATAGCGGCACCGGCATCAGGCCTAGGTCGTTTACGCTTCGGTTGTCCAAGTTTCGGTTATCTGCGCTTCGATTTTCGAAACTCGAGTTGTCTAATCCTGAGGCGCTGCCCGATCCAGCCAGACTGACGCCGCAAGCTTTTGCCAGTTGGACCACATTCAACACATCGTTCTCAGATTCCGCGCCGCTGATGATGTACTGGCGGATGGACTGCGCGGGATAGGTCTGCTTTAGAGTCTGAATCGCGTGGAAGGTGGAGATCAACTCCTGGGTCTGGGCAGAGCCCTTCTCGCCGCTGTCCGGCGGATGTGTGCCGGCAGCCAGGGCGGGCGCAGTCTCTCTTAGCTCGGACTTTCTTAATTTCGTCTTTCTTAGTTCGAGGTTCTTAGGCTCAACATTTCTTGCGTCAATCTTTTTTGTAGTGATCTCGTGAAGAACCTCGGCGTGCACGCGGGCGTGTTGGCGAATATCGAGGACGTGCAAGTGGAATCCGAAGGTGCGGAGTTGGCGCAACAGAGGATCGACAAAGGCCTCCGCCAGCCTTTGACCGCGATTCGACATAAGGCTTGTTCGCAGCAGAACCAAGTCAGATTCAAATTCCAACGCATTTTTATACGAATCCCGGTGACCGGAACCTTCGCGGCTGAACTGCAAGCGATGACCTACATAGGAAAGAAATCGCCGGTAATGTTCCGATGTATTGCCCGGCCCCCACAGCATGGAGGCAGTGGGCATGGCCTGTTTGTAGCGTGCCAGCCGCGAGAGAATCTCCGCGGAAGCGCCCGTCTGGCGCGAGGACGAACTCAAGCAGTCGCTCAGAAACTCGACGCCTCGAATGTACTCGCGGAGAATCACTGTTCGCGCCATTTCCAAGGCATCTTTTGAAGATTCCGGCTTAACCATTGGATTGCCGTCGCGGTCGCCGCCGATCCAAGATCCAAAACTCAGCAGGTTCGGCAACTCGGTCGGGTCAATAACCACTCCGTATACATCGCGAATCGAATCTGCCACCTCGGCATAGATACGGGGCAACGTTTCAAAGAGCGAAAGCCGGAAATAACGCAGGCCCATGCGGATCTCGTCATCGACTGTAGGTTTAGTCTGGCGAACTTCGTCGGTCTGCCATAAAGAGTCAATTTCGGCGTGAATGATCTGTTCGCATCTCAAAGCCTCAGCTGCGGTGAGTGGAAGCCGATCCAGCCGTTCTAATTGTTCGGCAATGCGGCGGCGTTTCAGCAGCACCGTCTGCCGAGCCACTTCCGTAGGATGAGCCGTGAATACTGGTGTCACCCCAATCTGCTGGAGAGCCGCCAGAGCTGCCTTGACCGGCATCCCAGCTTCTTTCATGCGTAGCAACGTTCCACGAAATGATCCGGGCAGCGGGTGTTGCCGGTGCAATTGGCGGGCACGGCGGCGGCGCTTGCGATGATTGGTCTCCGCTAGATTCGTCAGCTCGAAATAAATGGCGAAAGCCTTGGTGACCTGATAAGCGCGAGTCAGATCCATTTCCGAAATCATCGCCTGGGCACGGACCATGAGTTCACCGTGGGCCTCCGCCGCTGAACTGTGCGCGACCCGCTCGCGATGCCGAATCATGAGCCGCCTTAACTCTTCGACGGTATCGAATAGCTCCTGATCGACCTGCTCCACCAATACCCGGCCGAGCAATGCTCCCAAAGAACGCACGTCCCGGCGCAGGGAGTAATCCTTGGCGGAATCATCCGACTGCGCGGTCAGTTCAGAAAGACGGGCCGTTTGGTCGTCCGCCTTCCACAGTGGTTTGGTTTGAGTCATGATGAGCCGAGAAAGATCAGACGACAGGATAAATCAAAGCAACCATGAGCGCGGAAGGCGACAGCGCAGAGAAAAAACTTTACGGTTGTATGCGGAAAGGAACAACAGCCTACTTGGGCGCTTCGAAGCGATATCCTATGCCGCGCAGAGTTCTTAGATATCGCGGCTGGCGAGGATCAGCTTCTATTTTCTCCCGTAGCCGACGCACGTAAACGTCGATCGAGCGGGGGGTCACAAACGGCGTTTCTTTCCACACCGCATCGAGCAACTGATCGCGCGTAAGCACGCGCCCGAGGTGCGTAGCTAGATATTCGAGCAGACGAAACTCCCGCACGGTGGTAAGAACCTGCCGCCCTTGAACCTGCACCATCATGGAGGAGGGATCGATTTCCAGATCGCCGACGCGCAGCACTTCGGGCGCGGTCGCAGGTTGGCGAACGCCGCGTAGCACACTTCGTACGCGGGCCACCAGTTCACGCGGGCTGAACGGTTTGGTGATGTAATCGTCCCCGCCCAGTTCGAGTCCTCGAACGCGGTCAGCCTCGGCGGTTTTGGCGGTGAGGAAGATAATGGGCGTCGCGGAAAGAGCCGCCGTTTGGCGAATCTGGCGGCAGAGTTCAAATCCGTCGCTGCCAGGCAACATCACGTCGAGAAGAAAAAGCGAGGGCATCTCGCGTAGAGCTTCGGAAACCAGGGATGCGCCGCTGACAAAGCTCTGCACGTCAAAACCAGCAGCTTGCAGATTGTGGGAGATCAGGCGCGCAATGTCTTCTTCATCCTCGACTACAAAGACGAGGCAACGAGACACTCCTGTGGTCCCCGCATCGCTTCGCGGTTCGTAAGATCCCATGGGAAGTTGCATCGCTAGGTTAGGCCGGCTTGTACACGCCAGACCATCTTCTTGTCTGGTTTCTTTAGACCTTATTTTGAAAATGTTGCGGGAATGTTTCTCGTCGGTTAAGGAATGATGAATTTGTAGACAGTTCTGAGTTCTGAGTTCTCAAAAAGAAGGAGATCCCAAAGGCGCTAGAGTCAACGCTCAACAAAGAAATCGTTTGGCGGCGAGGTCGGTGTTACTAGGAACTGAGAACTGCTCTTATGACGCTGCCCGCTTCTTGGGAGCATGCCGCAGGCTACGGCCTTCGATGAGGCTGTAGAGATCTTCCGCGAGATTGGTAGTGTGATCTCCCGCGCGCTCCAATGCCTGGGCCATGAGCAGCACTTCAAAGCTTGAAGGATTGCTCTGTTCAGCATGGTTAGTAAGGTGCTTCTGGAAAAGGGCGTGGCAGACACGATCAATATCTTTGTCCATCTGCAATACCTTGCGGGCGCACTCCAGATCGAGATCGACGAATCCGCGATAAACCAGATCGAGCATCTCGCGCAAGATTCCGGACATTTCCACCAACTGGCGCACGTCGGAAGCCGGCGTTTTGGCGCTGCGCGCCTGCATCCGCATCGCCATGCTCATCACCAAATCGCCAATTCGCTCCAGGTCGGTCGTGCATTTCAGGCTGGTTAACAATTGGCGCGCACGGGCTTCGTTTACCCGGGTGATTGCAGCAGGAGTCCGCTCATCGATGTAGCGCTCGATCACATCAAGTTCCTGCTCGCAGTCCTTGATGGCGAGGAATGCCATGCGCGAAGACGCCGTGAATAAATCAGGCACATTGGAGGCAGCATCGCGAGCGATGAGAAAAGCCTTCAGCGCCGTCCGCGCCAGATCGTCGAGCGATGCGGAGCCCTTTTTGGGCGCGTTCTTCGAAGCTTCGGCATTCTTGCGCGAGGCAGCAGTTGCCTCCGTCTCCTCGTGTGTGGTTCGAGATGCGACAACTTTGCGGGGCATATTCGCAAGCATCCAGAGTTCTTTACTCCCAAGACAGCGAGCAGTCTAACCGAGAAGTGTGAAAGGACGGTTAAAAGCCTGTTGCCGAACAATTCTCGGGCAGACTAAATTATGTTACGGAGTTGTTCCCTGTCCGGCCAGTTTCCTTAAACCGGTCGTCTATGGAGTTCTCACTTTTGGAATTGCTAGACCATCTGCGCCGCCAGTTTGCCTATGAAGTCTGGGGCAACGGCGAAGTGCTGTCCGCGATCAAGGCCAGCAGATCGGAATCGGCATCTGGCAAGCCCTTACAACTTATGGCGCACATTCTTTCGGTTCAACGACTGTGGCTGGAGCGCTTGACGCAACAATCGCAAAGCCAGCCCGTCTGGCCCGAGTATAGCCTTGATCAATGCCGAACGCACATGGCCGAACTTCGCCGGCTGTGGAGCGAGTATCTGGCCCAGCTTTCTTCTGTCAGCCTGGTGGAGAAAATAACGTATAGGAACAGCAAGGGTGAACCTTGGTCCAGCACGGTTCAGGATGTGTTGACTCACGTGCTGCTTCACTCGGCATATCACCGGGGGCAGATTGCGAGCTTGATGCGTGCGGGAGGCGATAGCCCGGCTTATACAGACTTCATTCACGCTGTGCGGCAGGGGTTCGTCGAATAAGCTGGCGGGCTAGCGACCCGATTCGGGACGATTTTCCACCGTTATTTTCAGATTCGCCTTTTATTCGCTTCGATCTATATGTATAATCCGGCCAGATTAGTTCTGCAATCTTGAAGGAGCCACACTCCCATGGCCGATGAACGCGGCAAAGCGATTGAACTAGCGGTTTCGCAAATTGAAAAACAGTTTGGCAAAGGGTCGATCATGCGGTTGGGGTCGAAGGAAGCGATCGTTCCCATCTCGGTGATCTCGACCGGCGCGATTTCGTTTGATGCAGCACTCGGCGTGGGCGGCTTTCCGCGCGGGCGCGTGGTGGAAGTCTTCGGGCCGGAATCCTCCGGCAAGACCACCATTACCCTGCAAGTGATTGCCGAAGCGCAAAAAACCGGTGGCATGGCCGCGTTCGTGGATGCTGAGCACGCGCTCGATCCAGGCTACGCGAAAAAGCTGGGTGTCGACGTCGACAACCTGCTGGTTTCGCAACCGGACTACGGCGAGCAGGCGCTGGAGATTACCGAGGCTCTGGTGCGGTCGAACGCCATCGATGTGCTGGTGGTGGACTCGGTGGCGGCACTCGTGCCCAAGGCCGAACTCGACGGCGAAATGGGCGATAGCCACATGGGACTACAGGCGCGGCTGATGTCGCAGGCGCTGCGCAAGCTAACAGGAACGGTTTCCAAGTCGCGCACGTGCCTGATCTTCATCAACCAGATTCGCGAAAAGATTGGCGTGATGTTTGGTAACCCAGAGACGACAACCGGTGGCCGCGCGCTCAAGTTTTATTCGTCGGTGCGCGTGGATATTCGACGCATCGCAGCCATCAAAGATGGCGACGTAGTCACCGGTTCGCGTACCCGCGTGAAAGTGGTGAAGAACAAAGTAGCGGCGCCATTCCGCGAAGCGGAGTTCGACATTCTGTATGGCGAAGGCATTTCGCGCGAAGGCGATCTGCTCGACCTAGCCGCGAACAGCAACATCGTCGAGAAATCCGGCTCGTGGTACAGCTATAAAGGCGAGCGCATCGGCCAGGGCCGCGAAAATGCGCGGCAGTTCCTCAAAGACAACAAAGACACCATGGCCAAGCTCGACACGGAAGTGCGCAAGGCGCTGGGTCTGATTGCAGCTCCGACGCCGGCACAACCGGTAGCGGGGGCAGCGCAGACCCTGCCGCAAGGTGCGCGAGTGACAACCATGCCGACAGCCACGGAGGCTGTAAAGGCGCCGATCGTGGCAGCAAGGCGCTAAATCTTCATGGGTTGTCATCTCTCGAGATGACAACCCGCAAAGACTTTATTTCACTAGCACGAAGACTAAGACTCATTCCCGAATTGCCAGCCCGACTCCGGCCCGCTTAGAATCTATTATTCAGCTGTGCCGTTCCTGCGAGGACCATTGAGCAAAGTCAGCGCCCTTTATCCCGGTTCGTTCGATCCGCCGACCAACGGGCATCTCGATTTGATTGAGCGGGGGGCAAAGATTTTTGAAGAATTGGTGGTGGGCATTCTTAGGAATTCGGAAAAAAGTCCGATGTTCAGCCTCGCGGAGCGACTGGAGATGCTGAAAACTCTCACAGCGCACTTGAAGAACGTCCGCATTGAGGCCTTCCACGGTTTAATGGTCGAATACGCCAAATCCATCAATGCGACGTGTGTTTTGCGCGGCATTCGAGCTGTTAGCGATTACGAATACGAACTGCAGATGGCATTGATGAACCGTAAGCTCGAGCCCACGCTAGAAACTGTTTTCATGATGCCGGCCGACAAGTATTCTTATGTCAGCTCGCGTCTGGTACGGGAAGTGGCGCAGGTTGGCGGCCCGGTCAAAGGACTGGTACCGGAAGTGGTAGAGCAGAGGCTCCGCGAAAAGCTCGATCTCGCCTATAAGTTCCACGACGAGACCCAAGTGACGGCTCCATCATCCGTCGGGAAAGAAAAGAAAAGGAAAAAGAAAGCATGACGATTGCGACCAGTGAGGCCCTAAAACTGACCGAGCGGATCAACCGCATTGAACCCTCAGCCACTATGGCCGTTGTGGCCGAGGCTGACAAGCTGCGTACCCAGGGTATCGACGTAGTCGACTTCGGCGCGGGCGAGCCGCACTTTGCCACACCGCAGCACATCAAAGACGCTGCCATCGCTGCCATTCAGGGCAATTTCACCAAGTACACCGCTGTTGCAGGCACAGCCGAGCTTCGCGACGCCATCGTTCACCGCCATGCCGTGGACTTCCATTCCGATTACCGTCGCGAAGAGGTGATCGCCTCCACCGGCGGCAAGAACGCTCTGTTCAACGCAATTCAAGTGCTGGTGGATCACGGAGACGAGGTCATTTTGCCGGTGCCCTACTGGGTCTCGTTCAAGGACATCGTCCGCTACGCGGGTGGGCAGTGCGTTTTGCTGCACTCGGATGAGTCACAGGGGTTCCGGGTAACCTCGGAGATGGTCGCGCGGCTGGTCACGCCGCGGACCAAGGCGATCATCCTTAATTCGCCTTCGAATCCTTCAGGCGCGGTGATGAGTGCGAAAGATCTGACCGAGGTCGTTCGCTTGGCGCATGAGCGCGGCATCTGGGTGCTCTCCGATGAGTGTTATGTCTATCTGAATTACACGGGCAAGAATTTTTCCGTGGGGTCGCTGCGCGAATATAAAGAACGCGTTGTGGTTCTGGGATCACTTTCGAAAACCTATGCGATGACGGGTTGGCGCATGGGCTACGCGCTGGCTCCTGCGGCGGTGACAAGTGCAATGGCAAAGTTGCAGAGCCAATCAACTTCGAATCCGACCTCGATCGTCCAGAAGGCCTCTGTAGCAGCGCTGAACGGACCCCAGGAATGCGTGGAGCAAATGCGGCATGAATATATCGAGCTGCGCGATTACGTTGTGGAGGGTTTGCGCTCGATCCCTGGCGTGACCTGCACGCTGCCGGAGGGCGCGTTCTATGCCTATCCCAACATTTCCGCGTTTCTTGGACGCGGCGGTGTTAAGTCGGCATCAGACATCGCGGGACGGTTGCTCCGTGAAGCGCACGTGGCCACTGTGCCGGGGGAGGGATTCGGAACTGGCGAGCATATTCGCGTATCGTACGCGACTTCGAAGGCGGAACTGGACCGGGGACTGGAACGCTTGAGAAAGTTTTTTGCCGCGCTGTAGGTGCGGGCTTCGAACTCTTGTTCAAGAGTTGATCACTTAATTTTCGGTTGAGGCCGTCCGTTCGCGAACGGCCTTTTCCGTCTAAGCTATTTGTCATGGGCAATTTATATCCCTTATTGATGCTTCCCGCATTCGATCCCCGCCCGTGGGGCACGCACGACCTCTCGCCGATTTATCCCAATCGCAAATTTGAGGAGAAGATTGGCGAGGCATGGCTCACCGGCGATGATTGCAAAGTTGCCAACGGCCCGCTGGCGGGCCAGACTCTGGCCCAAGTCAGCGAAAAATATCAGCGGGAACTTGTGGGCGACGCGGCGCGCGATGCTCGCCGATTCCCCTTGCTGCTGAAGTTTCTCTTCCCGCATGAGAAACTCTCGGTTCAGGTGCATCCCGACGATGAACAGGCTCACCGCGTCAACCAGCCATGGGGTAAAACTGAGTGCTGGTACGTCGCACACGCGAAGCCGCGAGCGCAAATCGGGCTGGGATTGAGGCCTGGCGTCACTGCGGCACAACTGGACCGGGCGATTCAGGAAAAACGCGCCGAGGAGTTGCTGAACTGGCTCAACGTTTATACCGGCGACATGATTTATGTTTCTGGTGGCACGGTACACACGCTGGGCCCCGGGTCCGTGATCGTCGAAACGCAACAGCAGTCAGATACAACGTATCGTCTGTATGACTACGGGCGGCCACGCGAGTTGCACCTGAAAGAGGGTTTGGCAGCGGTGAAGTTGAATGTCGCCTCTGGCAAAGTAGTGAGGCCAGCTCCAGCTCAGGTACCCGGCAGCAACAACCGGCAGGCTCCGCTTGTGTCCGCTCCTTATTTCGTTGTGGATATGTTTGAAATGAAGGATGCGCAGCAGCTGGGCACGCGGGACAACTCGGGGAAAAGCTCCGCACAAATTTTAGTGGCGTTGGAGGGTTGTGGTGTGGTGGAAGCTACGGGGGCGGAACCTGTCACAATGGCGAAGGGAGATGCCGTGGTAGTTCCGGCGTCGATCGGCGAGTTCACCGTGCGCCCGCAGTGGGCGCTGGAAATTTTGCGAGCGAGTGTTCCGGGGACTGCTATGCCTGAACCGGAAACGCGAATGTAGTGGGTTGCATCTGAACAACGTGACTAAACATTCAGACTTCTATCCTGTGATCCTCGCCGGCGGCCGCGGCACACGATTCTGGCCCCTGAGCCGAAGGAAGCGCGCCAAGCAGTTGCTGGCGCTCGACGGCAAGCGGACTATGATCCAGCAGACGGTGGCCCGGTTGCTGCCGATCGCTCCGGCGAAACGATTCTGGATCATTACCAATGACGATCTTCGTCCAGCAATCCTGACGCAGCTTCCAAGGCTACCGAAGGCGCAGGTGCTCGCCGAGCCGGTAGGACGCAACACAGCGCCTGCAATCGGTCTTGCCGCTTTTCTTTTATTGCGCGAAAATCCCGATGCGGTGATTGGGATGTTTCCCTCCGATCATGTGATCGCGGATGAAAAAACCTATCGGGAAACCATCGTGCGTGGCGTGGAGATTGCATCGGCGGGTGAAAACATTGTCGTCATCGGCATTCGGCCGAGCCGCGCGGAGACTGGTTACGGCTACATTGAGGTCGGCAGTTCCTCGGGAGGAGAAGCGCTGCGAGTGCGCCGCTTCACCGAGAAACCCGACGCGGAAAAAGCCGCTGCTTTTGTGGCTGCGGGAAATTTTTACTGGAACAGCGGAATGTTCCTGTGGAGCGCTCGAACACTAGCGAATGCGCTTCGCGAGCATCTTCCCAAGACCGCAGCCTTGCTCGAAGAGATCGCATCGACCTGCGGTACGCGCAAGTTTGCTGCAACCTTCCGCAGGCTCTACCCGAAATGCGAAAATATCAGTGTCGATTACGCGGTGCTCGAACCCCGTTCGGCCAAAGGTGAGCAAGCCAGCCAACTTCTTTGTCTTCCTGCGGCTTTTGGCTGGAATGATCTGGGCTCCTGGACTGCGCTGCACGAGCATCACACTACCAAGAGCAGTCCGGTTGACGGCAACGTCATCAACAGTGCGGGCATGTTCGTTTTGAACGGTAAAGGCAACTATGTGCACGCGCCAAACAAGTTCGTAGCGGCTATTGGAGTGAACGACTTGGTGGTAGTCGATAGCCCGGATGCCCTGCTGATCACGACCCGGCAGCATGCTCAGGATGTGGGCAAAGCGGTAAAGCATCTGGATGAGAAGAGGCTGCATAAGCTGACGTAGTTTCGAGTTTCGAGTTTCGAGTTTCCGGTTCCTAGTTTCCGGTTTAGATGCACTAGATCCTAAAAACCGGAAACTGATCTCGAATGGCTCAAGAAATCAAATTCGGCACCGACGGTTGGCGCGGCATTATCGCGGACGACTTCACGTTTGACAACGTCCGTCGAGTCGCAGGCGCTATCGCTTCCTACGTTTTGAAGTACGAGGTCGCGGCGCATGGAATTTTCGTCGGCTATGACACGCGTTTCGCTTCGCAAAGCGCAGCGCAAATAGTCGCCGAAGTGATCGCAGCCGCGGGCATCCCCGTCAAACTAGCCAATGATTACACCCCCACTCCAGCCGTATCTTTCGCGGTGAAAGACAAGGGAGGCGCCGGCGGTGTGATGGTGACGTCCAGCCACAATCCATGGAACTGGAATGGAGTGAAGTTCAAAGCAAAGTTCGGTGGCTCTGCCACGCCCAGCATCATGAAAAAGGTGGAAGAAGAGCTGCGGGCCGGGGCCATGCCCAAGGGCGCAAAAGCTGCCATCCAGGAGGTCGACCTCAAAACGGCCTACGTTGCGGCGGTTTGTTATTTTGCGGACATGGATTTGATCGGTAAGGCAAAGTTCAAGATTGCAATCGATTCGATGTACGGCTCTGGGCGCTGCATTCTGTCAGAGATCTTTCGCAATTGCGGCGTCGAGCACATCGCAATCCGCCAGGAAGTCAACCCTCTTTTCCCGGGCATCAATCCCGAACCGATTGAGCCGCACGTTGCTCTGTTACAGCAAACGGTTATCCGCGAGAAATGCGACGCTGGACTCGCCACCGATGGCGATGCCGACCGCATCGGCGCGGTCGCGGAAGATGGCAGTTTTGTGGACTCGCATAAAATCTTCTGTGTGTTGTTGCGCTGGCTTCTCGAGCGCAAGAAGTGGCCGGGAGACGTAGTGCGCGCGTTCAACACGACGCGCATGCTCGACCGCATCGCCGCCAAGTACGGCCGTAAACTTCACGAAACACCGATCGGCTTCAAGTACACCGCTGATCTGATGATGGAATACGACATCCTGATTGGCGGCGAGGAGTCCGGCGGCATCGGCTATTCTCGCTTCTTGCCGGAACGCGACGGCATCTTGAACTGCCTGCTGCTGGCCAATGTGATGGCGGAGGAAGGCAAGCCATTGGGCCAACTGGTTGCGGACTTGCAGCGCGAATTTGGAGCGCACTACTATGGCCGGCGCGATCTGCACATTTCCGAAGAAATCAAACAAAGTGCGATTCAGCGGGCACGAGCCGAAAGCACGCAGAGTTTGGGGCGTTATCACGTCTTGAGAAAAGAAAACCTTGATGGCATCAAATTCTTTCTGGATGCGCCGACGAATGGCAACGGGGCAGAAGCGTGGATTCTTTTTCGGGCTTCTGGAACGGAGCATATG
>JBAUVJ010000269.1:0-5683 GCA_049583165.1 Candidatus Sulfotelmatobacter sp. | reverse complement strand
GTTCCAAGAAGAGAGGTGGCTTTCGTATATCCGGCGTAGGCGATCAGCACGCCCGGATAGCGCATCAGCCAACCCCGAAAGAGCCATTCGGAGGTGAAAATGAGCATCGCAAGTCCGGCTGCGAAGCCCAGGAACAGCGAGCGCCGGCGCAACCAGTTACTGCCTGTCCATAGCGCGAACCAAATCATTGGGAGTAGACAGATTTGAGGTTTGATCGTAGCCACCGACAACAACGCACCGGCCACAAATAAATATCCAGAACTGACGGCCGCTGCGGCTGCGGCAATGAAGCAGGCAGACAACAGAAATGGCTGAAGGATACTCAGATTCTGGATGACCGGGATGCTGGTGAGGACCAGCACGAAAAGAGCGAGCGATGCCGGGGCAGACAGGCGAAGGCGAAGAAACCGCAGCCAAAGGAAGACGTTAACGACTGCGCATACGGCTAAAATCCACCAAAAGACGATTTGGGACTGGTGGAATTCCAAGCGCGCTATGGGAGCGACGAAGAAAGTAAAGTACAACGGATAGACAAAGCGCTGCTGGTCGACCTGTTCTTCGGGATGAGAGGGGTCTAATTCCCTGTTGTAATAGGCAATCTGAAGATCGCGGTTGATCCCAGCGCCATACGGATCGCGATGATGGAGCAGCAATTCGCGGGTCGCATACCAGCTCGGATAAAAATCGGTGAGCACTTGGGGCTTTAAGACCGCTGATGACGGTGCTAAAGCATGTACGGCGTCTGTCATGCGGCTCCAATAGATGCACATGCATGCAGAGCAAACTGCCACGGTTAATAGCAGCAGAATCTTGGCCGGCCATGTGAGGTTTCGCATGAATTGAGGAAACTTCGTTCCTAATCGAAGACTCACGCCCTCTAGTATGGATAAGGCAGTACCTGAGTTCGGGGACTATCAGGCTGCACCAGCCAAACCTTCCTATCATGAAAATATCGCAGCAGTTCCTGGTTGTCGTTCTGGCCCATGTCGCGCGCCCAGACCACCTTGGCGCTGTCTATATCCGCATCGTTATATACCCACTCGCGGACAGAGTCATGATGCGGATCGTAGCGCACAATCACGAGCTGAAGGCCCGGTTGCTTTTTCAGTTGGGTCAAAATCGCATGTCTTTCCATGTCGCCTCGTGGCCACGCAGGCTCGATGCTCAGATGGCCGGCTGCCGCCGCGACTCTCAGGACAATCATAGAGCACGCCAGCATCGGGATCATGCGAACCAAAGATGGGCCTACCATATGATTTCCTGGACGCCAGTGCCATAGGTAACGCATGCACTGAACCAGAAGAATATAGAGAGCGCCGACGGCCGGGGAATAATAATGCGGTAGCGTCCAGGTTTGTGCGGCGAAGCCCGCGATCATGGCGGCGCAGATTGCGACCGGCAAACGCATCTTTGATTGGCGCAATACCGATTCTCGCAACACCCAAGGTAATGCGAGCAGAGGGAGCGTTAGCAGTGGGCCCAAATAGAATTGCCACCACGAGTAGGCTTTCCCCAAAGCTCGCCGTAGGAAACCGATCACGCTGAGATTTTTCTCGAACTCTCCTAATTCCCAGCGATAGAAGTCCCGCATGATGGCGTGGTGATAGATCGGCTCCGGTCTGGGCGTTTGCCAAAGAAAATAGGGTGCGGTGGCATAAGCTGCGCGGTTGACTTGATAGGTCATGCGGAAGGGGTCGCCGGTAACGCGATAATAGTAGTAGCCAGTTGCCAGCGCGCCAAAGACGAGGACAAGGAATAGCGGTAATACGATTCGAGGGAACGAGACCTTCAAGGCGGGCCGTCTATTATTTGTAAACCGCCACAACATCGCGGCGGCTACGGGCAGGCTGAAGACGAGCCCTTCGTAGGGACGGCTATTGGCTAGAATCACTAGACCGAAGCCCATCAGTAAAGAGTCGCGCACTCGAAGGTGCTTGCGCAGACGTGGCCAGGCTCCCAGTACCAGCGCGCCGCCAAAGGCTGCAACGGATGCGCACCAATAAGTATTCATCCAGTAGCTTAAAATTCCCAGCCTGAGAACGGCCAGTACCGCTCCAAGGAGCGCCCACGGCGGTGGCAGCCATGCCTGGAGCATCCAGCAGAGAGTCGAGCACATCAGGGCGGTGATCAACACTTGCCCGATCCACGGATTGCCCAGCAATTGTCCAACTGCCAAGACAAGGCCTTGCGCGGGAGGATACATAGACATGTAGGTTGGCTGTTGGATGATGTGGAAGCTTTCGAAATGGATCCACATGGGATGAGTCGGGTTGGTGAGTTTGCCGTGTGCGAAAGTGTCGGCGGCAAGAAGGTAGCTGAGCTCGTCATTGAAGCGAGGCTGAGGAACGCCGAGGATTGGGATGAGTGAAACACGAAGGGCAATCACGCTGACACCCACCAGGAGCACGCAGAGGCGCTTCCGTCTTGCCAGGTGGGAGAAAAAACGCTCGATGAAATGGAAAGTGGGAGGTTGAGAGCGGAATGAAGCGTCCCGAGAATGAAACAGGATTAGAGCACAAGCGAGAATCAGCAGCAGGGCTTCGATTATCGCCACCAGGAACGGAGCGAGCCGCACATATAGATTCTGCATGGCGATCGGGCCGGACACTTGCCAACTCATCGCTAGATCAAGTCAGTCGCAACGCGAGAAGGTTTGTAGCAATAAAAAGATCGTAAGAATTCTACTGAGCCGGAGACAACACTGCCGAAACCTGTGTCACACGGGTTGTTTGTCGGCGGCTTTCTCGAACAATCCGTCGACGATCCGAATCATCTCGTCGTCCACGACTCGGTTGCGGGAGATAGCTTCGAGCAACGGAATCGAGACGATTTTATTCGCGCGCAGGGCAGCCATACATCCGAACTCGCCGCGGTGCACCATGTCGATTGCACCCAGACCGTAACGCGTGGCGAGGACGCGGTCAAAAGCGCTCGGCGACCCGCCGCGCTGGATGTGCCCGAGAATTACGGCACGCGTTTCAAAGGCGGTGCGCTTTTCAATTTCGCGGGCAAGAATATTGGCGATGCCGCCGAGTTTCGCGTGGCCGAACTCGTCCTTGCCCATATCCTGAAGAACCGGAGAGCCGTCGCCTGTCTGGGAAGAAAATTTTGCGCCTTCGGCTACGACCACGATGGAAAAATAGCGGCCACGCGCATGGCGCTGGCGGAGAGAGTCCGCGACTTTATCTACATCGAAGGGCCGCTCGGGTATCAGGATAACGTCAGCGCCACCAGCGATGCCGCTGTAAAGAGCAATCCAGCCGGCGTCGCGGCCCATCACTTCCACCACCATCACGCGGTTATGAGCTTCCGCGGTGGTATGAACCCGATCCAGGGCCTCGCACACGATATTGCACGCGGTGTCGAAGCCGAAGGTGTAGTCCGTGCCGCCGAGATCATTGTCGATTGTCTTGGGAACGCCCACAACTTTTGCGCCTTGTTCGTAAAGCTTTTGGGCGACGGAGAGAGTATCGTCGCCGCCGATCGCGATCAAACCGTCGATTTTATTTTTCTCGAGAGACGCCAGGCAGCGCTCGATGCCGTCAGGGCGCTTAGAAGGGTTGGTGCGCGATGTGCGCAGGATGGTGCCGCCACGGGGAAGAATACCTCCGACGGAATTGAGATCCAGAGGCACAAAGTTGTTGTCGACCAGACCGCGCCAGCCTTCCAGAAAACCGACAAACTCGTCGCCATAGGTAAAGATGCCTTTGCGTACCACGGCGCGAATCACCGCATTCAGGCCAGGACAGTCACCGCCGCCGGTCAACAAGCCAATCTTCATTGCTCACTCCCTGTGAATTCAAATGGAAATCCCCGGAATGAAGGCTGGGCGTGGGCTTTACCAGCCGCAGCCGAAGGCACGGGACCCAGCAGTTACCAAGGAAGAAATAGATTATCACCAAAGAGGGCTGGTTTCGTTCAACAAGTTCGTTTGTGTGCTGGGCAATTAGGAAGAGAAATCTGTGCGTACGCACACACTTAATTTCCTTTGATTCGACATAGTGTGTTCCGCATTGTTTGACGGCCTTGATAATATTGAGCCGGATTCAGCGGTCACTCGAATGAAAACTCCATCTCCTTTTGATTCCGGTATTGGCCGAGCCGGGCTAACTCGCCGCCAACTGTTGAAAGACGTTGGCCGGCTTGCAGTAGCGGCAGCCGCGTCAAGTCTGATGCCGCCGAATGTGCAGCGCATGCTGGCCCAGCGCCTACCGGCAATGAGTTCGCTGCGTGACATCAAGCACGTCGTCATGCTCATGCAGGAAAATCGGTCGTTCGACCATTACTTCGGAACGATGGCGGGGGTGCGCGGGTTTGACGATCCACAGGCCATCAAGTTGCCCGGTGGCCGATCCGTTTTCTATCAACCAGACGGCCAGAATCCTAAGGGATACTTGCTTCCATTTCATCTCGACACGCACTCGACCAGCGCCCAGAAAATTCCTTCCACAAGTCATGCCTGGGCCGTGCAGCACGAGGCCTGGAATGGCGGCCGAATGGACAAGTGGCTTCCCGCGCATCGCAAGGCCGACGGAGCGCACGGTCCCTATTGCATGGGTTATTACACGCGCGAGGATATTCCGTTCCAGTTTGCTCTGGCGGAAGCTTTCACGTTGTGCGATGCCTATCACTGCTCCGTGATGGGGCCCACCTGGCCGAATCGAATGTATTGGATGACCGGCACGATTGATCCGGAAGGCAGGAACGGCGGCCCGATCATAAAGAACACGGCGCCGGAGCGGGGATACACCTGGACGACTTATGCCGAACGGTTGGAGAATGCAGGCATAAACTGGAAGGTTTACCAGCAAGAGGACAACTACGGTTGCAATCTTCTCGAAACATTTAAAGTTTTCCGGGATGCGAATAGAGGGTCGGCACTCTATGCCAAGGGCATGGTGCGAAGCCCGGAAGGGCAGTTCGAGTACGATGCGGTCAATGACAAGCTCCCGGCGGTCTCATGGGTCATCCCTACCAGTTATCAATCGGAACATCCGGACTACATGCCGGCGGATGGAGCGGCATTTGTGGCCAGCAAGATCGATGCGATCGCCGCCAACCCTGACGTGTGGAAGAAAACTGTATTTATCCTCAACTACGACGAAAACGATGGCATCTTCGATCACGTGGCGCCGCCGGTGCCCGCCCGCGATACTGCTGAAGAGTTTGTGCATTGGCATCCGATTGGCGGCGGTTTTCGCGTGCCCTGCATTATCGTTTCGCCGTGGAGCGCTGGAGGTTGGGTGTGCGACAAGCAGTTCGATCACACGTCGGTGCTGCAATTCTTGGAGGAGTTTACGGGGGTGCGCGAGCCCAATATCAGCAACTGGCGCCGCAATACGTTCGGTAGCTTGAGCGCGGCCTTGCGGTTTCGAGATGCAGGCACACGGGCGCCATCGTTGCCTGACACGAGCGGTTCGCTTCGTCTCGCGAAATATGAGTCCTCCACGCTGCCCGCACCGATTCTTCCTGGCGAAAATCAGCAGTTGCCCAAGCAGGAGAAGGGTAGCCGCAAGAGCGCGGCGAACGGCAAGGACTGACTGCTTGGTTGGGATGTGAAGCATTAGTTTTAACCGCGACTTATCAGGCTGCGGAAAAAGTCCTGTCGCTGCCGATTATGTCCCCAACGGCTAAGGCCGGTTCGAGTTTGGGTTGGTTACGGCGCGGCTTGAAGCCGCGCCCC
>JBAUVJ010000268.1:0-13620 GCA_049583165.1 Candidatus Sulfotelmatobacter sp. | reverse complement strand
GCTTTTTCCTGCGCCGCTGCATCGGTGATTGCCGCCACAGCTTTATACGCGTCAAACTCCGGTTGCGTCTTGGCCTGTGGCGGACGCTTCCCGGCCGGCACCACCGCTTGTCCCGTCGCTGTCTGCGTCGTTGAGCTTGAGCTCGAAGTAGCAGGTTTGTTCTGGCCAAAACTCCAGGCCGTAATTTCCAGGACTGCAAAAATCATGATTGCCGTTCGCTTCATGCGTTCTCCTTAGAAACTGCCCTGCCTTCATTCGATATCCACAGCCGCAACCCGTTCCTGATTCTATCAACCCTTCGCATTGTACCTGCGGAACTTGTCATCCTGAGCAAGTGTTCTTTGCGCGCGAAGAACCCGGGCGAGGCCGCGCGAAGCAGCTTGCCCTGAGCTTGCCGAAGGGTCGTGTTCCTGGCGACGCGATACTCGCGCGTTTGGCTCGCTTCCCTACTGCGGTTTCGCGGGAGGCTCGTAAGCCTGCGCCAGCCCTCGTTCCGCAGCCGCTTTGACCTCGGGTAACTGCCCGGCTGAGTTCAGCGCGGCCTGGTACTGCTGCAACGCCGCGTCACGATCTTCCTTCATATCCAGGATCCGCCCTAAATATACATGCGACCATCCCACCACCTTCGGATCTCTCGTCGCTTCAATGGCCTTCTGGAAATTATCCTGCGCCCCGTCGCGGTTCTTGTTGGCCACGGCCACCTCTGCCAGGATAAACAGTGCCCGCCCCTGATCTCCAATCTTCTTATCCAGCGCCTGCTGCGCCAAATCCTGCGCCCCTTTCGGATCGCCCGCCGCCAACCGCTTCTCCGCGGAAAATAGCATCTGCCGCTCCTCCGGACGCGACAACTGCACCAATTCCGGTGAAGTCTTGCTGGCAAATTGGATCTCTGCCGCCGCTCTCTCTTCTTTCTTCACGTCGATATTCGCAAGAAAGTCGGGATACGCCCCGCGAATACCCACCGGATCTTTTTCAAAAGCCACCACGGTATCGTAAAAATACTTCGTCAGAATATAACCCTGCTTCACCGCGTCATCCACTGCCTGAGCCCGCATCGCCTCTTCCCCCGGCGCCTTGGTCCCCGCTGTGCGGATTTCGACCGCGCGCACCAGGCACTCCGTGACCAGCAGCGAGATGTCAGTCTTGAAGCTCTCTTCCAGCGGAGCGCGCTTCACCGATAGCAGCAGCGGCTCCAGCCGCTTGATGGCGGTGAAGTGTTTCGCCGCCAGGGGATCAAGTTCGTAGTGCAGGAACGTATGGCGAATCTCGTCCATCTTCAGCGCCGATTTCGGCGCCGCACCCGACGGAGTATTCGGCGCCGGAAACACAATTACGTAATAATCGGCTCCATAGTTCCGCGCATCTGTTTCATTCGGCGATCCCATGAAGTCCAGATAAATCGTGAACCTGCGCCCCAGATATTGCGACGATAACTGCTTCAAATAAATTTCCGTGTCGAATACCATCTTCGCCAGCGGCTCGTGGTAACGGTTCATGGCCGCCGCATAGTCGTTGCGGTGCCGCTCCCAGATGGAGTGCAATCCTGCCTTTTCGTAAAAACGCTCCAGAAAGGTTCCAAAGTCGGCAACCCCAGCCGCATCCGGCGGCAAATCCTCTTCTTTCATTCGCGGCACAAAATGCGGGGGCCCATCCATATAAAGCGCCAAGGAAATATAGGGCGACAAACTCCGGTTCGTATTTCTCTCTTCCGTGTGCGTCAGGTAGAACTCGCACAAGGCCGTCCGGGCCGCTTCCGCCTCTTCCGACTCCGCCAGAACCCTTTGCACTTCATTCCGCACATTGCTCCGCGTGACATCTGAAATGGTCAAGTCCTGGTCATACCCACAGGAGTTGAGCGCAGTCAGCACGGCAAAAAGCGTCTCGCTGGTATCGAGCGTAATCGGAGATCGATTCTCCTGCGCCGCGCACAATGACCCGAGGAGCCCCATCAAGGCGGCCAACATCGCAACTCGTGATCGCAAAATCAGGAACCCTCCACAGGAGATAGTCGGTGTGCCGGGCGGAGAACCCTATTAAGTGTAAGGACTTCGCCCCAGAGGGTCAAACCAGAAAAGGGGTTATACGCATGGAGGGGATTTTGCCACTCCCCTTCCAAACCCCCGCCACGGCTCTGTCGGGGGTTGGTTCTGCCTCCCCCGCGCGCCGGGTGCGCTGCGAAGGTCGCGTGCCTGGTGGTCAATGAGTGTAAACGCTGTTAGCGACAGTTGACTTCTCAGGCTTACAATCTCAACCTGTCGACGTTTCTTGATCGACGCGAAGGAGCGCTCATGAATTTCACCCTGAGGGATTGGCTTGCACTTGCTGTTTCGAGCGTGTTTGCTTTCGTCGTATTTGGCAACATCTCTTCCAAGGCAGGCTATCCACGGTGGCATGGCCTGCTGATGGCCGTCCCGTTCCTGAATCTGATTGTGTTAATCTTTTTTGCCTATTCGAAGTGGCCCATCGAGGACAAACTACTGACACTAGAGCTTCGTGGTTCCGGCAGCAATGCGGGTTAATGAGTGTAATCGCCTGTTTTGCGAAAACTGTCTGAATGGACGATGACAGTCGCCTTCAATTCGACATAGAGTGGTGCGACATGGCCTTTAATACGAAGCTAATGCTGGTTGGAATATTGGCGATTGGAGCCGCATTTCCATTTGTCACGATCGGTGTACTTGCTGTTATCGCACGCTTCTGGAAAGTTAATCTGCGTTCGACACTTCCGTGGCTGCGCACAATGCGCTGGGCCGGATGGCTCCTTGGCAATGGAGTCGCGAGCATTGCATTGGTATCCCACAGACTCCACCCCACTTTTTGGTTTTTAATCGGTATGAGCACGGTTAGCGCCTCAGCAGGATTGGCGATTTCTGAGCAGTGGGTGAAGCGGCAGGATGCCCCCGAGTCCCTGCCGCCCGAGTCCTCCAGCCCTTCCGCTGCATAGCTGTTGCAAAATCGCCATTGCACTCATTGACCCGTGACCGGCGGTTTTTGAGCGCTAACGGCTGTTTTTGCCACTTACGGAGTTTTGGAATCCAAATCAGACGGTTTATCAACACCCTTCACTTCGGTGCCCGTGGTGCATGACGAAGTGCCGAGTGTAATGTCGATTTTGCGCGAATATTTTTCTTCATTGCTCTTGGTGACTCGGATTTCTCTCTGAATCCCGATGTAGCCGAGTCGCGGTTCGACATGCAGCGTGTAGTCGCCCTTTGGAACTAACCGAAACCGGAAAGAACCTGCGCTATCAGACTTCGTGGTGAAGAGCACGGAATCCGTTTCGCCCGTTACAGTAAGTTCGACATCGCTCAGCTTTTCACCCAATGGGTTCGTTACGCGTCCACACACGGCTTTTACCGGAGCACGCTTGTGGAACTTTACACAGGAATCGGCTTGTAAAAGGACGGAGGGTTGCAGCAAGGACCAGCCGATCACGAGACATTGTAGGCGGAAAGAGAGCCGTTGCATCAGTTCACTTCCACTCCTACGAGGACCATCACGCCTGCATTACACCGTTATCTCGAAAGCCGATGAGCCTCACAGTTGATAAATCGCCATAGCACTCATCGATCCTACCCGGAGGCGTTTTGAGCGTTAACTATTTACGTAAACGATTCGGAACCAGCGCAGAATCTTCGCATCATGAGTGACGGATTCGTTGGATATGTGGGCAGCCCAGATTTTGCCGGGGAGCCTAATCGCCCCTCACCAGAATCCACAGCGCGTGCAGCGGTACGAAACGCACTCTTTTAGTCGATTACAGGGCGCTGTTTATGCCAGTCGGAGTGCTCCTGGAACGTGCGAGCCGCTTGAATCACAACGTGATCGTTCAAAGCGCGGCCCATGAACTGAATACCCAAGGGTAATTTATCTTTATTAAGGCCGCAGGGCACAGTGAGCGCCGGCAATCCGCACAGACTCGAAATTCCATCGAACTGCTTTTGCTCGAATGGGCTTTCCATTCCGGCGTCCGGCGGCGACTTTATCAACGCCGCTGCGTAATTCTGCCCGGCTGCCGACAATACATCGAAGTCATCGAATAACGCGTCAATTCTCTTTTGTAAAATGACTCGCACCTGCTGCACCTGCAAATAGTCCGCAGCAGAAAACTGCTCGCTGGCATATCCGTTGATGCGTCCCAGAGGATCGGTCAACTGAGCGCAGCGCCCGGAGTGAATCAGGTCGCGGAAGGCTGCGGTGGATTCCATCGAAGTCGTGAGCGATGCCGCCGATACATATGGACCATCGGGAATTTCGACATCGGAAACTTTCGCTCCCGCTTTTTCCATTACCTTTAATGCTTCGTCGACCACTTCGCGTACACCGGGTTCGGCATCGCTCCATACATTGGTTACCCTCCCGATGCGCAACGGACGACCCGAGTGCGAAGGCGTTGAATAAGGAAAAGCCGAGAGCTCATCCGGCAATGAGCCTTGATCGCCAGGGTCGAATCCCGCAATGACGGAGAGAATCAGACCGCAGTCGTCCGCAGTGCGTGCCATCGGCGTCAACTTATCCATAGAATAGGCAATGGCCATCGCGCCATTGCGGCTCACGCGTCCGTAGCTCGGGCGCATGCCGGCAATGCCGCACCAAGCTGCCGGGCAGATGGTCGAACCACCCGTGTCCGAACCGATCGCCCACGGCGCCAGTGCCGCCGAGACCACAGCTCCTGAACCGCTCGACGAACCGCACGTCCAGTACTTGGTGTTCCAGGGATTTTTGCAAGCTCCGGTGAGCGAAGCGTCACCAGTTTCATATCCTAAGCCGCCGGCCAGCTCGATCATGGCGGCTTTGCCAATCAGCACAGCACCGGCTCGATTGAGCCGCTCAATCACCGTCGCGTCGTAATCGAATTGCTGGGTGGCAAACGGCGGCGCTCCCCAAGTCGTAGGATATCCCTTCACCGCGACAAGGTCTTTCGCCGCATAAGGGATCCCATGCAACGGTCCCCGGTAGTGCCCTGCTGCGATCTCCTTCTCGGCGTCTTCTGCCTGCCGCAGCGCCAATTCGGTCGTGATGGTCGCGTATGCGTTCAGCTTAGAGCCGAGACGCTCGCTGCGCTCGAGATAGGATTTAGTCAATTCGACAGGGGAGAGTTTGCGCTGGCGGATTTGCTCGCCGAGCTGGCGGATGGGAAGATAAAGAATGTCTTCGCTGAGCAAGGTTTAGTTCTTTCCTGTGGTACGGGCGAGTAAAACGGCCGGATCGGGATAAAGCTTTAATGTAGTTGCGGTGCCCTGGCCGTTTTCGAGATGAAATTCTCGAATGAGCTCCATCATCTTCTCGTTGGACGCCAGAATCTTTCGGATGTACGTCTGCTGCTCTGCGGAAAGACGATCGCCATACTGCAGCATCACGTGCTGATACTTGGCTTCGAGCTCGGCAGAGCGGATGTCGCCGGAACTCTTGCTGGCGGAGTCCTGCGCCAGCGCTGCACTTGGCACTGCACTCGCTGTGCCCGTGCCCAAAATCGCAGCAACACCGGCGAGACCAGCTTTCTGCCCGAACGTTCGCCGGGAGAACCCATGCCGCTTTTCTTCTTTATTTTTCTTAGGCATGATTTATTCGTTGGCAGTAAGGCCGCGATTCTATGGACCGATCGCAGCTTGTGTCAAGCGATTGGCCGGGCTCTTATGGAATCGTTTTGCACTCGCTTTCCTCAGGGACGAACTGATATCGAAGGGTAGGTTAGGAATTTTTCCGGCCGCAATACCCAGCTGCGTCAAACCAGAAAGGAACTGACTGCGAAGGGCGGCTTGCTCACAAATATTGCGACAAAGAAAAAAGCGGTCGTGAGGGTCGGAACGTCCACTTTCGGACACTAACCCATGACCGCTATCGGGCTCGATCGCCCTAATGATCTTTCAACAACAAATCTATCGTCAGCGCGGGTTGCTGACAATACGGCAAAGCCCGTAATCAACCACTACAGACTTTACGCCGTTAGATTCTCACGGAGTTGCTCACGCCATGTCCAGCGCCTTCCTTACTGCAAGCAATTCTTTCAACACTTCGCGTAGCTTGGTAGATTCCAAAGCGTTGGCCCCATCGGATTTCGCGATCTTGGGATTGTCGTGCACTTCCAGGAAGACGCCATCCACTCCCGCGGCCACTGCGGCGCGCGCCAGAAGCGGGATGAATTCGGGTTGACCGCCGCTGACTGCGGGACCATGGTCGTCAGCTTGCGCCGAAGGCAGTTGGACGGAATGGGTCGCGTCAAATACCACGGGTGCAAACTTGCGCATAATGGCAAGCGACCGCATGTCGACCACGAGATTGTTGTAGCCGAAACTGGTGCCGCGCTCTGTGAGAAAGACCTGCGTGTTACCCGCCTCGCGGCACTTTTCCACCGCGTGCCGCATGTCCCAGGGCGAAACGAATTGTCCCTTCTTGATGTTGACGGCGCGGCCGCTGAGCGCCGCCGCGACCACGAGATCGGTCTGCCGGCAGAGAAACGCCGGGATCTGCAATACGTCGACGACTTCCGCAACCTTGGCAACGTCCGCTACTTCATGCACATCGGTAAGCAGCGGAACCTGAACTTCATCTTTAATTTTTTTTAGGATGCGCAGCCCTTCTTTTATGCCAGGCCCCCGAAAGCTGCGAATCGAGGTGCGATTGGCCTTGTCATAGCTGGCTTTGAAGATAAACGGAAAACCCAGCGCCCGGGTCACGCCCTTGATAATTTCAGCCATGCGAATGGCATGCTCTTCGCTCTCGATCACGCACGGGCCTGCAATGAGGAAAAGATCCCCCGACCCGATGCGGACATCGCCGACTTGGAAATTCTGTTTCAAGTTTCTAGTTTCCAGTTTCTAGTTTTCGGAACCAGGAGCGAGGCGATTCACTCGAAACTGGAAACCCAAAACTAGAAACTAGCCCTTACCGGCGAGCGACTTTTTCCGGGCGATGAAACATCTCCACCGCAGCGACTTCTTTCTCTGCCCGCCGCTTCGAGCCGTGTTCATAAGCCGCCGCAATGAACGTGCTGAACAACGGATGCGGCTCCAGCGGCTTCGACTTGAACTCGGGATGGAATTGGCATCCGATGAAATGCGGATGATCCGGCAGTTCCACCATCTCCACATAAGTTCCATCAGGCGTTGAACCAGAGATGCGCAGCCCGGCGGCGACCATTGGCTCTTCGTATTCCCGATTGAATTCGTAGCGATGGCGGTGGCGCTCGCTGATTTCGAGCTTGCCATAAATCTTGTGCGCCAGCGTGCCCGGTTCAATCTTGCAGGTCCATGCGCCAAGACGCATGGTGCCACCAAGTTCTTCCACGCCGCGTAACTCGCGCAGCTTGTAGATCACCCGGTGCGGCGTCGCCTGGTCAAACTCGCTCGAATTCGCCTCCGCCAGCCCAACCACATTTCGTGCAAACTCCACGCAAGCGGTTTGCATTCCCAGGCAAATACCAAAGTACGGTACCTTGTTTTCGCGGGCATAACGAATCGCAATCAGCATCCCTTCGATGCCACGTTTGCCAAAGCCACCCGGAACCAAAATTCCGTCGTAGCCCTCGAGTTGCGCTTCATTGACGCTGCTATCACCCCCGGCTTCCAGGCCCTCGGCCTCAATCCAGTTCAGCTGAAGTTTCAGATTGTGCGCCAGCGCCCCATGCACCAGAGCTTCCTTCAGCGACTTGTACGAATCCTCATACTCCACATACTTTCCAACAATCCCAATCGTGACCGTATCCTTCGGGTTATAAACGCGGTGCACAATATCTTCCCACTTGGAAAGGTCGCGATCCTTCGCCTCCATGTGCAGATATTTCAGCACCAGGGTATCGACGCCTTCATTGGCAAAGACCAGCGGCACTTCATACACAGAAGCCACATCTTTGGCTGTGATCACGGCTTCCTCCTGCACGTTGCAGAAGAGCGCGATTTTCGACTTGAGATCCTTCGCCAGAAACCGGTCCGTGCGGCAGAGCAGAATGTCGGGTTGAATTCCGATGCTGAGCAGTTCCTTCACCGAATGCTGTGTGGGCTTGGTCTTCAATTCTTGCGCCGCCGCGATGAACGGAACCAGCGTGACATGGACAAATAACGTATCCTCGCGGCCGAGTTCCTGGCGCATTTGGCGGATGGCCTCCATGAACGGCAACGATTCGATGTCGCCCACCGTGCCGCCAATTTCAACGATCGCCACATCGACGTCCTGCGCCACTTTCTTCATTGCCGCTTTGATTTCGTTCGTTACATGCGGAATGACCTGCACCGTTTTGCCCAGATAATCGCCGCGCCGCTCCTTGGCGATGATCTGTTCATAGAGGCGCCCAGTGGTCCAGTTATTGTCGCGAGAAAGTTTGGCGTGCGTAAATCGTTCGTAGTGGCCGAGGTCAAGATCGGTTTCAGCGCCGTCGTCGGTCACAAAAACTTCGCCGTGCTGAAACGGTGACATCGTTCCCGGATCGACGTTGAGATAAGGATCAAACTTCATCAGGTTGACTTTCAGTCCACGGCTCTCCAACAGGCAGCCGATAGAGGCCGCCGCCAATCCCTTGCCTAGAGAAGACACAACTCCGCCCGTTACAAAGATGTACTTCGCTGGCATCTCTTCCTCGCTTTAAATTGTGTTTGAAAAATGGTGCAGGTGGGGTGCACGAACAATTATGGCAGAAGTTGCCTGTGGAAACAAACAGAAGAATTCGTCGCGTTGACTATCCCGGCAATGTGGGCGAAAATGAATTTGCTGATTTCTCCTAGTCCGCACTTGTCGGGTTTGGGGTTTCTGCCTTAATCGTGGGCCTGTGGCGCAGCTGGGAGCGCGCTTCCATGGCATGGAAGAGGTCGTCGGTTCGATCCCGACCAGGTCCACCAATTCCCAGCGCTTAAAGGACTTCCGGCTCTCGTCTCTGAAGGCTTATCCCTTCACCGCCGAGCGAATTTTTGGCGCCCCCGAGATTGCGCTTTTCAGCGCCCCATCGGTTTCGATCAGTTCCAGCACTTTTCTCGTCATCTCTTCATCGATGTCCGGCGCCTTGCGAAGCTCCACCGGATAGCGCACCAGCAGCTCCAGTCCCGCATCGGCGAACTGAAGGCGCGCCTCCGGGCGCGGCGCTTCCACCTGGATATCCACGCGCCGCTCGATCTCTCCATGCTGGCGCTCGATCTCTTCTCGATATTTCGAATAGACCGAGTTCACGGCGGCCACAAGCTTCTCCTCCGTCGCCTTATGATTTCCGTCCGGTGCAATCATTACAACGACCTCGTGCCAGGCGTACTCAGTCCCGGGAATCTGCTTGAACAGCGGCGTGCCCGTCTGAAAGAGAACGGAGTTCGAGAACACTACGATGCGCCCCGTAGGATAAAAATCCAACCCAGTGCCCGCCAATTCCATCAGGTACATCCTCACCATTCCAATATCGACAACATCACCGGTAATGCCAGCAACGCTGATCCGGTCACCGACCCGGATGCCATATCTCCCGATAATGAAAAAATACGCGGCGACAGAAAGAAGGACGGCTTGCAATCCAACCGCGATGCCAGCGGTAATAAACCCGGCAAACGTTGCCAGAGAACTGAATTCGCTGACGAAGCCCAAAGTGAGGACGATCGCGATCATAAAACCGATGACCACACGGCGCATAACTAGGAACTGCCGCCTCCGGCGAGGATCGCCCACGTAGCGGAACGTGATGCGGCGCCAGATCTCCGAGAGAAAAAGAATCAATGCCAGCGCAAGTACAATTCCAAATACTCGGACGAGTACCGAACGAAGAATGTACTTGGATTCGCGGCTGATCGAGTTTCGCCACTCGCCCAGACTCGTCTTAGTGTCATTCAGCACAATAATTTCCTGACTGAGAGGAAGAAGCGCGCCGGAAATCTGTTTGAAGCGTTCGGTGAGTTCCTGAAAAGCTTCCCGCTCCCCCTGAAGCTGTTGCGGAGCCGTGGCCGGCGGCTGATTGGCCAGCTTCTGGCTTTCTTGAATCGTCGCCCGCATGGCATCCCGGAGCGGACTGCGTAAGTGGTCTGCGCCGTCGCGTGTGTGGTCGGTTTCTTCCATGAGTTTCGCGATCTGGTGCTCCGTGCTCATATAGTCGTACAGGGTTATAGTCTCGCTGATCAGGCCGCCGGAGTTAGCCAATGTGGGCTTCGCCGGCGTAGCCGCTGAGGCAGGCTTTTGAGAAGTGGCGCTCGAGGAGCCGAGAACCTCCGGAATCGATCGAGCCAATTGATTGATGTTACCTTGAAGCCCGCCGGCAATCTCACCATTGCCTTCCACGAACGTCGCCATTTTTTGAACCGCGTCGAGAAGCGCCTTTTGTAGCTCCAGCTCTCCTTGGAGTCCGTCCCGCTGTGAAATCAGGCTTTGTTTGCGGGCAGCTGGTGTTTTCGCAATTTGCCCGTTTAGGCTTTCGATCTGCGATTGCAATTGATCGATCTGGGCCGAAGTCTTGGCCTGCATCTGGGCGAGATTCTGCTGCTGGGTCGTCTCGCTCGATTCCGGCTTAGCGCTGCTGGATTTCTCTTGGGCAGCAATCAGCGCGCTCTCGGCTTGTGCGGACTGAAATGCCAGCCGCACCGCCTGAGATCCCAGGTTCTGGGTATTTTCCTGATAGATCGTATCGCTAGGCAGCCCAACGGACTGTATCCCCGTCGTCGAGTGACGGTACCAACTGATGACTTCGTTCAAATGATGCAGCGCAGCCTCGCCGTCGAGCTGGATCGGCGGCAGAATATTCGGCGCCGTCTGTGAACTCTGTTGCGCAGCCGGTTGTGCCGGGACCTTGACCGCCCGAGACTGCTCCGCATTCTGCGCTCCCGCAGCCAGGCCGCCGATCAAGCAAAGCGTGGCGATCCTGACGAACAACTTACGTGCGCTGCGCAACTGGATGATGGGATGGTTCATGTTCTCCTTCATATCGCCGTTTTTAAGCTTCTATAACAATCAATCCGAATGGCATGTTACCGAATCTAATGCACCATGCGGGTACGAAGACGTTTGATCACTTTCATTGTAATAATTCAATCTGTTCTCTTTTTGACACATTTGTTCCTTTATCAGACCTGGACCTTTTCATCTCCAGCGGCTAATAGTCAAGCAGGGCTATCGATCAAACTGATCCTCGCCTTCCTTTCAATAAGCTTTGTTTCCGCTTCCCTGCTTGCCTTTCGCTATACCAACGCCGCTGTCCGCGCGTTTTACAAGATGGCCGCGGTTTGGCTCGGCCTTATAACTTTCCTTTTCTTCGCGGCAGCTCTCTCCTGGCTTATTTTCGGAGCCGCGCAACTGATCGGGTTGAACGTCAACTTCCACAGGATGACGGAAGTGTTGTTCAGTTTCGCGGCAATAGTCGGAATCTACGGAGTATTCAACGCAGGCCAGACACGAATCACGCGAACAACAGTGCGGTTGGCAAACTTGCCGGCGATATGGCGCGGGCGCACAGCGGCGCTAATCAGCGATGTTCACCTGGGTCCGGTGCGAAACGGAAACTTTCTGCGGCGCATGGTTGCGAAGATTTTGCATGAAGAACCGGATGCGATTTTTATTGCCGGCGATTTATATGATGGCACCGCCATCGACGCGGGGCGCGCGGCACAGCCCTTGAACAAGCTGACGGCGCCAGGCGGCGTGTATTTCGTCGCCGGAAATCATGAGCAATTTGGCGACGACAGCAAATATTTAAATGCCATCGCCGCCGCCGGTGTGCGCGTCCTAAACAACGAGAAGGTGGAAGTTGACGGCTTGCAAATCATCGGTATCCCTTACCGCAACGCTGCGCAGGACCAGCAGTTTGCCTCGGCGTTGCATGGCATTTGCTTCGATCGCGACCGCGCCAGTATTTTGTTGACCCACGCCCCCGACCATCCAGAGATCGCCGAAGCCGCGGGCGTTTCCTTGCAGCTATCCGGACATACGCATCTCGGTCAGTTCATTCCGTGGAGTTGGATGGCGCGTCGGATGTATCGTCAATTTGTGTATGGCCTGAGCCGGATTGGAAAGATGCAGGTGTTCACTTCCAGCGGGGCCGGAACCTGGGGACCACCCCTGCGCCTGGGATCAAATCCTGAGATCGTAATGCTTGAGTTCGAATGAGCTCACCACCTCCTGTCGCCCAGTCCCTCGTACCCATGCAGTCGATTAGGATAAGATGTGTGCAATTTGAAGGTACGTAGGATTTCAACTCAGGCGTTCCCAGGAGACCCGATTGCACCGTGGCAAGTGGTTTGTTCTGTTTTCTCTTTCCTTCTGCTTCCTCTTTTTCACGCACGCATCGCAGGCACAAATCGACGACGCCACCAGGAAGCTCTCTCATGACATTTTTAAGCAACTAATTGAGATCAACTCCACCGACTCCGTGGGCAGCGTGACCGCAGCGGCCGAGGCTATGGCGCAGCGCTTTCGTGATGCAGGCTTCGCCGAGACTGACATGCAACTCCTCGGCCCCAATGACCGTAAGAAGAATCTCGTCGTGCGCCTGCGCGGAACCGGCAAGCACAAGCCGCTGCTCTTGATCGGTCATCTCGATGTGGTCGAGGCCCATCGCAATGATTGGACTACCGATCCTTTTATTTTCGTGGAGAAAGACGGCTTCTACTACGGCCGTGGAACGCAGGACATGAAGAGCGGCGACGCCATCATGGCCACCACCTTGATCCGCTTCAAAAAAGAAGGCTTCAAGCCCGATCGGGACATCATCTTGGCGCTCACCGCCGATGAAGAGGGCGGCAAGTCGAATGGCGTCGACTGGTTGCTCAAAAATCATCGCGATCTGATTGACGCTGAAATGGTTTTCAATCACGACGGCGGCGGTATATTGAGCGACCACGGCAAGCCGGTCATGATGGCGGTGGACGCCACGGAAAAGTTATATGCGGATTTTCAGCTTTCCGTGACCAATCCCGGCGGTCACAGCTCGCTGCCGGTGCCGGACAACGCCATCTATGCACTAGCTGACGCGCTGACCCGGCTAGAGAACTATCACTTCCCCTTCGAACTGAACGACGTGACCCGGGTTTACTACGAGCGTATGGCCGAAGTGGAAACTCCGAAGCGCGCTGCAGACATGAAAGCGATGCTGAAAAATCGGCCAGACATGGCTGCGATAGACCGTCTTTCGCGCGATCCGATCGACAACTCCACCCTTCACACCACCTGCGTGGCCACCCGTCTCAATGCCGGGCATGCCAACAACGCCTTGCCGCAGCGCGCCGAGGCTATCCTGAACTGCCGCATTGAGCCTGGGCATTCCTCGGAAGAAATCCGGCAGGAGCTGATTAAGGTATTTGCCGATCCCAAGATCACGGTGCGTTATATGGATAACTTTGGCAACGTTTTCGACATCGCTCCGAACCGGAAGAGCCTCCCGGCTCCGCCGTTGCGCCGGGACGTGTTTGCGCCGCTTGAGAAAATCACCTCGGAGATGTGGCCGGGCACACCGGTAATCCCAGACATGGCGGACGGCGCCTCCGACGGCGTTTACACCATGGGCGCGGGAATGCCTACCTACCAGATTGCAGGAATCGCCATCGACCGCGACGACATTCGCGCCCACGGCAAAGATGAGAGGCTCGGCATTGAGTCCTACTACAAAGGAGTGGATTTCTATTACCGCTATCTGAAGGCAGTGACTTCGGAGTAGTCGCTATCGTGAGC
>JBAUVJ010000267.1:0-2995 GCA_049583165.1 Candidatus Sulfotelmatobacter sp. | reverse complement strand
GCGCCGTGATACTCGTAGACCCGCCGAATGTCGGGGAACAGAGAAACTCCCCATATAAAGAGCAGGAACAGGATCAAGCGTACCGCGCCATCGATCAGGTTGAAGGCAATCTGGCCGCCAAAAGCGGGATTGAACTTCTTCAACTCAGTGGCCGCCAACAGCGGCAAATACTTGTACATGAAAATGAAGAACGCCAGCGAAAGTATGACGTTGCCCGCAGCCAGCCATCCACTGATGGTCGCCGCTTTCTCCCGGGTTTGCGATTGCGAAGATTCCACCACGCATTGCTTCGGTGGAGCAGCAGGTGGGGTTGTTTCCACTTGAGCGGCGGAGTTCTCGCTCTGCATTACGTCTTCAATGGCTACATTCGCCGAGAAGCGCAGCGCGCGGTATCCCAGAGACATAGCGTAACCGAGCGTCATTACGCCGCGCACGATCGGCCAAGCCATCCACTTGTGTTTTTCCGAAGGACGCTCCAGTGGTTGACTCAGCGTAACCACCTCGCCTGAGGGCTTGCGGCAGGCAATCGCCCATGCGTGCGGGGAGCGCATCATCACGCCCTCTAGCACAGCTTGCCCGCCGACCAGCGTCTCTTCGCCACTCTCAAGTGCGGGCAAAAGTTGCACGGCTACCAGGAAACGTACGAGATTTCGCAGAGAACGCACGAGAATTGGATGCTCCAAGCGCGGAAACGCACCAAGCAGTAGATTACCATATGGCAGGTTGTTTTCTTGTGGTCGAGTCAGATGACGAGAGGGACTTAAATGAGAGTGTTTAGCTCTGTTAGGACCGGTAAGTTGCGGCCATTCAACCGTCATTTTGGTTGCATCTTCCTAAGATGTGCAAGCTAGCTCAAACCTGCGAGGCGATAGGCGCCACCACCAAAAAGTTGGTGAAAAGTGCGGTCGTCGCTGACTATCTAAAATCGTGCACGCTGGGCGAGGCGGCGGTATCGGTCGTTTTTCTTTCTGGAAGAGCATTTCCCGCATGGGAAGAGACAACTTTGCAGGTAGGCGGCTCCCTATTGTGGCGGGTGGTGGCGGAACTTTCCGGAAAGAGTGAGGCCGACCTCACGGCTGCGTATCGGAAGCATGGCGACTTAGGCGCGGTAGCGGGGGAGGTTCTACGGGAAAGAAGCGGACAAGGCCTGGGAGTCGTGGAAGTGAGCGCGATTTTTCGTGAGATCGCTGCTGCGCGCGGACCGGCAGCGAAGACAGCGCTGGTTCGCGGTCTGTTGTCGTGTGCGACACCGCTTGAAGCCAAATACCTCATCAAAATCATCACCGGCGATTTGCGAATCGGGCTGAAAGAAAGCTTGGTGGAAGAGGCGATCGCTAAAGCCTGCGGGGCGCAACTTGCGGATGTGCAGCGCGCCAACATGCTGCTGGGCGATATCGGGGAGACACTCCGGCTTGCGGTAGACGGCAAGCTTGCGGATGCAAGAATGCGAATTTTTCATCCCTTGGGATTTATGCTGGCCAGTCCGATTGAATCGGCTGAAGAGGGACTGAGTTATTTCGCTGAGACTGCCGTGGAAGATAAGTATGACGGCATTCGAGCCCAGGCGCACATCTCGAATGGCGAAGTAAAGTTCTTTTCGCGTACGCGAGACGAGATTACCGCATCGTTTCCTGAATTACCCGCAGCTCTGGCGGGATTGGGACAGGATGCAATTCTCGATGGTGAAGTTGTGGCTTGGAAGTATCCGGTAAATCTGACCCAGACGCAGGAGGTGATAGATGAATCATTCTCCGAAGCGGGGGAAGCCAAAGCTCCAAACACAGGCCGGGCGCGGCCGTTCTCAGTACTACAAAAACGGCTCGGCCGAAAAAAGGTGAGCGACAAAATGCTGCAAGACATTCCTGTGGCCTACCTCGTATTCGACGTCCTCTATGCGGGCGCCGAATTGCTGATCGATCGTTCGCTGCGAGAGCGGGCGCGGATTCTAGACGAGTTGTTGACGGCGCAAAGAAAAGTCATTCATCACATGGACGAAGGAGCGTCCAGGAGCATCGCGACACAAGGGAAGTTGAGTTTCGGAGATGACGAAGAAGTTTCGTTACACAGTGTCATTCGCGCACCGGTTTTTCGCGCGGCATCGCCTGAGGAACTGGAGAAGCTATTTGCCGCCGCGCAGGCTAGGGGAAATGAGGGGTTGATGATCAAAGATCTCGCCTCGACCTATACACCGGGCAAGCGCGGCAAATCGTGGCTAAAGATGAAGCGCGAACTGGCCACGCTCGATGTGGTCGTGACCGCAGTCGAGTATGGCCACGGCAAGCGAGTGGGCGTGCTCAGCGACTACACCTTCGGTGTTTGGAATGGTGAGCGGTTGGTGAACATCGGCAAGGCATACTCCGGACTGACTGACGTTGAGATCGCTGGGATGACGAAGTGGTTTCTGGATCACACGATTGAAGACCAAGGTTTCCGGCGCACCGTGGAGGCGAAAATGGTAGTCGAAGTCGCGTTCAATAATATGATGCGCTCCGATCGCCATGACAGCGGGTATTCGCTGCGGTTCCCGCGAATTGTGCGGCTAAGGCCGGACAAGACGGCGGAGGAAGCGGACACAATTGAAAGGGTGAGAGAGATTTTCGAGAAGCAGTAACTCCGTCAAGTACTGAACCTGATGGGCTGGAGCTTGCGCTAGTGGAGAACCGGAGTCGCGGAAGCGGCTATACACGTCCATGAACCGTTCTTGTTGATCCACGTATCGACAAATCGGTTTCGTTTCACATAAGGTTTGCCGTTCTCAATGCCTTTTTCCCGGAATATTCCTGTCGCAATCGCTACATCGCCGAACAAACGCACAGAAATGGACTCAGGTTCTGCCTGCTGCTCGTCGGTAGACATCGCTGCGTCGACGCCCGCCAGAAAGGCAGTCTTGGATTGGAGACTGCCGTCGTCATTAACCAGGATCATGGAATCCTGTAAGATTTCGTTCAATGCCTTTTTGTCTCGAAACTTATAAGCCTGATTCCACGCCTTCTCC
>JBAUVJ010000266.1:0-1545 GCA_049583165.1 Candidatus Sulfotelmatobacter sp. | reverse complement strand
CAGATTACGCCCGCCTACCACGCCCAGCAATTGAATACCGAGGGGGTTCGCCTGATGCAGGAGAACCGTCCCGCGGAGGCGGAATCGCACTTCCGCCGGGCGGTGCAAGCCGATCCCTCCAACATTGAAGCAGTGACGAACCTCGGGGTTGCAATATTCAAACAAGGTAGATTCGCAGAGAGCATACCATTTTTTGAGCAGGTAGTCGCCAGCCGCCCGCAGAAAGCCGCGTTGCACAATGATCTGGCGCAGGCCTATGTGCGGGTGGGGCGGCCCCATGACGCGGCAGCGGAAATGGCGCGAGCCTGCGATCTGGAGCCCAAGAACCCCGACTACCGCCGGTTTCTAGGCGACATGCTCTCGGAAGCGCATGATCCGGCAGCAGCCGAGAAGCAACTTCGGCTGGCCGTGAAGCTGGCTCCGAAGAGTGCCGAGAACTGGCTGTCATTAGCCAAGCTGCTGACTCGAGCCGACCGCAGGGATGAAGCCACCGAGGCCTACCTGACATCCCTGAAATTGAACGGCCGCCAGCCCGACGCGCTGCGGGAGCTGGGTGAGCTTTACAGCTTCGGGGGAGATTTTCCCGAGGCGGAAAAAACATTTCACAAGGCCATTGCGCTTGATCCGAAGAATGCTCTCTTGCACCAGGACTTGGGAACCACGCTGATGAAGGCGGGAGAGACGGATCGATCTCAACTGGATCAAGCCGAGGCAGAGCTGCGGCAGGCCGTCAAGCTGGATGAAGGTCTGGGTGCGGCGCACCGCGATCTGGGTCTGGTGTTGCGGGATAAGGGTAACTTTGAAGATGCGGCACGGGAATTGCGGCGCGCTGCGGCGTTGCTGCCCGGTGACAGCTCGGTGCACTACCAGTTGAGCCGGACGCTACGGCGTGCGGGAAAAACGGAAGAAGCCGCCAACGAGGCCGCTCTCAGTGAAGAACTGGGACGAAAAGCAAAAGAAGGTCAGCAGGTGCTGGCGCAAGCTAACGAAGGACTGTCGCTGGTGCAGCAGGGGCATGCTCGGGAGGGATTGGCGAAGATCAAAGAAGCGCTGCGAGTGGATCCGGAGAATCTTACAGCGCACTTCAATTACGCCTTGGCACTGCGCCACTTAGGCCGCTATGACGAGTCGATGGTCGAATTACAGAAAGTCTTGCGCATGCAGCCGGATATGCCCGCCGCTCATTATCAGGTCGGGTACGACTACTTCAAGAAAGGCCAATATCAAGACGCAGTCGCTTCGTTCCGCAGGGCTGCGGGGCTGATCCCCGGAACAGCGGCGGTGCACAACGGCTTAGGGGTGGCATTGGCGAAGTGCGGAGACACGGCTGGAGCCACGGCGGAGCTTGCACTGGCTCGGAAGCTTGAGCCCAAAACCGCGCTTTACGGGAAGAACCTGGCATGCGTGCAGAAGCCCACGCCTGGATGTGTTCTGGTTCCGTGAAATGCCGGCGGTGACTTCTCATTGATCTGCTGCGGCGCAATGCCCGGCTCGACGATCAAGATAGGCTCGGCAAATTTGCCGGGGCGGTTGCAAGAATTTGCA
>JBAUVJ010000265.1:0-2329 GCA_049583165.1 Candidatus Sulfotelmatobacter sp. | reverse complement strand
AACACTCGTGTTGCCAGAAATGCCACCGGCAGCTTGGCGCGCAATCGCTCCCGACACTCCGCCTCGAACAAAGCTTTCAGTTCGTGTGGAGGTCCGGGCAGCAGGATGACAATTCGTTCGCGCCCCTCGAACTTCCCGCTCATCCATTGCCCGGGCGCGGTCCCATTCGGATTTGGCAGCACAGTCGCGCCTTCAAGAACATCCGCCTGCTTGGCGTTATTGGGAGACATCTTCCATCCGCGAGCAGCGAAACGCTGTTCAATACGTTCGAGAACTTCTTCGTCACGTCGCAATGGAACACCCAGCGCCTGCGCTACAGCGTCGCGAGTCAGGTCATCTTCGGTAGGGCCCAATCCACCACTGAAAATAACAATCTCTGACCGGAATAGCGCGTGTTGCGCCGCCGCAACCAGTCGCCCGAGGTCATCCCCCACAACACTTTTGAAAATTACTTCGACCCCAAGCTGGTTGATTTGCTCGGTGAGATAAAGAGAATTGGTATCCATGCGGAAAGGCGTGAGCAGTTCAGAGCCAACCGCAATGATCTCGGCGTTCACGGGTAGAAGTGTAAATGAAAAAGTCAGTAACAGCATTCAGCAGTCAGCACTCAGCATTCAGTCATTACGATCCTGTGCTGGCTAAATGCTGAGCGCTGAATACTGGAGTGCTATCAATCGACGCCGCCGCGCGAGCTTACTCCGGCAACAGCGGCAACCCTTGAATATTCCAGGAAAGATGATGCACTGCGTCGGTGGTCGCCAGAACCACGCTTCGGGCTGGCGCAAACGCCAGTCCTACCAGGCCGTGGCCGGCGACTTCCAGGCTGGCGTTGCCCTCCGGAGTGATCTTCACAATGCCGCGCCTGCCGGAAAGCGACGCCGCCACATACAGATTTCCAACCGAATCAAAGGCCAGACCCTGCGGCCTTCCCAAGCCGCGGAAGAACTTGTGTACATTCCCTTGTGGATCAATCCTGTTTACGCAATCGAAGCTCGACGTAGTCGGCCCGGTCACAAATAAATCGCCCTGAGGGCCGAAAGCCAGGTGGTACGCCGAAACACTCGGCTCCAAAGTCGCAAAAACAAAAACCTGCTGGTCGCGGCCAATCTTGAAGATGGTACCGCTGCGGTCGCCAACATAAAGATTCTGATTGCGATCAAAAGCGATTCCCGTGGCGATTCCCATCCCCTCGGCGTAAGTGCTCATGGTTCCGTTCGGAGCCACGCGATAGACGGCGCCATCATGACGCGACGAAACATACATTTGTCCCTGGCGATCGAATGCGATGGCAGTCGCGTTCATCATCTCCGCAACAAACGGTTTCATCGCATAGTCGGTGTCAATCTTGAAGACCGCAACCGGAACCTTCTGGCCGCGTGAACCAGAGAATGTCGAGTAAATGTTTCCCTGCGCATCCAGCGCCGGATTGGTTACCGGATGCAGATTTTCGGCAATCGGAACTGCGACCTTCACCGTCTGCGCGTTGCTCACGTGGCCATCGGTGGCCACCACCACCGGGCCCGAAGTTGCTCCGTCGGGGACGCGGGCGACTAGAAACGATTCCGAGCTGATCACCACTCCGCCTTCGACATCCCCAAATTGCACGCGGGGACGCTCCCACTGTAGCGGCCGCAATCCTGAGCCGGCGATGCGCACTTCGCCCCCGGCCAGCGCCAGTACCGGAGAGACAGACTCGATGTGCGGGCCGCCGTTCGAGCTCTTTTTACCCAGAATACGTTCGGAAAATCCCATGAGGAAAACACTCGCACTAGCTTAGAAGACCAAAGTGCAGAAAGAGATGCACAACTATCAGAGCGTACAGCCCGGCCGCAATATCATCCAGAACAATCCCTGCCCCCTCGGGAATCGCTTCCAATTGCCTCGCCGGAGGCGGTTTGACGATATCAAACGCACGAAAAAGTATAAAGCCCGCCAGAAAAGATTTCCATGCGAGCGGCACCGCGATCAAAGCCACGAGCTGACCGGCGACTTCATCAATCACCACAAATTGTGGATCTTTTCTTCCCACCCCGCGCGCCACGCGCGTGGCCGCAGGAATGCCGATCAACGTGACCAGCGCAGCCAGGATGACCGCGACTGGTGTTCGCAGCGCAGGTGAAAGACTGCTTGCTACCGCAGCCCACAACAACACCGTCGCCGCCGATCCCCAGGTGCCCGGCCCTGGTCGCAGTCTTCCAATACCGAAGAGTGTGGCAACCAGGGTGGCCCATGCCGGCGTTGGGTCAGTTTTGAGGGAGTCCATAATCAAGCACTCTTCGTAGCGCCGCCGTCCTCGGCGGCCGTCGTGGGGGGGGGGCCCCCCCCCCCC
>JBAUVJ010000264.1:0-5395 GCA_049583165.1 Candidatus Sulfotelmatobacter sp. | reverse complement strand
GGGCAACGGCGATGGAACCTTCAAACCGGTTCGTGCTTTCGGGTCCGGCGGCTACGGTGCCACTTCGGTCGCAATTGCGGATGTGAACGGCGACGGCATCCCGGACTTGCTGGTGGCAAATACTTGCGTTAGCGGCAGCGATTGCACGAGCGGCGAAGTGTCCGTTCTGTTGGGCAAAGGCAATGGTACGTTCCGGACTCCGGTTACCTACCGCTCAGGAGGGCAGGTGGCCGTTTCCGTTGCGGTTGCGGATGTGAGTGGCGATGGCAAACTCGACTTGTTGGTGGCGAACCAAGGCGGCGAGAGCAATGGCGATGGCCTGGTGGCAGTGTTGTTCGGCAACGGTGATGGAACATTCCAGGCCCCGGTTACCTATGACGCCGGGGACTCGGTGACGAGTTCTCTGGCTGTTGCAGATTTTAACTGCGACGGTAAACCGGATCTCGTGGTGGCCAATGAGGGACACGCCACCGTTAACGTTCTTTTGGGCAACGGCGATGGAACTTTCCAGGCAGCGGTTGTCTACGGCGCGGGCGGGGATATACCTGCGGCACTCGCAGTCGCGGATCTGAATGGAGACGGAAAGCGCGACATCGTAGTGGCGAATTGGTACTCCGGCACGCTGGCGGTTCTGCTGGGCAACGGGAATGGAACCTTCCAGCCGGCGGTTCCTTATTCCTCCGGCGGGTCCAGTCCGGGCTCGCTGGCGATCACGGATATTAACGGTGACGGCAAACTCGACCTCGTAGCCGCAAATTGCGGGAGCAGTCAAAACGGCTATGGATGCGGGGAGACAAACGGGGTGGTCAGCATTTTGCTGGGCAACGGGGATGGCACGTTTCAACCCGCAGTGTCCTTTTCTTCAGGCGCGTTCAACGACATTTCCGTAGCCGTCGGCGATATGAATGGGGATGGCAAGCCCGATTTGCTGGTAGGAAACCAGGGTGGCGGGAAAAATAGCGATGGTTCGCTAGGCGTACTATTCAACAATACCGAAGCTTTCACCACCACGACACTTGCCTCTGGAGTGAACCCTTCGCTCACGGGTCAAGCGGTTACATTTGTCGCCACCGTGAGTTCGATCTTTGGAATTCCGCCGAACGGAGAAACCCTCACTTTTAATAATGGCTCGGCTGTACTTGGCACAGCGCCGCTGAGCGGAGGAGTTGCGTCGCTGACTATTTCCTCCTTGCCGGCGGGCGCCGATTCCATCACGGCAAGCTACGCCGGAGACACCAGCTTCAGCGCCAGCACATCGCCTGGAGTCCGCCAGATTGTGAATCCAACTAAGAAGTCGGCGACCGCGACAACTTTGGTCTCCAGCCTTAATCCCTCCATCTATGGTGAGGATGTGATGTTGACTGCCACGGTAACCACCTTCGGGTCCGTGACGCCGACGGGCAGAGTGAATTTCACCTGGGGCTACAACGTCGGCACTGCCACGCTCAACAAAGATGGTCAGGCTTCGCTTGCGATATCAAAACTCGACGCCGATTCCTTTCCTTTGATTGCGGTATACGCGGGCGACTCGATGAACATCGGCAGTACATCGAGCGCTGTAAATCAGCTGGTAACGGAAACGACCAGTGCTGCAACGATTCAATCATCGCTGAATCCTTCCGCGAAGGGTCAAGCGGTCACTTTCAAGGTGAACATCTCGTCGCCGACTGTCACGCCATCCGGACCGGTAACCTTTACGGAAGGGAAGACGCTTCTCGGAACCGCTCAACTCAAGGGTGGTACTGCGAGCTTCGCTACGTCCGCTCTACCGGCTGGCGCCACCAGCGTTACGGTTATGTACTACGGAGATTCGAACATTGCCGAGAGTTCGGCCTCGGTCACTCAGACCGTGCATTAGTACTTGATCAAGCTGATGCTTCGTTCAGATAACGCTTGAGTACCGAAGCCAGCCTTTCAAAATTCGTCGTGAGTATTTCCAAGTGGTTCCCCGGTAGCGTTTCGACCTCGAGTTTCCCGACGAGAGGCGACCATACCGCTGCCCCGTCGTGGGGAAAATGAGTGCTGGTCCCCGCTCTCACGAACTTGACTGCACCGGGATAAAACCGGGGACGATAGCTTCCCCATGCCAGGTAGTCAGCCTTCTCAATTCGTCGCATCACCCGGTCAGCGGTGATTTGAAAAGAGCTGCCATGAACTGAATTTTCATCAGAGGCCCCTGACATGTGTGAACGACTTCTGCCCCCACCGGATTCAACAAACGACCACGCTCGGCGTCTGGCAAAACGAAATGACAACAACCAACGCTGCATGCGGGCAAGGTATTTTTTCTCTGGGTAAGTTTCCACCATTGCCAATAGCCCAACTTTTTCGCCACCAGCAAACAAGCGTTGAGCCATTTCCAGAGTCACTAGGCCTCCTAGCGAGTAGCCGATCAGGAAATACGGCCCGTGCGGCTGCACTTGTTTGATCGCATCGAGGTAAAGCCCCGCCATAGCTTCGATCGACGTAAGCGGCTCGCTCACCCCATCAATGCCGCTCGCCTCCATTCCATAGAACGCATGGGGGAATCTGATTTTCTGCAAGAGGTCGAAAAAACCAAACACTGTACCGCCGATGCCATGCGCGATGAAAATGGGCGGCTGCTTCGTTCCAGCCCTGAGCAGCAGGAGCGGCGGAACGCGCGGCGGGCCGGGTTGCTCCAAGACTGCGGCAAGAGTTTCGATCGTCGGCGCCACGTAGATCAACACTGGCGACAGATCGCGGCCCGTCGCCTCAGCGATCTCAGCAAATAATCTGGCAGCGGATGAAGGATTTCCCCCAAGATCGAAAAAATCGGCATTCACAGGAATCGACGGCAATTGCAGCACGCGCTGCCAGATGGGGGTCAGAACCTCCACCGCCGAGGTTTTCGTCATGAATGCGCGAACGACCAGTAGAGTTCCCGGGCCTTGGTGTAAAGCGGGCCAAATTGTAGAGCGCGGTCGCTGATCCGCGTCACGGGAACTACTTTGGAGTAGTTTCCGGTCGCGAAAATCTCATCCGCTTTTTCGAAGTCCTGGTAGGTGAGAGTCTTCTCGACCACCTCAACACCGGCGGAACGCAAGAGTCCCATTACCCTCTGCCGCGTGATGCCGGCGAGAAATGTTCCATTCGCGATCGGGGTAAACACGATGCCGTCTTTCGCCATGAAGACATTGGAAGTGGCAAGTTCGGCGACGTTGCCCAGCATGTCGCAGACGATCGCATTGTCGAAGCCCCGAGAGTGCGCTTCGAATAGGGCGCGAGAATTATTGGGATAAAGGCACCCGGCCTTGGCATCGACCGGCATGTTTTCAATCGTTGGCCGGCGGTAAGGAGATAACGTAAGCGAGAAGCCTTTCGGCGGGCGCATGGGCGCTTCATAAATCGAGAGGCACCACTGCGTCGACTCGGGTTCATGCGCCTGAACCCAGGGCCCTTCTTTTTCTCCCCAGTACATGGGACGAATGTAGAGCGCCGCGTCCTTATCGAACTTCTTTATTCCCTCCCGCGCCAGTCTTATCCATTCTTCGCTCGAAACCGTCGGCTTGAGGAAGAGCTTCTTTGCGGAATCATTTACCCGCGCGCAGTGGAGATCGAGATCTGGGGTAACGCCTTCGAACGCACGAGCTCCGTCGAATACAACGGAGCAGAGCCACGCGGCATGGGTGCGCGGGCCCATGATCGGCACGTTGCCTTCGTGCCACTCGCCCAGGAAATAAGTCCAGGTTTTGGACCATCCGCTTCCAATTGCCATTTCTGCCTCTCCCGCTTGGTTGAGCGTACTCTACGCCGCAAAAGATTTGCGCGGTGAATCGCTCCCACGAATCTTACTTCGCAACGCTGGCGTATCCAAATATCGCTTTCAACTCAAGGAATTCTTCCAGTCCGGCCTCGCCCCACTCGCGCCCGTTGCCTGACTGTTTATAACCACCAAAGCAACCAGCGAAGTCGACCCGGGCGCCGTTGATGTGCACGTTGCCAGCTCGTATTCGCTTGGCCACCCGCCGCGCCCGCTCCATGTCGCTAGATGTGACGAAGCCCGACAAACCATAGGGTGTCTCATTCGCAATACGGACGGCATCGTCCTCGTTCTCGTAGGGGATGATGCTCAGCACCGGTCCGAAGATCTCTTCGCGCGCGATGGTCATGTCAGGCCGCACGTCGGCAAATACGGTCGGTTTCACGAAATAACCTTTGTCGATGCCGTCGGGCCGTCCGAGACCTCCGGCGATTAGCTTTGCACCTTCTGCAAGGCCTTCGCCGATCAGGTGCTGCACTTTATCAAATTGAGCTTTGCTGGCGAGCGGCCCGATGCCAGTATCCTTGGCGGATGGGTCCCCGGCTTTCGTCGTCTCCGCCGCTTTTCGTGCCGCTGCTATTGATTCCACCATCCTGGAGCGGGGAACGAGCATGCGGGTCGGGGCATTACACGACTGTCCCGTGTTGCGGAAGCACTCCTGTGTGCCCTGTTTAACGGCATTTTCGAAATCGGCATCATCCAAAATAATGTTAGCCGATTTTCCACCAAGTTCCTGCGTAACCCGCTTCACCGAGGGCGCAGCTGCCGACGCAACAGCGATACCGGCACGCGTCGAACCCGTAAAAGAAACCATGGCTACATCGGGATGCGATGAGATCGCAGCTCCAACCGTGGGGCCATCGCCATTTACCAGGTTGAAAACCCCAGCTGGAACGCCAGCCTCATGCAAGATTTGCGCAAACAGATAAGCCGATAGCGGCGCAATTTCGCTAGGCTTGAGCACCATCGTGCACGCCGCGGCCAATGCGGGCGCCACTTTGCAGGCGATCTGATTCATGGGCCAGTTCCACGGAGTGATGAGTCCGCACACTCCGACTGGTTCTTTCCGCATCAGAGTGGAGCCCTTCAACTCTTCAAACTTAAAACCTTCCAGAACCTTAACAATTTCCAAAAGATGAGCAAGTCCGGCAGGAGCTTGCGCCTTCCGCGCCAGCGACAGCGGCGCGCCCATTTCCTGAGAAATCGTCTCCGCCATTTCGTCCATCTTCGATTGGTAAACCTCGATGATCCGATGCAAAAGTGTGAGGCGCTCTTGCGGACTCGCTTCCGAATACGATTCGAAGGCGCGCTTGGCCGCTGCCACGGCCAGGTCAACATCGGCAGCGCTGCCGAGCGAGATCGTAGCGAAAGGCTCTTCCGTGGCCGGGTTGATTACTGTGAGGTCGTGGACTTCCGCCGGAGCGATCCACGTCCCATCGACATAAAATTTGCGGCAGTCTTTCATAGGATCTTCGGTCTTCTTTGTAGGAAGACTGTGAGTACCTTTGCTCTCCGCCTGCTTCCATCGTACGCGAAGCACCGACGCGCCTTTGTAACATCTAGGATGGCATACTTTAATTGCGCGATCAAAATTCCCGTGCGAGTACTTTGGTC
>JBAUVJ010000263.1:0-6732 GCA_049583165.1 Candidatus Sulfotelmatobacter sp. | reverse complement strand
AATGAGTGGCGCTCCGTTGGGGACCTCGACCGCATCGTCGGCGTAGTAAGACATATATCCTGCCGAGCCATGTTCCGACGCAGCCTTCATGAATTCGGCTTCTAGCTGCCGCAACGTGTCAGCGTTTGCTCTCGCCGACGCAACAGCCGACGGGCGCATACTCGGGGTCACGACGAACACCATCGCCAGAGCAACGACAAGCGTGAACAAAAACGTTCTCATAGATCGATTCTCCCCCAGATGAGAGCGTATTTTACTCCGATAGGTTATAGCGGTCGCGTTGAAACCTGCCGAGTTTTCCTCGCAGAGCGAACCATACTAGGATCCCGATCATGCCGCACCAGCCTAACAGGCGAACTACCGCCGCAATCCTGGTGTCGTAGTTGAGGACGCGCAGGTTCGAGAAGATCCGGTAGAAATCGTGCTCAGCAAATTCAGGGTCGCGGTCGTGACCAATGGCAACACCTGCGCTCGCGCGTCTGCCATGTAGGTTGCGGTGTAGAGCCAGTTCTCGAAAAAGAAGAACACACAGAATACGAATCCAGCCGTCCGCCGCTCATTGAAGAAATACACTGCCAGAAGAAATGGTACGAGCCACTGCAGCAGCGTGCCTCCCCACAGACCGAGCGTGGGACCGAACCATCCAAAAAGATTGTGGCCGCCTTCGTGCACCACCAAATTCGCGGCGTCGATGAAGAGGAATCCGCCGTGAGCCGAGAAGGCATAGGCCAGGAATCCGATATAAAAGACGAGCCACGCGACGAGCGCCGGGCGGGATACCGGCTCCCACGGTTTCTCGAAAATCGGTCTGTCGAAAATCGACCGTAGCATCTCGATCACAAGGCGATGTTGCAATTTTACGGACTTCGAGGCGCGCATGACAGATTACCAAGGAGCGGCCGTCGCACATTCTGGAGGTTTGTTGCTAAAGTGTTGTGACCAGGAAATCTATGCTTAGGCAATCGGAGTTGGGAGCACTCATCGTAACCGGCGCCAGTCGCGGGATAGGCGCGGCCATCGCCAAACTGGCCGCAGTGCGCGGATTTTCTATCGCGGTTAATTTTGCGTCCGGTGAGGCTGAAGCACGGGCAATTGCTGAACAGATTGTCTCCGAAGGCGGTCGGGCTTGTGCCATTCAAGCAGATGTTGCCCGCGAAGAAGATGTCGTTCGTCTTTTTAAAACCGCCGAGCGTGAACTGGGTCCGATCAAAGCTTTGGTCAATAATGCGGCAATTACTGGCGGATTTGCCCGAGTGGATTCAGTGAGCGCAAGAACTGTATCGCAAGTTATGGCAGTCAATGTAACTGGAGCGATTTTGTGCGCGCGCGAAGCCGTGCGTCGCATGTCAACCGCGCATGGCGGAGCCGGCGGAGCGATCGTCAATATATCTTCGCGGGCGGCATGCACCGGTTCCGCCGGCGAGTGGGTTCACTATGCTGCGTCGAAGGGCGCGATCGATAGTTTCACCATTGGGCTGGCGCGCGAAGTAGCAGCCGAAGGAATTCGCGTTAACGCAGTTGCTCCCGGCCTGATCGAAACCGGCCTGCATGGCGCCAACGGCGCACCAGACCGGCTGGCGCGGCTGGCCTCGACAATCCCCATGGAACGTGCCGGAACACCTAACGAAGTCGCCGAGGGCGTGCTTTGGTTGCTCTCTCCCGCGGCATCTTACACAACCGGCGCTATTTTGGAAATTGGTGGAGGACGATAGCCGAATCAAGGATTGAGCCTTTCGCTCTCGCTTCGTCAGTTTTTTCTTTTCTTTAACTCGTCGCGCAGATAAACCTTGATCTTCTCTGGCAATCGCGAGGAGTGCAAAATATCCCGAAGCATTGGAGGCGGAAGGTTGCGGGCAAATTCCAATGCCCGGGCGAGCCGCGTATGCGGACTGCGCAGCAGCGCGATACGAATTTCGCGGCGGATCGACCACTTCGGGTGATGGCAAATGGTCTCGACCAGCGCCGGCCGGGCGTTTGGCCGCATGATCGCCTTGATCACGGCGGCTTCCGTAAGGCCGGCATTTTCCAGAGCGGTTTGGGCGACGCGGCATTCTTTGTCGAGCAACAATTCGGCCGAAACCGATTGCGATCCACGGCGAGCCAATGTCATGCGCTCTCCTAGCGTGACGGAGGCCAAACGCGCGACGAGTCGATCGTCGGCGGCGCGCTTCAAATCAGCAGCGACCGACGGAAGCAACGCGAAGCGCATGAGGTCGAACGTATGGAACTGGCGAATCAACCGCAGCGCAAGATGCCGGGGAACGCGGGGATGAGCGGCGAGGGCAAGCGAAACCTTTCGCGACTTTAATCCGGCCGCATCCTGGCTAATGCGTTCGAGAGTTTCCGGAGCGAGTTCGCGGCGATTGAGTAGCGCAAGGACGAGATCCTCGTTTAGCGGCGAGTTGAGTTCGGAAATGCTCACTGCCGCAGCAGCGTTCGATGCTGCGACGGGTTCAGCAGCCACCGTGCGCTGCATGCGGTCAGATTGGATTCCTTCCGAATCCATAATCGATTGCGACGCCTCGTGAACCGGCTCCCCGCGCTAATTGCAAGGCCCCGTGAACCGGTTCGAGCATTTCGGAATTCAAAATGACGCCCGGATGCGCCGCGCGAACTTCATTGTAAAAAAGGTCACGAATCATAGGCGCATGACGAAAGACGCCGCCCAGCATGGCCATTGGGACAACCACATCCCGCTCCGGAAAAAGATGGCACAACACGACACCAGCAAGTCGCGCAAGTTCCTTTCCCGCCTGCACGAGGACGGGTTGCACGGTTTCGTCAGAGGCATAGTGTGCGGACAGAACCGCCGGTAGCACAGCGGCAAAATCCGGGTTCGAGTTGGCGGTGCGAACTAGGTCTTCGAACGATTCCACCTTCCAAACGGATTTAATCTCGCGAAAAAGCGTTGACTGTTGAGACGCGGCGCTACCGTTCTCAGATCGATCGACGGCACGAAGCAGCGCGGAAACCGCCTCACGGCCGATCCAGTGGGCCGAGCCTTCATCGGAAATGGCAAATCCCCAGCCACCAGCCCGTGCAGTTTTTCCCTGCGCATCGCGCCCATAAGCAAACGAACCGGTTCCGGCGTTCACGATCACTCCGTGCCCATCTCCCAGCGCCGCTTGCAGCGCAATCTGCATGTCGCCTACAACTTCGATCTCGCCGGCAATCACTTCTGCGAGAATCTTGCGAACAATGTTGGCGATTTCCTCGCGTCCGGCACCGGCCGCGCCGATACAGGCGCGCTTCACTTGCCGAGGATCGATTTTCGCATCCTCACAGGTTTGCCGGATTACCTGATGCAGTGCTTCCCGGGCGCGCGCTTCGCCCACGCGGATAATGTTGCTGGGGCCCGACACAGACGTCGCGACGACCGCAGATTCGTCGCCTACAATGCATTTTGTCTTGCTGCCGCCGCCGTCAATGCCCAGGTAGTAGGCCACGGAATATTTCTACCACAAGCCGTTTTTAGCTACCGGCTCTTTCGTTTCCGGTTCTTGGGTTTGTCGAACGCCTCTTTTCATTCTTAATTCTTGGAGGTTCATAGACTCTCACTCGCAGGAATGCTGAAGTCCGGCCATAATGGCTATTCCAACGCGGCAGCGCGCATGGGTTGCGAAAAATGGGTCTCGACAAACTCGATCTGGCCATTATCGCGCTCTACCTGGTCGGGATTACGCTGTTCGGCCTGCGCTTCCGCAAGCGGCAACGCTCCTTGCGCGACTATTTTCTTGCTGGGCGTGATATTCCCTGGTGGGCCATTGCGCTTTCCATTGTCGCCGCCGAAACCAGCACGCTTACGATCATCAGCATCCCAGGACTCGCTTACGATTCCAACTTGGTCTTCCTACAAGTGGTGATGGGGTACGTTGTGGGGCGCGTTGTAATTAGCTTTGTCCTGTTACCCCACTACTTTCGCGGCGATCTGTATACGGCATACGAACTGATCGAACGCCGCTTCGGGCGAGGCCTGCGCTCGCTGACCGCCGGGCTGTTTCTGTTGACGCGAACGGCAGCCGAGGGAGTGCGCGTGTATGCCGTTTCGATTGTGGTTGCCATTGCTCTGGGCACCGGAGAAGTTTCCTCGATTGCCATTATTACTGCATTGACACTCATCTATACGTTCGAGGGCGGACTCGCGGCCGTAATCTGGACCGACGTGGTGCAGACCATAATCTATGTCGGCGGAACGCTGGTTGGGTTATGGACGATTCTTCATCTTGTTCCCGGCGGATGGAGCGCCATACATGCCGCGGCTTCGAGCGCGGGCAAGTTGCGAGTATTCGATTTCACTCCGAGCTTATGGATTCCATATACCTTCTGGGCGGGTGTTATCGGTGGCACTGCCTTTACCACGGCGAGCCACGGTACGGATCAACTTTTTGTTCAGCGGTTGCTCGCGGCGCGCGGGCAGAAGCAGTCCGCGGTGGCACTGATTTCGAGTGGAGTTGTAATTCTGGTTCAGTTTGCCTTGTTTCTGATTGTCGGGGTAATGCTGTGGGCTTACTATCGCGTGCCCTCGGCGGCCTTTGGAAAGCCAGATCGAATTTATCCCGCATTCATCGTCAAGCAGATGCCGCATGGGATCTCAGGTTTGCTGATCGCCGCGATTCTAGCGGCGGCGATGTCGAACTTGAGCGCGGCGCTGAATTCGTTGTCATCCAGCGCGATCATGGATTTCTACGTGCGCTTTCGGCCGCAATCCGACGAGCGCAATCGGATGGGCCTCTCGCGGCTGGCCACATTCTTTTTCGCGATGGTGCTGTTCAGCCTGGCGGTTCTATCGCTTCACAAAGCCGGACGCGTGGTCGAAGTCGGATTGCAGATTGCCTCGGTGGCTTACGGCGCGCTGCTGGGAGTGTTTTTGCTGGGCGTGCTGACCCGAAAAGCCAATCAGCGCGGCGCGATGGTGGGAATGCTTTTGGGATTCAGCGTCGATTTGTATCTGTGGCGCTGGACACGCGTCCCGTGGACGTGGTGGGTGGTGATTGGGGCGATGGTAACGTTTGGCGTAGGGTACGCCGCAAGCTTGCTAATGCGCGATTCGAATTTCGTCGCGCCCTCTGAAACTCAGGCCTGATGCTCGCTAGATGGCACGCCTGCATAACGTATACTTGCACCCTTCGATCATGCCCCAACTGACACAGGAATCCACGATCCGCCCGGAGCTCTCGCGGGATCTGGGCGTAAGCCATGCCTCGGCAGTTGTTGTGGGAACCATCATTGGAAGCGGGATCTTTCTCGTTCCTGCGGAGATGATGCAGGCCGTGGGCTCGGCCAAGTTGGTGTATTTGGCGTGGCTGGTGGGTGGACTGCTCTCTTTTTTTGGCGCGCTCACCTATGCCGAACTGGGCGCCATGAAGCCGCAGGCCGGAGGAGAGTACGTCTACGTGCGCGACGCTTACGGCCCGCTGGGAGGCTTTTTATACGGCTGGACCTGGTTCGTCATCGCCAAACCGGCGTCGATAGCTACGATCGCAACCGGAATGGTGCGCGTTCTAGGGACGTTCTCCATCTTTTCTTTTTTTTCTAACGACGTTTTTTTTCTGGGCATCTCGTCTCATTCCTTCGCCATAACCTGGGGACAAGTTGTCGCGATCACCGCGGCCATCCTGATTTCCGTGCTCAACTACCTGGGAGTAAAAAAGGCTGGCGAATTTCAATTGGTTTTTACGGCGCTGAAGGTCGTAATTATTCTTGCCATCGTGACGGTCTGCTTCAGCGGCGCTGGCAGCGCTACGGGACGAGGCTGGAGCAACTTTGCCGGAACATTTAACGGAGCCAAGGGAGGCATTGCCGGCTTCATGGCCGCGCTGGTCGCGGCTTTGTGGGCTTACGACGGCTGGAATGACCTGAACATGGTCGCCGGCGAGATCAAGAACCCCGGGCGCAGTATTCCGATTGCGCTGATTGCGGGCGTCGCCACCGTGGGTCTTCTCTATGTGTTGGTGAACGCGGGCGTGCAATATGTGCTGCCCGCGACTGCGATTGCTCACTCGCCCCGCCCAGCCTCCGATGCTGTCGCGCTGGTTATGGGACACATGGGTGCAGCCATTGTTTCGGCGGGTATGGCCGTCTCCATGCTGGTCACCTTGAATGGAACTACGATGAGCGGTGCGCGCGTGCCTTTTGCCATGGCTCGAGACGGCTACTTCTTTCATGCTTTGGCGAAGGTACATCCGCGCTACCACACGCCCTCGATTGCGATTGTGGTGCAGGCCATCCTTTCGATGATTCTGCTGCTGCTCGGGGGAAATTTCCGGCAGCTTTTTTCTCTCGCCATCTTCGCGGAATGGCTCTTCTACATGATCGCCGGGAGCACTGTCTTCATCTTCCGCTGGCGCAGCCCGCAGTTGGCTCGTCCCTATCGTGTCTTCGGCTACCCATTCGTTCCGGCATTGTTTGTTACCGTTGCCGCAGCACTTCTCTACTACACGTTCCGCGAGAACTGGCCGAATTCTTTGTACGGCTTGCTGGTAATTCTGGCTGGCATACCCGTTTTCTCCTGGTTTCGCTGGCTGCGTCAGAAAGAGATTCACTCGTAAGCTGCGCCCCTAGCCCGTTTCGGCACTAAATTCCCCTTAGCGGTTTCCTCGGGTTACCTTAGGTCAAGAGCCGTGGACACGTTTCCCCCCTGTCCTTTTTCCCTTAATGTGAAAACTCCAATCCCGGTCCGCTCCCTCGGCCCGGATCCCCTTGGAGTGAATGCATGGTTACGCCTCAACATAG
>JBAUVJ010000262.1:0-4610 GCA_049583165.1 Candidatus Sulfotelmatobacter sp. | reverse complement strand
GTATACATTTTGCCGGGGGTCTTTGCCAACGGCACTGGCAGCCTTCGCATAAAGGTCAGTCACGGCGATCTGGCCCAACAGCGGGGAGGCCGCTACCCACTTCATGAACGATCGCCGGCTTGGTTTCAGGACTTGCATGTTCGCACCTCCAGGTGGTGGTCTCTTCCTGTTGCTGTGTTTGCGGGCTGACCTAGAAGATGGATTTCAAGGACAGTATATTTGTCGTCAGGGCGACTTTCATCTATTGAAAGCGATAGTCGCGTTTTTGAAAGTGCAATGCGCGTCGGAGTTTTTTATCCCAATCCCAACGCATTGTCAATTTTGCTTCGCGTGAAAAGAACAGTTCGGCGCCTCTTACTCTTCATCCTCGTGCAATGGAATTCGTGATCGAACAGCCAGGATGTAGGCCTTGGCTCCTGGTTTGTTCTTGTTGTAAAAGCCGACGGTGCAGTTGGGACGAAAGTAGTAGGCGTCTCCGGCTTTGGCGGGATAGCGGCCTTCGACGCCGTCGATTCCACTTCCGGCAACCATCTGACCCTCGCCCTCGATCACCAAGTAGATCTCTTCCGCCGCTTCGTGGTGGTGAGGCCAGTTCGTTCCGCCCGGCGCAAAGTCCATCCAGAAAAAACTGTTCATTACATAGGCTTGATCAATCAAGTCGCGTTTGCCGGTTTGCGAACCGGCCAGAAGTTTGTACAAAACCGAGTTGGGGTGACCGCGGACGGTTTCCTCATTCGCCTGATCAAGATTTGCCACTTTCGGATGGGGCAACGGGGCGCCGATCGGAATGGATGACGCGATTTTGAAACCCATGACCAGCACTCGCAGCGGCTGGCTCGAATCGTTAGAACTCGAATCGCTAGAAATGGAATGCTTCACCCCCGGGGGCAAGTAGGTGAAGTCATGTTTGCGAAGCGACCGGAGCTGATCTCCGTAGTGCAGAGTACCCCCGCCGTCGAGGACCATGTAAATCTCTTCCTGCCGATCGTAGAGCACGGTCTTGCAATTGCCGTGCGCATCCAGAGTGACTTCGCCGAAGCGAGTTACGGTTTGGAGGGTCCGATTATCTTTGTCCCCATCACCGAAAATCGGCCGGTAGTGGCAAGTGTCCGTTGACAGATCGGCTTTCGTCTCGCTCAGCTCGGGAACATAGCGATGTAACCATGTGGGGTCTACTGGGTGCTCTTGTGCCCAGAGACCAGGAGTCAGCAATAGTGATAACAGCAAGAGCCGGGAATCAATTTTTGTCATCAGGCGTCGAATCCTTTCCGGGCGGTGAGGATTGATCCGGACTGTTGACCTCATTTGCAAGATAGCTCACCAGTTCGTTGAACTCGGTCCTACTGAGCTGCTTCTCGTAATCGACATGCGTGGCAATTGCAGTTCGCCGCTGGATAGAGACTAGGCTCGATTTCATGAGCAGATAAAATCTGCCATCTTTATCATCGTCGTCCTGCAATTGGATAGAGATGTTGTCTTCGTTGCGAATCGTTCCGGAGAACTTTCGACCATCGTGTGCAACGGCGGTTGCGATTTCTTCGTGCCGTCCACCATGGTTGAGAATCGCATCGCGGATATCGCCCGCCTGATGACCTTGGCCATATCCCGTGAGGTCTCCAGCGGTGGGCTGACCCTGACCCCGGATGGCGTGGCAAGCGGAACAACCGGCTTTTCCAAAGAAGAGGTCATGACCGCGGGCCGGGTCGCCTGACATAGAGCCGACGCCGGACCTGCCTTGCAAAAAGCGCAAATAAGCAACGAGAGCTTGGCCATCCTCTTTGCCTATGTCGCCAAAAGGCGGCATTCCGCCTTGCGGAATACCGTTGTGAATCATATTGAGCAGAGCCTGATCTGAAAGCGATGTCACTGCGGCTTGGCGGGCAATGTCAGGCGCATGCTCACCCCCGCGGCCATCAAGTCCATGGCAAAGCGCGCATCTCGACTCGAAAACACTTTTACCTTTGAGCTCGGATTTGATGGCGGGAGCGGATTCTTTCTTTGCAGAATTCGAGTCCTGGCAAAAGGAGTTGCCGATGCCACCAAAAAGTATGAGAACTAATGCAACCTGAGGTACGATTCGGCAGGCCACTTCTCGGCTTCTCCTAATTTGCAGTGAATTTGATATATCACGGAATCTGCTTGACGCAAATCAAATTGTTTCATTACATTACGTCTAATTTCGTTTCAATATCCTCTCGATCATCCGGCGAGGCAGCCTGTTTTAAGGAATGCGGGGTCGGACAGTACAAGATACTATCGTCCGTGAGGGTATCAGGGTGTCTTGAATGCAGGAGGAACGAACGATGCGCCGCTTGGCCATGATCTGTTCTTTAGGATGCTTGAGCCTGACCGTTGCTTCCGCACAGTCTGCGAGTGGGCCGGATCGACCTGGCTCCTCTTGCCGCGTAGAAGCCACGAAATACCGCGGCTGGAGCGCCGAAGAAGTCTCCAACCGCTGGGTTAAGCTCGAGATCGTACCGCAAAATGGCGGACGGCTCATGCAGGTGATTTTCGCCGGACATCCTTTCCTTTTCGTAAATCCTGAGTACGAAGGAAAATACCTGCCGCCCAACCCATCTGAATGGTTTAACTACGGTGGTGACAAACTCTGGCTCTTACCCGAGGGAAACGATGATGAACAGCATTGGGTGGGCAATTCCGATGTGATCGATGACGGCCCCTACACCTTTCGAAAGGTTTCGGAGGGACAGGCGTGCGAAATCGAGTTGACGGGCCCCATCGACCCCCAGACTGGCATTCAGATCCGGCGCACCATCCACCTCGACGCCGATTCGCCGGCGATCCGCTTTCACGCAACCATGCAGAACAAGACCGGACATATGATCGAGTGGTCCATGCAGTCGGTCTCGCAGTACGACACGTCAGACTCGGCCTCCCCTTCGCGAAACAGCCGCAATTTCTGGACCTTCGCGCCTGCGAATCCATCCAGCAGCTATCTCGAGCGCTACCACGTGCGCTTCGGTCCGGCAGAGAATTCAGCGGTCAAGGTGAGGGATGATGGTTTGTTCGCGCTGCATTACGCGCATCTTGCGGCCGAGCTATGGCTGGATTCGACGCCGGGCTGGCTGGCTGTGGTTGACGGCGACAATCGATATGCGATGGTGGAGCGCTTCCGCTACGAAAAGAAAGAAACTTATCCCGGCAAGGCCTCCGTTATTTTTTGGACGAATGGCCCGGAGCTGAGGATGAACTCCGAAGGAGTGCCTTCTCTAACTTCCATTGAGCCTCTTAAATCTCCTTATTACCTTGAGGCCGAGATCAATAGTCCGCTCGTCCGACTGCGGCCAGGCGAAACCAAAGACCTCGATACGGAATGGTTCCCGACTCGCGCTGGGGGAAGCGAATTCCACGGCGTTGAGGATGCGGGGATCGTTGTAGACCCTCTAAAGGTTACCCGTTTGGAGGGCGGCGACCTCCGGCTTTCGGGTTCCTTTGGCGTGTTTTTTGACGGGCGCTTGGTCGCGCACTTTTATGATAACCACGGCTCAAACCTGGGATTTCAAACTCTGACTCAGGTAGATCCAGCGGTTCTAGTGCAAATGAAGACGGACTTAAAACCTCCCGCAAGTTCATCCCGTATTTCGCTTCATTTGGAAGACCGGAATGGGCTGGACCGTGGTTCTCTTCAGGAAGTCTCCGTGAGCCCTGCCGAAAATAACTGACATGAAATCATTCAGGACGAATCTCCGCCTGGCGGCGATGGCAACTTGCTGTCTGCTCTGTTGTTCAGCCGCCGGACAAAAAGGACAGGATCCCGTTGTCGCCAACGTGAACGTGACTGCGGACGACTTGCTTACGCAGCCTCCCGGCGCCAACTGGACTTCCTACAACGGCGATTACACCGGACGACGTTTCAGCGCCTTGCGCGAAATCACCCCACAAAATGTCAAGCAGTTGCGTGCGTCATGGATATTCCACGCTTCCAATTCGGACAAGTTAGAAGTCACGCCCGTGGTTGTCGGGGGCATCATGTATGTGACCTCGGCCAACGATGCATTCGCGCTCGACGCGCGGACGGGGCGAGTGATTTGGCATCATGCAAGGCCGTTGAGCGATGGGTTACTCGACGATGCCGCGGAACATCATAACCGTGGCGTCGGAGTCTGGAAAAATTTCGTATACATGGAAACGGATGACGCTCACTTGCTGTGTCTCGATGCTCTCACTGGACGCCTCCTTTGGGATGTGACCTACGCCGACAAGGCAAAACAATATGGCTCAACCAGCGCGCCACTGGTGGTCAAGGACGAAGTGATCGTCGGGACGTCGGGTGGGGATTCCGGTGTCCGCGGCTTCATCGCCGCCTACGATGCCGCTACCGGCAAATTGAACTGGCGTTTCTGGACCATCCCCGGTCCCGGCGAGTTCGGCTCATCCAGTTGGCCGGGTGATTCGTATCTCCATGGTGGCGGCACGACTTGGATGCCGGGCACGTACGACCCGAAGCTCAACACTTTGTACTGGACAACCAGCAATGCCGCGCCGGATTTCGTTGGAGACTCCCGCCCCGGCGACGACCTGTACACGGCTTGTGTCCTGGCGTTGAACCCGGATACAGGGACGCTGAAGTGGTACTTCCAGTTCACTCC
>JBAUVJ010000261.1:0-3698 GCA_049583165.1 Candidatus Sulfotelmatobacter sp. | reverse complement strand
GAGGAGCACAGGGTCAAGCGGTGAAACCACCACGGAGACACTGAGTCACGGAGAAAAAAATCAATCAGAATCTCGTTGTCGAACATCTTTCTGAGCCTGAGGTTCCTGCGCTCGAAGGTAATCTGAGCGCTTTGGGCAAACGCTTTGCGATCGTCGTCTCGCGGTTCAATAGTTTCATCACCGAAAGACTTTTTCTGAGCGCGATCGACGGGCTTGTGCGCTCGGGTGCGAAGAGAAAAGATATAAACGTGGTGCGCGTGCCGGGAGCGTTTGAAATTCCTCTGGCCGCGCGGAAGCTGGCGGAGACAAAAAAATACGATGCGATCATTTGCATCGGATGCTTGCTGCGCGGCGATACCGCGCACTATGACGTAATCGTGAACGAAGTGACGCGCGGGATTGGGCAATCGGCGCAGGAGACGGGAGTGCCTCATGCTTTCGGCGTGCTTACTTGCGAAAATCTCGAGCAGGCCATCGACCGCGCTGGATTGAAGATGGGCAATAAGGGATTCGAGGCGGCGCTGGCGGCGGTGGAGATGGCGTCGCTGGGGGAGGTGATCAGCAGTCAGCACTCAGCATTCAGCAAAAAGCAGGTTTCTCGCTCCGCTCAGGGTGACAAGGATAAAAGCCGGAACAACAAAGCTTCAAAGCGACCTGCTGCTCCCAAGACGGCGCTTAAGACGAAGCGCAAATAATCCTACCCCTACGTTAAACTGACAAGTAGCAACGAGAAACCAGAAAATAGCAACTCTTCCTATGGGTACACGCCGCAAATCTCGCGAAATGGTTCTGCAAATGCTGTTTCAGGCGGACATGGGCAAGCAGACGGTGGATCACGTGCGGCAGACGTTTTGGGGAGAGCACGCTGGGACCAGTGCTGACGTGCGCGGATTTGCCGATGATTTGTTCCGCGTAGCCACCGACCGCGGACCTGAAATCGATAAACTGATCGAGCGCCACGCCGAGCATTGGCGCATGGAGCGTATGGCGGCGGTGGATCGCAATTTACTGCGTGCGGGGGTGGCAGAGTTTCTGGCCTATCCGGAGACGCCGCGCGCGGTGGTGATCAATGAGTCTCTGGAGATTGCGCGAAAATTTTCCAGCCTCGAATCCGTGCAGTTCGTCAATGGCGTCCTGGATAGCGTAGCGAAGGAACTACAGAAGCCTGCGTAGGAAGTTTCTGATCCCCAACTCTTCCCAATTACTCAGTCCCAGTCGTTATGGCTTTATAGCCACAATATTCAACGCGCAACTAAACGACGAATAGCAAAAATTATTGGAAGAATTGGGCAGTTGGCCGAATGGGATTTCCAATTGGTCGATGGCCAGGAGCGTGTTCAATTCGTGCAGCAGACCATCGCTGCCGGCTACGTAGAGCAGGGTGCCGTCCACGGTCATATCAGCGGCTACGGGAGCGGCGTTCCCGGTGAGCGGGATCGCGCTTGTCGCCTGGGTGCTGAAGTTATAGACCAGAACACCCTGATCGCTGGTCACGATGTAAACCCGAGTGCCATCGGGGGACAAGAAAAAATCGAGAGGGCTAAATGTACCCTTCTGAAGATTGATATGAAGCGGAGCGAAAGCCGGTCCCGCGAAAGTGTTGGCGATCGCGATTTGCTGCATCGGACATAGAGACGTCGGCGCCGGGCTTAGCGGAGTTGTGGTTGTCGTCGCGATGACATCAATGCCGGTGTTGTCGAGGCCGATGAAAACGTCGAGGCCATCCGTTACCAGGCTTGGAACGCTTGGGTTTCCCATGGGAGCGCTACCCGGTGGAACCATCTTCAGGAAAATCGGCGCCGCCGGTAGACCGGCAGCGGGTGGAGTCAGCGTCGGTAAAGGCAGGGTCAGCTGAGAATTGTTGCAAGTTGGGAAGATGTCTTGTGTGGATGGCGTGGCAGCTCCGCCCGCGAGCAGGGCAAATGCTCCCGTGGAAGAGAATGCGACAGCATCAGCCGGTGCGGTTAATGGATAGCTCTGCAGCGCCTGCAATGGCGAAAAGACATACAAAGTATTACCGCCATCGCCGAGGATAAATGCTCTCGAGTTGTCGGGCGAAAAAGTAGCCGCGATGGCACTATTGATATTCAGAAACTGAGTAGCAGCCGACGACGAAGAAACAGCATTCACGACATACACCTGATTGGGAGTGGAGACCGTATCCGCGAAAACGGCCAAGCTTCCGTTTGGTGAGACGGCGATGACCTTGCCGGTCACCAAGCCCAGAGGGGTTCCGGCAGCGGGCAGAGCGGTAAAGGGACCGGTGGAAGACGATCCGATATTGGCCAGCGTGATGACCGCGGCGCCATACTGGCTGCCCATATACGCTTTATCCCCCGCGCTATCGAACATCAAGGAATTCGGCGGCGTGGGAAGCGTAATGGGGTTCGCCGCAATATTTGTATTCGTTGGAATGTTGTACATCGCGACCGTGCACTGCGAGTTGCTGTAGCAGTCCTGGCTGGTTGCCAGTACATTGGCGGATGAAGTGGCGCCGGTGACTAATCCTGATATCGCAGTCACGGGATAGACCGGCTGCGGAATGAAGAGTGATGGAGAGGTGAACCCAGCGGGATTCAGCGGGAAACCGATATTGCACGTGGGCGGAGTGCAGGATGCCGTAATCGCAGCCGCTCCGGGCTGAGGAGTGCCGAGCGTGCAGATTGTGCCGGTCGCGCTCGTCGTCCCAGTGGTGCCGGTCGTACTGGTGGTAACAGTGCCGCATCCCGTAGTGGCGCTGCCTGCCGAGATGGCTGCGGGCGCCGAGGATGTCCAGGTCAGAGGAGCTTTCGGAACGATGCACCCTTGAATGTCCACGGCAGTGGCAGTGATGGTCTCCGATGTACCTTTATTCGTGATGAAGCTGGTGGTGCCAATATTTTGCGAACCGTTGTTGCCGAGCTCCAGATCAATGCACTGCACCGGGCAGGTTTCGGCAACGTAGGGCGCGCTGGAAACTCCCGAAGCTGTCGCCACTACCAAGGTTTGACCAGGAGTGTTGGCGACCACGGTTGCCTGATTCGTGGGCAAGTTGCTGGAAGAAGTTACGATCGGGGTGATCGTGACGACGTCTAAATTGGCCTGGCTCCAGGTGAACGGACCAACAGAGGCGGTTATATCGACGCCCTCACTGAGTGCGGTCGCCTGCAATGTCTGCACCTGATTTTGTGAGACACAATGCGCTGCAGCGGCCGGGTTGAACTGGATCTCACAAGCGGCTGGAAGGGCGATCTGGCCGGGGCAGGCTGGTGGCGGAGAATTGACCGGAGGAACCACGCTGACCTGAATACTATCGATTGGCGGATGAGCGTAAACCAGAGTTGGCGGGCTGGTGGTTCCCAACGCTGAGGCAGTGATTTCAGCGGTGCCTCCTCCGCCGGCCGTGCAAATGTTGTAGTAAGGAGCGTTCCAGCTGCCGGCGCACGCAAAGCCGATGGGAGAGATGTCGACTACCGCGGGATTACTTGACGTATAAGTGAAGACCGGAGAGATGTTGGAATTCGAGCCGTTTTGAGCGTTAGCGGAGAACACCAGGGTGCTGCCCAGCTGCATCGAAGCGCTGACCGGCGGGTTCAGATTGATCTTTGCAGGAAAGGGCGAGGTGCCGGCGGGTTTGTGACCTCCGCATGCTGGCAGAAGTGAGAATAAAGATATCGTAAGGCCGACCAACACGAACCGAACGCAACGCAACCTTCCCA
>JBAUVJ010000260.1:0-4803 GCA_049583165.1 Candidatus Sulfotelmatobacter sp. | reverse complement strand
GCGTCGCGCTGCCACGGCAGGACATTATCCAACGCTCGGCATGGACGCCAACTACGGCGATATTGGAGTGACCCCAAGCCAGTCCAATGGAACGTGGCAAGTGAATGGTGGCATCAACATCCCCATTTTTGCCGGCGGGAGGGTTCACAGCGACGTGCTGGAAGCCGAAGCCCAACTGAAGCAAGCCCGCTCCCAGCTGGGTGACCTTCGTGGCCGCATCGACTATGAGGTGCGCAGCGCTTTGCTGGATCTAAACTCGGCCGCCGATCAGGTCGAGGTTGCGCGCAGTTCCGTGGATCTTGCGGAACAGGCCCTCACGCAATCAAGAGATCGATTTGCATCCGGCGTGACCGATAATCTGGAGGTAGTCCAGGCTCAAGAGGCCGTCGCCAGCGCTCATGAGAGTTACATTCAGAGCCTTTACGCGCACAACCTGGCCAAGGTGGAACTGGCGTACGCGATTGGCGATGCCGAACAGGGCGTCAAACGATATTTGAAAGGCGAACACTAAATTTAATATGGAACCGACGACGCAAAGCCCTCCGGCAGCTCCGCCGGATCAAGCTGAAACCCGCAATAAACCATTGCCTGCAACGGAACGGGATTTCCGTACTCGTCCTTCGCGCACTGAGAGTCCCGGTTTTCGCATCGCCGTTATCATCGGCGTGGTTGTGCTTCTGGTGCTGGGATTTTTCGTCTACCGCTACGTCTCCAGTTACGAAGACACGGATGATGCTCAGGTCGATGGCTACATCAATTCCATCAGCGCGCGTGTTTCAGGGCACGTCACAAAACTCGCGGTTCAGGACTACCAATATGTACAACCGGGTCAATTGCTGGTGGAGTTGGATCCCAACGATTATCAGGTAGCTTACAACAAGGCTCGAGCCGACTACGAGGATGCGCAAGCCGCGGCTGCCGCTGCTGGCGTCAACGTCCCGATCACTTCGGTCAATACGACAAGCCAGGTTTCTGCGACTGGAGCAGACGTGACCAGCTCGCGTGCCGGAATCGCCCTGGCCAGGCAGCAGCTCGATGCGGCGCGAGCTCAGCGCGATGAAGCCGAAGCGAATGACGTTAAGGCGCAGAACGATCTCGTGCGCTACCGGCAACTGGTGGACAAGCAGGAGATTTCGCAACAGCAATTCGATCAGGCGACTGCTGCCGCCAAGGCCAGCGCTGCTGCCGTGGTGGCGGCTCATGCCATGGCCGACGCCGCACAGTCGCAAGTTACGCAAGCGCAAGGGAAATTAGTACAGGCGGAAGCCAACTACAGTTACGCGCAAACTGCGCCGAGACAATTGCAGATCAGCCGCTCCAGGGCCGCGTCGGCGGAAGCGCAGGTCATGCAAAAGAAAGCCGCCCTCGATCAGGCACAGCTCAACCTACAGTACACAAAGATTACATCTCCTGTTGCAGGTATTGTCAGCGACCGCACCGTCGAAGTCGGACAGAACGTTGCTCCCGGCCAGGAATTGATGAAGGTTATTCCTCTCAGCGATATCTGGATCACCGCGAACTTCAAGGAGACTCAGCTGCGCGAGATGAAGGTCGGCCAACCGGTCACGATTGAGGTTGACGCTTACGGAAGAAAATATAAGGGCCACGTCAATAGTATCGCCGGAGCCAGTGGCGCCCGTTTCAGTTTGTTGCCTCCCGAGAATGCCACGGGCAACTACGTGAAAGTGGTGCAACGCATTCCAGTCAAGATCGTGCTCGATCCTGGAGAGAACAAAGATCAGTTGCTGCGACCAGGTATGTCGGTTGAACCCAAGGTGTGGATCAGGGAATGAGTGCTGCCGCACCGCCGCTGGAAAACGCTGATGTTTGGCGTCCGGCAATCAATCCCTGGATCATCGCCATCACGGTGACGCTGGCAACTTTCATGGAGGTGCTCGACACCTCCATCGCCAACGTCGCCCTGCCTCACATTGCGGGTGGCCTCTCCGCCGGGCAGGACGAAAGCACGTGGGTTCTCACTTCTTATCTCGTTTCTAACGCGATCGTACTTCCCCTCAGCGGATGGCTCTCTTCCATCATGGGCCGCAAAAACTTCTATATGAGCTGTGTGGCCCTGTTCACCATCAGCTCGTTTTTTTGTGGATTGGCGCCGAACCTCGCCACGCTTATCATCTGCCGTGTGCTGCAAGGGGTTGGCGGAGGCGGTCTTCAGCCCAGCGAACAGGCCATTCTCGCCGATACATTTCCGCCCGCCAAGCGTGGGATGGCATTCGCCGTTTACGGCATCGCCGTGGTGACGGCGCCGGCAATTGGGCCTACCCTGGGCGGTTGGATCACCGATAACTTTACCTGGCGCTGGATCTTTTTTATCAACATCCCCGTCGGAATTATTTCGATCCTGCTTTCGTCGCGCCTTATTCAGGATCCGCCATATTTGAAGCGCCGCAAGCTCAAGGAAACGAAAATTGACTACATCGGTCTTGGCTTTGTAGCGCTCGGCCTGGGTACTTTGCAGGTGGTTCTCGATAAAGGCCAGCGCGATGACTGGTTCGGATCGCACTTTATCCTGACCCTCACCATTATTGCGGTAGCCTCCTTGATCTTCGTGATTTTCTGGGAGTGGACGCATAAGGATCCCATCATCGATCTGCATTTATTTCGCGATCGTACATTTGGCATTTCCAACTTGTTGATGTTCATGTTGGGATTTGCCCTGCTGGGCAGTACGCTTTTGCTTCCACTTTTCATGCAAACCTTGCTGGGATACACAGCGCAGCGATCGGGACTTGCACTGATGCCAGGCGGTTTCACGATCATGATCTTGCTTCCCCTGGTGGGATTCCTGCTCTCGCGTTACAGTCCACGCTGGTTGCTGGTTCTTGGGTTGGTCCTGCTTTCCGCTTCTCTGTTCAACATGACTCGCTTCGATCTGCAAATCGATTTCCGCACGGCGGCAATGGCTCGCGTATTGCAGGCGGCCGGCATGGCGTTTCTGTTTGTCCCCATTAACACCGCCGCCTATGCGTTTCTGCCTCGGGACAAGAACAACGCGGCTTCTGGCTTGATGAACTTGGCCCGCAACATGGGTGGCAGCGTAGGGATCTCTCTGGTCACGACCATGCTTGACCGCGGCACGCAGACTCACTCGAACACTTTGTCCCACAATCTCAGCTCTGCGAACCCGGCGTTCCGGTCGATGATGCAGGGTGCAACTCAGGCCATGCAGGCGCATGGGGCCAACGCGGCATTTGCCACCCGACAGGCCTACGCCTTGATTGAAGGTACAGTGCAACGGCAGGCCACGATGCTAGCTTACATTGACGACTTCCGGTTTCTTGCCTGGGCTATCCTGGTGATGATTCCGATGGTTTTTCTGATGAAAAAAGGCAAGCCTGGCGGAATCGCGGTACACTAGTTGGCGGTAAAACGGGGTTGCCATGTTCCGGCTCATCACCATAGAGCGAGAGTACGGCTGTGGCGGCGGCGCCATTGCGGCGCAACTGGCGCAGCATCTTGGGTGGAATCTGTGGGACCAGCGGCTCACGGAAGAGATTGCGCGCATGGCCAATGTCGATCAATCCGCGGTTAGGCGCTGCGACGAGCGCATGGACAGCCGCTTCTACCGTCTCGCCAAAACCTTCTGGCGGGGCAGTCATGAGTCCAGTTCTCAACTCAGCAATCGTGCCTTCGATACCGATTGCATGGTATGGATGATGGAGCAGATCGCCGCGAGAATTGCGCAGGAAGGAAATGCGGTCGTCGTAGGCAGGGGCGCGCCGTACTTCCTGCGCGAACAGCCCGACGCTTTTCACGTTTTTCTTTATGCGCCCCGGGCCGAAAAAGTGCGACGTCTTCTGAAGGATGGTTCCACAAAATCGGAAGCGGAAGGCCTCGTGGATTCTGTCGATCGCGAACGCGCCGCCTTCGTGAAACATTACTTTGAAGCAGACTGGCCCACCCGTTCTCTTTATCACGTAATGATCAACACGGCTACGGGGAATGATGCAGTCATCCAGACCATTCTCAACACCATGCATCTGATCGAGGGCCAACCCAAAGCTACAGACTACGAAGCTCCCAAGGTTGCCAGTTCTGTCTAGTTCGCGGACGGCATCCCAGGCCTCTGCGGGGCAGGGCAACAATCCTCAGCGCAGACGTTGGCTCGTGGCCCAAGTACCCCCAGGGCCCGCCGTTCCCGCGTCGGATCTATGCGTTCCATGATCAGTTCGCGAATCATGCCGATAAACTTCGGATGTATCCCCACGGTTTTCGCGCGGGTCATAGGCAGATCTAAAGAATCGCAAAGCTGCCGCGCGTCGACATCCAGGTCATATAGAACTTCCATGTGATCAGAGATGAAGCCGATCGGCGCCAGGACCACCGCTGAGGCCAGATTCGCCGCCTTTACTTGCCGCAGGTGATCGAGTATGTCGGGCTCCAGCCATGGCCGTCCCGGCAACCCGCTGCGGCTTTGGTAGACCACAGCATCGTCGTTATGGCCTACAGCCCGAGAAACCAAACGCCGAACTTCTTCAAGTTGCCGCACATAGTCGGAAGTCTCCGCCATGGAAAGTGGAATGCTGTGTGCGGTGTAGACGATCTGCACGTTTGCCTGGGCGATTACCGGGATCGCCTGAAGCGCATCCCGCACCCGGTCAACGGTGGCCTCGATGAAGCCAGGATGATTAAAGAAGGCCCGCAGTTTTTCGACCTCCGGCGCGCCTTGTCCTACCTCGCGTTGTGCCCGGGCAATATCCTCGCGATACTGGCGGCATCCGGAGTACGAGCTGTAGGCTGAAGTCACAAAACCTAAAGCCCGCCGAATACCATCCTGCTTCATCG
>JBAUVJ010000259.1:0-8123 GCA_049583165.1 Candidatus Sulfotelmatobacter sp. | reverse complement strand
CCGTCAGCGTGTTCAAAGCAATGCGGTCGTTGGGATCGTTAAAGACGGGCACAAGCACAATTCCGTTCGCGATGTAGAAATTGGCATAGCTTGCAGGGAGGCGGCGCTTCTCGAAGACTACGGGGCCGGGCATGGGAAGCTCGACAATATTCAGCGCTTTGCCCGCCTGGTCGCGTGCAGATTTCAACCGGCGCAAATTGTCGCGCAACGGTTTGTAATTCACATCTCGCGGGTTGTTCTCGACCATGGTCACGACGGTATCCGGTGCGACAAAACGTGCAAGATCGTCAACGTGGCCGTGTGTGTCATCGCCGGAAACGCCGCGTCCAAGCCAGATCACATTCGGTGCGCCGAGATACTCGGCAAAGATTTTCTCGTAATCCTTGAGCGTCATGCCGGGATTGCGCTGCTGCACTTTGCTGAGCAGGCATTCTTCGGTAGTGAGCAGCGTGCCTTTTCCATTGACGTCGATCGACCCGCCTTCCAGCACGACACGAGTGCCGTCGCATAACGGCGGAACTTCTTTAGACTTCGCAGTGGCCGCCATCAGGCTGCCAATTTTTTCGTCGTGCCGCCAGTTGGAATATTTAGCCCAAGCGTTGAAGCGAAACTTTGTGGCGAGAAGACCGACCCCAGGGGCTAAAGCCCCGGTCTTTTTTTGCGCTTGATCGGCACGACTGAAGTCGTGCCCTACCCGGTTTTCATGTGGGGACAGCCGCCCTCGGCTGTCCGGTCGGGCAAAGTCCGGCTCTGCCCGCACAACGAAAATGCATCCCGAGTCCCGTAGCCAACCGCGATTCGTCGGCCAGCGATGAAATCTGACATTGGCTGAAACCACATTCGCCCTGCTCAAAACCTTGCGGGCTTGTTTCTCCGCCACAGCATCCTGAACAATCACCTCAACCCGTTCATGCCGCGCCAGATTGCGAATGATCTCGGCATAAACCCACGGAACCGGTTCAAACTTGCCCGGCCAATCCCCGTGGTGGTGAGGCCATGCAAGCCAGGTCGCGTCGTGCGGCTCCCACTCGGCGGGCATGCGGTAACGGGGATTCTCATTGGTCGCCACGCGCTCCCGTGCGGCGGAGGCGGTCCGCTTCATTCTTAAAGTACCTCCTTGTACCAACCGGAAGTGCTCAGGACCTTTACGATCAGATATTGCGCGGCATTTGTGAAATCAAATATCAATGCGCCCAGCATACGCGTGATCTCAGCGAGGGCAGCAGGATCCTCGGACCCCCGCCATGCGCCTTCGTAAAGTGAATTGAACGCGCAAAGGTCGGCTATTTCCCAATGAACTTGGCCGTTTGTTTTCCCCATCGCGGACATAAACACGGTCTCTTCCGATGGCGGCAGCTCCCGCAACTGCCTCCCTATCTCTTGCGAGTCAAAATGGAAAACTAGCTTATTTCGTAGGCGCGCAGTGTCCGAGTCGAGGAGCTTCCGAACGGGTTTTCTCTTAAAGATATCGGAGAGTGTCCGGAATTCGGGCACTTCTGAGAAGTGCTTCCCCAAGGTCTTAAGAAGACGGCGACTTTCGAAAAGAAGCGCAGCGGCGAAGAGAGTCTGGTTAAAGCCCGCGCGCGGCGTCGCAGGAGAATCTTCGCCCTTGCGATCGATAAAAGCCTGATTCACGAAAAGCAGCGCGTTGACTGCGCGACCGAGTGTCACTAGGGCCCAGAAGGCCTCGTCCTTCTTCGCTTTTTCGAAGTTCTCCGGGTCAGTATTGATTTTCCATTTCGTTGTTGCGTTTATGACCTCGGAATCCATAGCCTGACCCTATCGACCATCCAGAAGCCGATTCGAAATCGGCGCATAAGCGTCAATCCTTCGATCGCGCAGGAACGGCCAGTTGCGGCGAATGTCCTCGAGAGCCTTCATGTCCACATCGCCCATCAGAATCTCCTCGCGATCGTGCGAGCCTTCCGCGATCACGCGCCCAAAGGGATCGCAGAAAAACGACCCGCCCCAGAATTCCAATCCCTGTCCGGGCGTGGACTTGCCTCGTACGTTGCCGGTTTCGAAGCCCACGCGATTCACCACCGCAACGTAAACCCCATTCGCAATGGCATGAGCGCGCTGCATGGTTCGCCAGGCGTCGTGCTGGGCCACGCCGAACTCGGCCTTCTCCGCCGGATGCCAGCCGATGGCCGTGGGATAAAAAAGCACGGACGCCCCTTGCAGCGCGGTAAGCCGCGCGCCCTCCGGAAACCACTGATCCCAGCAGACCAGCGTTCCGATTCTCCCAGCGCTGGTATCCAGCGCGCGAAATCCTAGATCACCGGGCGTGAAGTAAAATTTTTCGTAATAGAGCGGATCATCTGGAATGTGCATCTTCCGGTAGAGCCCACTGAGAGCTCCATTGGAATCGAAGATCGCCGCGGTATTGTGATAAACGCCGGGTGCGCGCTTCTCAAACAAAGACGCGATCAGCACCACGCCGTGCTGCTTAGCTGCGGCCGCAAGTTTCTCGCTGGTCGGGCCGGGAATCGGCTCGGCCAGGTCAAACAGCGAATGATCTTCGCGCTGGCAGAAATATTGTGTCTGGAAAAGCTCTGGAAGGCAGACGACCTGCGCGCCGCGCCCCGCCGCGTCAGCCACGCGTTCCAGAGCCTTGGCAAGATTCTGTTCAGGTTCGGGCCCGCATGACATCTGGATCAGGGCCACACGAAATTTATCAGGCGGCAACGTGTTCACTCCCGCGTATTAGATGACGAATGATCAATATAGCATCGGGCAAGCGGGAAAATTTCTAAGGAGCGGCGCCTATCAACAGCAGGTTCCTCCACTTCGCAAAACGTTCCCTTCGGGAACGACTTGCTCCGGTCGGAATGACAAGGTTTAGAGTGATTGCACGATCCGACATGATGGCAGTGTCACACGCCGTTCCTGTAGAGTAATTGGTCGGGAGATTTGTGATCCAAGCTTGGAGGCAATCATCTTGAAACACGGTAATCATGGCAGTGGACATCCTCAAGGAAAATCTCATGGCAATGGGGGACACGCCGGAGACGGTGTCGATCGTCATCTGCACAATCCAATTGAAGACAAGCTGATCCCGCTGGAGCCGCTCGATCTCGCCAAGGTGAAGTCGATCGACGATCTGGTGCGGGCGATGTCCAAGACGGCTTTTACCGGGCGGCAGCTGGGCGAGGGCGCCGACGTGCTTGAGGCGATGGCGCGCGACGAAGATTGCTTTGTCGTGATGACGCTCTCGGGCGCGATGACCGTCGCCAAGCAGGGCCTCATCGTAACCGAGTTAATCGATCGCGGCATCGTAAATGCTGTCGTCTCCACGGGCGCGCTGATGGCTCACGGGCTGGTCGAGGCGACCGGCCGTGCCCACTTCCGCCACAATCCCGAGGTCTCCGACGAAGAACTCTACGAGCAGGGTTATAACCGTGTCTACGACACCCTGGAGCCTGAGCAGAACCTGGACGACGTGGAGGAAGTGATGTCAGCAGTGCTGGAGGGTTGGGACCACAATGAGGTGATGTGCTCCTACAAGCTGAATCACGCCATCGGCGCGTACCTGGCGAAAACGGCCGGCGACCAGCGCGGCATTTTGAAATCCGCGCATGCCATGGGCGTTCCGGTATTTGTGCCCGCATTCAGCGACTCGGAGATGGGCCTAGATACGGCACTGAACAATCGTCTGCGGGAATCGACCGGCCGCCATAAGATTCGCTACGATCCCTTCGAAGACCTCGAGCACTTTGCCGCCACGCTGCTGCGGCAAAAAAAGCTTGGCATCATGACCATTGGCGGCGGAGTCCCGCGCAACTGGTCGCAGCAGTTTGGTCCTTTCTGCGAATTGCGGCACCGGCGGCTGGGCGAGAATGTTGCCTTAAAGCGCTATCACTATGGCCTGCGGATTTGCCCCGAGCCGGTTTACTGGGGCGGATTGTCAGGCAGTCCCTACAGCGAGGCGGTTTCCTGGGGCAAGTTCGTGCCTCCAGCCGAGGGCGGCAGATTTGGCGAAGTGTTCGTGGACGCCACGGTTGGCTTGCCGCTGATTGTTGCCGCTGTGTTGGAGAGATTGGATAAGAAGGGAAGTAAAGCTACGAAGTCGAAAGCTGCTGTAGCGAAGAAATAGGGCCTCCGTGCGCCTGAGGCCGGACTGGCTAGGCTCCGGCCTCGGAGCAGCACGAATTGGATTTATCAAACTGCTTGTTGTCCGAGTTCTCGAACTCCTCGTTTTCGAACTCTCCAGACGCAGGATTCTCTGCCTTGGTCCTGCGATAGAGCGGTGCCAAAATGCTGTTTTCCAGCACTTCTGACTCCGCCTCCACCCAGTCTTGTAGCGCCAGGCCTTCAGTCTTTCCACGCTGGTCGTAAAGATGTTGCGCGTGCAGGCGGATCTTTCTCTCGATCAACTCGGTCATTAATGCTTGCTGTTTCTGCCTACGGGTATCGCTGTCCACAACTACTCCTTGGGTCTAAAAAGGTCTTTCTCTAACAGCTCTATGATACGGGAATGCTGTTAACAAAAGGTTACAGTGGGGGAGGGGGATGGTTACTAAAGTATAAGTATACCATGGACGGGTTTTCCCCGGGCCAGGACCTTCAATCGACCACGGCTTCTACGGGCCGGCGAGGGCTGGCGTGAGCGTGCCAAGTCGCGTAACCCATATAAAACACAAAGGTTGGCTGCCAGGCGGAGTCGCCTATAATTTCCTGAAGTAGGGCGAGACGGGCGGGCGGCTTGCCATGGGCTCGCTCATGATCCACCATTTCGACCGCCTCGTTACAGGGTCGTCCAGCGATGCCACGGCTCGTTGCCAGGAGATGGGCGCGTTGCCACAGCCTGCCTGCCTTAAGGCACTGCTCCCGTGCATAGCGGTCGCGCACCGCGATGAAGCCAATCAGCGGCGCGCTGAGCATCAACTTCGAATAGCCATCGTTCTCGCCCCGTGATGCCGCCCAGGCCAGCATTCCTGGGGTCATCATTTTGGCCACCGCGTTGGCGATGGGAGGCAGACCGAAGGCGTCGATGGTCAGGCCATCGCGGCGCTTCTGCACTTCGCCCCAGTTCAATCGCACCCAGCGGTCGCTGGCTTGACGCACAGCTGGGTCAGAATAGATTTCGCTGTTCGCAGCGGAGCTGATGTCCACGATCTTTTTCCGGTCAGCCTCGGCGGTAAATAGAAACAGCTTTATGTCGGCGTCGTCGCCGGAGAGATGCCCGAGGGCCTCGACGAAATCTTGCGGAAGTGGCTTGTGCGGATCGTATGCGGTGCGATTGGTATGGCGGTAGGGGATGGCATCGTAGAGATCGCTTTGATCAATCTTTGCAGGCACGAGGTTTACCCGGGCGACGAGTTGTGGCGTGGCATCGGCGGGAACGGGATCGAGTTTTCCCGGCAAGAGCGTGGCCGTCGCTGCGTAACCGTTGGCGGGGGCGGCGAGCATGAGATTCTCCAGAGCGCAGCCCATGCCAATGTGTTCTTCACGCAGGTAAGGATCGAGCGCGCCCACATTTCTGCTGGGGTCAATGTGCAGCTCGATTGCTGAACCGGAAATCTTGAAGAGCCAGGGCTGGGTGTTGTGAGGGCTGGCGGCGAGGATCGCGGCGCGTACCAGCGCCAGAGGACTGCCGCTGGCGTTGCGCCAGTCTTTCCAGGGTTGGTAGGCCGGACCCTGGCCGATGATGAAGACACCCTGGTCGTAAGCGCGCCAGACGCCACCGCTCACAACGGCGATGGTTACGATCCCTGCGCCTTTTAGGAAGGATCTGCGCTGCATGAACGCCTCTTGACATTCTTTCCGCGACTACATTGAAACTATACTCAGGGCAAATCGATTATTCGTACGGCGTCGTCCTCTAAAATCGCCAAGTAACGACCGCTAGGACTGAGATCAAACTCAAAGCGGTAACGTTGCTTAAGATTTATTGAGATCGACGCAATCTCCTTCCCCACTTCCATATCGTAGACAGCAATCCGGCTTGCCGTCACGTGTCCCGAAATGTCCAGTGCCCGGTTGCTACCCCTTATCGTTAGCAGATCCATCGCGATTATGTTTCCCTGTTTATTGCTCTGGATCAGCGTCGACGCTGATTCATGCTTTTGGATCGTCGGGCGAAACTTCACTCGGCCGTCCGACGCTACCACCTCCACCCCCTCATCCTTGTACGGGTACACAACGAACGTATCGTCATTCAAGACTGCCCAGCGACCTCCCACTCGCAGCGGCATCTCAACACGGTGTTCGTAGTCGCATAGTGGCCAACGGTAGGTAAAAAAACCAGACGCCGGCTCCCAGCCATGAAAGTAGGCGAATTTATCAGTAATGAATTGGCTATAGTTCTGAATCCTGTCGCTGCTGGACTCAGTGGATTGAGGTGCCTTGCCGCACCGTTGCAATACCGGTTGCGGTGAAAAATGTACAATCGTCAAAGGCGAGTCGGCGTCTTTTGTGTGAAGAACCAGCGTATGGCGAGTCGGAGACTGCGAGGCCGCACACGGTCGTGCGCATAAGGACTGCCACGCTCCCGTTTGCAGATTTCCATCCTTGGCCTGCAGGAGTTGAAGGGCGTCATCCGCCCAGGCAATAATTCCGTCAGCGTCGGAAAGGTAGATACCATTCATTGCCTTCACATGCGTAGGCAAAGACAGGGATAGGTTCACTTTGCCGTCAGGCGAGAACCGCATTATGCGGAAGTCGCGGCTGGGCTGATCTCGTGTTACCAGCCCGCTTCGTTCCCGAACGGTGAAGCCGACGAGAACCCGACCCTCGTTATCGACGACAATCGACGGTCTGTTGTTCGTGCCGCTCAGGTTGTTCCCAACCGTAATCCCGAAGATTGATTACGGAGGTCTTTGGAATAGCAGGCTGGGCCGGAACAGGGTGAGCAGCACAAAGAAGCAATGCCGTCACTACCCCGCATTGCTTGAGGCTGCAATACATCGAGATCGGGAACTGCAACACTTTTTGAGCGTCTAGTCGAAGATCAGCACGGCCGAAGCAATCACGGTCGTCCAGAGCCCGCGCTTATCCCCCACCGCCGACTGCGTGACGTTGGCCGTGCGCACGATCTTGTTCGACAGCCGGTAGATCTGCTTCTTCTCGTCCCAGGAGCGGTCGGGATCGAATTCCACGTTCAATGTCGTGGCCAGCATCTCGGCGGCGAGTTCTTCGGCGTACTCTCCGGCGGCGTCTTCGGTCTCGCCGAAGGAGTGGTGCTCACTTAGATACCCGTAGGTGTTTTTATCGGCGGGAATAGCCACGCCGATCGAGGAAGCCAGCAGCCGGTGCGCTTCGTGGGTGGAGTTTTCCGCCACCACGGCAAAGACAACCTCACCCGGACTGAGATATTTCACGCCCTCTTTGCGAGCCAGCATCTTGCAATTCGGCGGAAAGATGGAAGAGACGCGAACCAGATTCTGCGCGGCGATCCCGGCGTCGCGCAAGGCCAACTCGAAGGATGTCAACCGCTCGCGGTGCTTCCCCACTCCCTTGGTGAAGAACATCCGCTTGGGAACCATGTCTTTGCCCAACGCCATAGCCTCCGGCACGCAAAATTTTGAGGTGAGAATGCACAATTTAACACAATGGTTTGTAAAGAAAGTGTGAATTTAACCCAAGGGAGCAAAAAGAGACAAAAAAGCGGGTAGCCGCTGGCGCGGGCCCCGCTTCTGCGCCCGGTCTTTTTGGGGGAGGGCCCCGGGCAAAACGCGACTCAATGTATCACAACCGCGAGGCAATCGTGCAAGAGAGTTTTTGGTTTCCGGTTTTCCGAACAAGAGCCGGGCCGGGCACTCTCTTAATCTTCGCGTCCTTACTTCGCCGCGACCGAACTGACCGTGATGGTATCTCCGTCCAATATGCCGGTGACGGTGGCCATCTTGCCGGCCTGTTGATCCAGAGTGGCCAGGGCAGCTTTGTTGTCGGTATCGAGAGTGTAGATCTTGTCGCCAACAACCAGAGCAAACTTGGACCCATGTCCTACGCAGGCACGGGTACATTCCGCTGCCGTCTCGCCCTCCATATGCTTTCTGCCGCACATGGCGTCTCCCACTTCGCCGGTGAAGGTCTGCTTGCCAGCAGCGGCAACCAGACTAGCGGAAAACAGAGTAAGAAAAGTGATTGCAGAAACAATAATCGCCATCAGCCATTGGAAC
>JBAUVJ010000258.1:0-4034 GCA_049583165.1 Candidatus Sulfotelmatobacter sp. | reverse complement strand
AAGACGCGGATTCTTTCGATGCGAAACTTCGCGGCGAACCAAGCGCTCGGCTATGGCGGAAGTTATGTGACCAAAGCACCGGCGCATGTTGCGGTGCTGCCCGTGGGATACGCGGACGGATATAACCGGCAACTTTCGAATCGCGGACGGGTGATTGTTCGCGACCACTATGCGCCGATCATTGGCAGCATTTCGATGGATCTCACGCTGGTGGATGTGACGGGCATTCCGGGAGTGGCGGTTGCCGATGAGGTGATTCTTCTGGGGGCCAGCGACGGATTGAGCGTGGATGCGCTCGAACATGCACGACTGGCGAATAGCTCTCCTTACGAAATCCTGTGTAATATTTCGAAGCGGGTGCCGAGGAAGTACGGCAATTGACCGCGGCGTCTAAGCTCTCTGACGTGCTTTTCTGGCTTCCATATACTTGCGCAGAACTGCGTTGATCGTGCTCTGATAGCCGCGGCCGTGCTTGCGGAAAAACGTGAGCACGTCGGGATCGATGCGCAACGTAATCTGCTTCTTCGGCCCCGGCCGGACGATCGCTCTAGCAAAGAAATCAGCGCCGAGTTCGCGCGAATCGGAAAGGTCGATATCTTCATCGCGAAGGGCATCAACCCGCTTCCAATCTGTCCTAGATTTCTTTGTCGTACCGCTTGCGCTCATAACGGGTTGCCTTTCTCAGAGAGATGATACGAAGCGTGTCGGTGCCGCGTTCCACAAAACCACGACAGCAGTGCGTCCGCTGGTGGTGCCAATTCCAACCCAGCGTTTTTCTCCGTAGTCCTCTCGCAGGTCGGGATGCGCGAGCAAGAAGCCGCAGAACATCTCTTCCGCGTCAGCGAAGTCAAGGCCATGCTTCCGGATATTAGAGCGGTTCTTGGCTTCGTCCCATTCAAAGTGATAAGCCGTGGGTCGTTCATTGATTTCTTCGGGCATGGAAAAACGCAAGGTCTGGCCCGTGACAGAAACTAATGTTTCATTGTAGCTCCAAATGTAGTTACAGTCGACGAACTCTTCCGGCGCCAAATGGACAATTCTCGGCGCTCCTTGCCTGCTAATAAAACCGGGTTTTCTGCTTTGCTCCAAGGCGTTAATCTGCTATGTTACAGGGCAACCGGGCGCTGTGCGGAGATGGAAGAAGGCGTTCAGATCTTGCGTTTTCCCGATTGAGTCGTAGGCGAAACATATTCCTCCGGAGCGTTCTGCTCCCTGTCTAGCATCCGGCTGCGGACGCTTAAAGCACATTTTTTCGATGAAATAACCCAGGGGGGTGTACACGATCGATATCTAAAGGAGACTCACATGGAAACTGCCATTGGAGTGTTTACGGCGCGTGATCAAGCAGAGAATGCGGTCAAAGAGTTACGGGGACGAGGTGTGCCGGAAGAGTCTGTGGTTTTCCTGACCCGTTCAGAGGGCGAGGCTAAAACCATCGCCAAAGAGCTCGGAGCATTTGTGGGAGGGTTCATTGGGGGCGCGGCTGGGATGGCAACCGGAATGGCGGTTGCGACACTGCTTCTTCCGGGGATCGGGACAGTTTTCGCGCTAGGAATCGGCGCAGCATCTCTGCTGACGGGTGCAGGCGCGGGCGCGGGTACGGGCGTGGCCGTCGGCTCGGTGGCAACACATGATGGCGACGCTCCGAGGCCGACAACGGGGGAAAAGGGCTCCGAGGACGTTGCGTTCTTCTGGGAGGTGCTCAAAGAAGGGCGCTCGCTGATCATAGTTCGCACTGAATCCAAGGAACTGGCGAATTCGGCGTGCGAGGTGCTTGATCGATTGGGGCTAGGCTTGCAGGACCGGACCCCCCATAAAATGCAAAGCACGACGCGCCACATCGGCGATGTTGCAGTTCTGGATATCAGTGGAAGGATCACTCTGGGCGAGGGCAATATCATGCTCCGCGAAATTGTTCGCGAGTTGGCAGATAAAGGGAACCGGAAGATCATTCTGAATCTGGGTGAAGTTTATTATGTGGATAGCTCGGGGGTGGGCGAACTGGTTAAGACACACACCACGGTTCGGAATCAGGGTGGCCAACTCAGGTTGGTGAATCTGAATAAGCGGGTCCACGACTTGCTCCAGATGACGAGATTGGCGACTGTGTTTGATATTGAGCAGGATGAGGCCAGCGCGATCCTGTCTCTCGGAAGCGATATCGCTCCGAGGGCGGTAGCCTAGCCCAAATTGCGTTTTACCCGAGAGCGACAGGATACGACTTTGTCGCTCGCGGCACTTTTTTGGGGGTGTTTCAAGGCGGCTGCCTGCCTGGGACGGACATGGACAACCGGAATCCGCGACCCGATCTTCGAGGGAAAACTCCGAACCAAGGGGTTGGAGTTCCCGTCAAAGGGGAAAGTTCTGAAACCAATCCTCCGGTTGACCTTGATGCGACGCTGATCGATCTTCCCAGTCCTGCCCCGGATTCCGACGCTACGCTTGTGGATATTGATGCCACGATGGCGGAGGGAATTCCGCCGCTGCCCTCTCCTTCTCCATCTGTGTCGTTTCGCCCCAAAGCCAACCGGGTGCGGGTCAGCGTTCCTCTGCTGCAAGAAGGGGATGTGCTGGGCGAGCGTTACGAGATCCTGCAAATGCTAGGCGAGGGCGGAATGGGCGCGGTGTACAAGGCACGGGACCGGGAGCTCGACCGCTTCGTGGCGCTGAAGTTGATTCGCGGAGAGTTGGCCGCCAATCCGGCGATTGTGGCGCGGTTCAAGCAGGAGCTGCTGCTTTCCCACCAGGTAACGCACAAGAACGTCATACGGATTTACGACATGGGCGATTCCGATGGCGTGAAGTTCATCAGCATGGAGTTTGTGGAGGGGCGCGACCTTCGGGCGCTGATCCTGGAAAGGAAAAAATTTCAGCCGGAAGAGGCGGTGGAGATCATTCTGCAGGTTTGCCGCGCCCTTGAGGCGGCGCACAGCGTGGGCGTGATTCACCGCGACCTGAAACCGCAGAATGTCATGCGGGATAAGACCGGGCGCATCCTGGTGATGGATTTTGGCATGGCGCGCACGCTCGAAGGCGACGGCATGACCCAGACCGGGGCCCTGGTGGGGACGATGGAGTATATGTCTCCCGAGCAGGCGCTGGCGGGGGAGTTGGATCAGCGCTCCGATCTTTTTGCGGTGGGCTTGATTCTTTACGAGTTGCTGAGCGGCAAGATGCCCTACAAGGCGGAGAGCGCGCTAGCCAGCCTGATCAAGCGCAACCAGGAACGCGCCATTCCGGTCACTACGCATGACGAAACGATTCCGGGACCGCTGAGCAACATTGTAAGCAAGTGCTTGGAACGCGATACCAGCCTGCGTTACCAGAGCGCGGCCGAGCTGATGGCCGATCTGGAGGCCTGGCAGGGTAAGCGGCCGGTCGGCGCGTCGGTGATTACTACTGCGACGATTACGTCGACGAATGCCGCGCCGGTGGTTACTGCGCCGCAGGGTCTGCGAGCGCTGCCGTGGAAGTGGATTGGGGCAGGAGCGCTGGTTGTGCTGCTGGCTGTTGGCGGCATTTTTGTGCGCAACAGATTTTCTGGCGCCGGAGGTGCGACGGCGCAGCAGGGTCCGCTGGAGTCGCTGGCCATCCTGCCGTTTCGCAATGCATCAGGAGATGCGAGCCTGGATTGGTTGGGGTCAAGCGTAGCGGATATGTTGAGCACTGACGTTGGGCAGTCGGCGCAATTGCGCACGATCAGCCCGAGCAGCTTGCATCAGATTTTTACCGACCTGCGTATTTCTTCCGCGACCGTACTTGATCCGGCGACGATCCGGCGCGTGGCTGACTTCAGCAATGCGGACCGCGTGGTTTGGGGACAGTATGCGAGGTTCGGAGATCAGATCCGGATTGACGTCACCCTGCTGGACATCAAGAACGACCGCAGCGTGCCGCTGAAAATCGATGTGCCGAGCGAAAAGGAGATTCCTGGCGCGGTGGACAAGCTGGCGGAATCGATCCGCGAGAAGCTTGCGTTGCCGGGGAATGTGCTCAAAGAATTGAGAGCGAGTTCGTTCCAGCCGAATTCAAGT
>JBAUVJ010000257.1:0-1659 GCA_049583165.1 Candidatus Sulfotelmatobacter sp. | reverse complement strand
GCGCCATGCTGCGCACTAACGCGCCAGCTGCTGCATCGCGCGCATGCGCTCCCTGCCTAACCACAGTCCGGCGGCGCACAGCATCACGGCCAGCGACAGCGCACAGCAGAAGCGCACGCTGTCCGTTGCGCCCAGCCAGGTGATGAGTGAATCGCCGCCCAGCATCAGCCCCATCATGGCCGCCGTGGCGATGACGAACTGAGCGCCCAGCCGTGAGGAGAAGCCGGCGACCAGCAGCGCACAGATCATCCACACCAGGTAGAAGGCGACCGTCACGGCCGCATAGACGATGATCGCCAGGTCGGGGTCCGGCGATATCCGCAGCGCGACGTAGATCCCCACGCACGCGATGACGAGGTACACCACCTCCAGCGTGAGCGGCAGGCCCTGCCGACCGCGGATGTCGAAGGTGCGGTCCAACCACGCAGTGAGCGTCCTCACCATCGACGGTACGGCGAGAATCGCGGCGAAGTGACCGGCCTGCCTCCATGGATGGCCGAATACCACGCCGAATACGGGCTCGGCGAACAGCATCACCAACACGAAGAACGGCCCGACCACCAGCGGCCCGAGCAGCAGCACGGTGCGCACCATGTGCGGCATGCGCGGATCGTCCAGCCGGCGGGCCGCGCGCGAATAAAAGATCTGGCTGGCCGCAGCCATGAGCGTGGCGACCGGCAAGAAAATCACGCGTTGCGCGACCGCATACTGACCGACTATCCGCGCCGAGGTAAACATCGCAAGTGCGATGACCACGATGCGCACCGACATCTGGCACAGCACCGCATAGGGCCCGGTGTAGAGGGGAAAACGCGCATAGGCGCGGGCGGCCCGGTGTAGGCCGGTGCGCGAGAAATACCTGCGCAGATATGGGATCACCGGATTGCGCAGCACCGGCGAGTACACCAGCACCAGCGCGACGTAGCCGACTAGGGTTCCTATCACCAGCGCATACGCACTGTCGCCGACCATCAGGATCAGGGACAACTGCGCGCATATCGTCAATAGCGCCTGGGCAATCACCGCGCGCGATTGAATCTGGTAGCTGTGAACGCGCAGGCTCCAGCTCTGTGCAACCAGTTGAAAACTAAGGAGCAGTATTCCCAGCGGCAGCATCGTGAGCAATAATGGCGCCGCGGTGCGTATTTCCGTCCACGTGCCGAGGCGCCAGACTAGCAGCAGCGCAAGCAGCGATAACAACGCGGCGCCGGTACTTATGAGAAAGCACAGCGCAGTGAGGTGCGTGGCTTCCTCGTCATCTTCCGGGAGCACGATGGCAACGTCATAGCGCAGACAGGCAATGGGTGTCAGCACGCCGAAGACCGCCACAACAAAAGCAAAGGCACCTATGTCTGCCGGAGTAAAGAGTCGCGCGATGAGCGGGCTCGCGAGCGCCGGGATCGCCTGAGCGAGCGTCGTCCCGCCGAGCAGGGTAAGGCCCTGTTTGATTGACCGCGGCAGTCGAAAGTGGTGACGGGTCACGAGACTCACGCAGGCGGAGTGGGTCGACGCATGAGGGTCGCAAGCGGCCCTGAATCAGGAATCAGCCGGTCACGCAAAGCTGCCGCCACGAGATTTGCGCCGTTCGCGCCTCTACGAGCATCATGGAGAAACTCGGCATTGAGCGCAAACGATCAACTGTAGTGAACAATTGTGTAC
>JBAUVJ010000256.1:0-1667 GCA_049583165.1 Candidatus Sulfotelmatobacter sp. | reverse complement strand
GGAGAATAATAATCCGGGAGATGGAATCGGCCGCGGCATGAAAGTGGCTAAAGAGCAGATTGTAGGCATGGTTGCGGCGGTGGACTGGGTACTCTCGCACACCGAGGAGTCGATGCAAGGCGACTACCAGAAACGGGCCGATCTTATTGCTGATGCCGTGAAGGGCATTCCTTCGGTCAGGACGGAGACGGTGGTTCCGAAGATCGCCAACCATGTTCCGCACCTTCTTATACGCTTTGATCCGGCGGTCACTGGCGTCACCACCAGCCAGATCGTCGACGCTTTGCGCAAGGGGACGCCGTCGATCGAACTGAACCCGAACACCGGGCAAAAGCCCAATCAGGGCATCCCAGCGGATGCAAACACGCTCGTGGTTGGAGTATGGATGTTGCAGCCGGGCGAGGATGCGATCGTGGGTCAGCGCATTCGCGCGGCACTCAAGGGATAGAGATTTCCCCAGTTTGTAGAAAGTAAGCTACTTTCTTAAGGCGGGAACTCGAAGCTCCCCTCCTGCTGCGACTCGGAATCAGAACGGAAGCTGAGAACTGCTTCTAGCTGCCCGGGTGGGCCAGGGCTTTGACGGCCAGGTCGGAACGATCGCGAAGTTTCTGGACGGTTTCGCGAATGGCTTTGGCGGATGCGCCAGCGTCTTTGCTTTCAGCCAGCTTAGCGACGCCTGCAGCTTCCTCGGTGGTGGTGCTAGCGACTTCGAGCAGGACCACAAGCGCGTCGGCGTGGAGCTTCCACAGCGAGGACATGCTCTGGCTACGTTTGAGTTCTTCGAGTTCGGTGTTGACGCGGGCCACGCAGGAAACCAGACGGATCAGGGTACGAGCGACATCGGCGCGGAGACTCTTTTCTTCGAGGAAGCTGGCGTTGTACGCTTCGGCTTCGGGCGTGGTTAGGGTCAAATTGAAAAAGCGCATGGGGACGATCTGGCGATACTTGGGATCGGCCACGCGGACGAAAACGCGGATTGATTCCTCGACGCGGCGCAGTTTGCTTTCTTCGGCGGAGATCTGTTGAGCGGTGATCGCCGGAGGCTGAAACGCTTGAGTTGGGACGGCCGCTTTGGCAGCGGCAATCCGGGCGGGCTTGGCGGCTGCGGCAGCTCCGCCGGAAGTCCGCACTTTCTCTCCGGCGACGGGCGCCAGCAATGACCGGCGGATGGGTGGACGCCGATCCAATTCCTTTTTCAAGCGGGAGACTCGGCGAAATTTTTCGAGCGCACCGTTGTAGTCGGCCTGCAGCATTTCTTTCTGCTCAATTGCGGCTACGTGCTCGACGGTGACTTCCACCCCGTCGACTGTGCTCAGAATGCTGCCTCCCATTTCGTCCAAGGCCTGGGCAAATTGTTTGATCTCGCCCAGGGCTTTGGTAAAAAGCTGGTCAAACCGGGCACCGAACGCGGCATTGTGGGCGGCGACGGTGGCCAGCACTCCGGGGTGATAAAACGAAGAATCCAGCCAACGCTTCAACTCGCGCACTCGCGAAACAATGCCGGAATCAATAAGCGAATTGAAATCGCGGTAGCGGGCGATCTCTTCGCGCAGCGGGTCGAAGTTTCGAAGCAGTTGGACGTGCTCTTCAGGAAGCGAAGGCACGTCGGTGTCGGCGAGAATTTCGATCAACGCGATTTCGAACGGAGAAAGCGGCAAGGCTCCGTC
>JBAUVJ010000255.1:0-6453 GCA_049583165.1 Candidatus Sulfotelmatobacter sp. | reverse complement strand
TCTCTACCAGGGATGGAAGGGAATTCTATCGACAGGATTGGTCGGCCTGATTTTGGCGGGTTTGTACGTGCTGACAGGAAATCTGCTCGTACCGATGGTCGTACACGCGACCGCTGATCTGCGGGCGGCGCTGATCTTCTGGAAGGCACCGGAGCAACAAAAGGCCGTGGAGGCGGCTTAGAGACGCATGTCTGCGGGACATCTATATGGCCGTTGAAAATACTTCCTTGGCTGCGATCACGGTGTTGCTGTGAATGGTGACGGTATCTTCAACTTTGCGCGCGTAGCCGCCGGCGAAGGTCACCATGACGGGAGTATTCCGCGCCCGAGCCACGCGAAAAACGAGTTCGTCGCGCTTCTTCAATCCCTCGATGGTCAAAGACAATCCACCCAATTGGTCCTCGCCATAAGGATCGGCGCCCGCGACATAGCACAGCAGATCGGGCTCGGATTGCCGCAGCCCGGAGCTCAACGCGTTATCGAGCCATGCCAGATATTCGTCATCCCCAATCCCGTCGGGTAAATCCACGTCGATCGCCGACGGCGGCTTCCACTGTGGATAGTTGTTGTGCTGATGCAGCGAAATCGTAAATACGTCGCTGGCGTTTGGATTGCGTCGGCGGACTCCCTGCACGCCAACCGGAGAACCCGAGGCGGAGGGCAGCGCATCGCCCGGCGCACGCTTTCCTGCAAAAATTGCCGCCGTGCCGTTGCCTTGGTGGACGTCGCAATCGACCGTCATCGCGGTGCGAATCTTGCCATCGCGCTGCATTCGCCGGATCGCGACCGCCACATCGTGAATCATGCAGAATCCTTCGCCATGGTCGGGGAAGGCATGATGAAAACCGCCGCCAATGTTGATCGATACGCCGTCCGCCAGCGCCTGCTTCCCCGCCAGAATCGATCCTCCAGCCGCCAACCAGAACGCCTGAACCAGCTCAGGAGAAAAAGGGACCTCCAGTTGCATCTCTTCATGCGGACTGAGCGTGCCCGTCTTTAGTTTGTGAACATATTCCGGCGTGTGCACGAGCAGGATGTCTTCATCAGTCGCCGGTTCCGGCTCAAGAAAATCGCCCGCGTTGACGACCCCGCTCCCCAGCAGCCGGTCGCGGACACGGCGATATTTTTCGGCAGGGAAGACATGCGCGCCGATTGGCAGGTAGTAACCGTCGCTGTAGATGAGTTTGAAGGGAAGCATTTAGCACTCAGCAGTCAGCACTCAGCCAGGGGAGGGATGAGGAACTTCATACGACTATGATAACGAGCAAACGGCTGAATGCTAAGTGCTGAATGCTGACCGCTCCTCACCGCTTCTTCCCCGGCTGCACCGCCGGAATCACCATCGAGCGGCGTACCGGCACGATCGCGCCCTTCGCCGGATCGGCGGCCGCATTGGCCCGGGTGAGCACTTCCTCCTGGATGTACTGTACGAATTCCTGAATCTGCCGCTGCATCTCTTCCATGCGCTCTCGCATTTGCAGGATGATCGCCATGCCGCTGATGTTCACTCCCAGATCGCGCGCCAGCGACAGAATGAATTCCAGCCGCTGCAAATCTTCGTCCGTGTAGAGACGCGTGTTGCCTTCGGTCCGCGACGGCTTCAGCAGCCCCTCGCGCTCATAAAGCCGCAAAGTCTGCGGATGAATGCCATACATCTCAGCCACCGCCGAGATCATGTACGCGCCTTTGGATTTGCGCTTGGTCATCTTCCGAAAAGATCCTTCGCTCCGCTCAGGATTTCGCTAGCGGGCTCAGACGCCCACCATACAGCTCAATTTACAACAAAAACAACTCGGCCACGGATTCGCATGATTTTCGCGGATCTGGCAAACAAATCCGTGTTCCTTGCAAATCCGTGGCCGATAATTCCGCTACGCTGCGGGCTCAACCTTCTGTCCAGCCGCAGCCCATCCCTGAGGCTTAAAGAGATGATTGGCTGCGTAGGCTACCACTCCCGCACCAATCAGAATCATGCCGAAGGCGAACGAGCTCATGTTCCAGATCTGCTCATGCTCGCTGCGGATGATGGAGAATCCCAACAGCAGCATGGGTGGGATGCCGATTGCGATCGCCCCAAACAGTCCGCCGGGAACGCGGAACGGTCGCGGCAGATCAGGCTCGCGAAAGCGCAACACCGCCAGCGCCACAAATTCCAGTAACAGGCTGAACCCGTAGAGAAGAATGTCGATTGTTACCAGCCGGGCGAAGCCCAGGCCGAGACACATCGCCCAGCACATCGCTAGGGCCACAATCGCCACCCAGGGCGCTCGCGACTTTTTTTGCAGCTTGGCAAAGATACCGGGCAGCATGCCATCCTGCGCCATGGCCAAAGGCAGGCGCGAGTAGCTCATCACCAGCGCATTGAACATGCCAAAGGCGCTGATCACTCCGCCGAGCACCACGCCGATCCGCAACAGTGGCCCGCCGAGCAATCCGGCGATGTCCGCCCACGACCCGGTTTCCCATGCAGTCGGCTTGAGGCCAGTCATCCACAGGGCCGCGAAAGGAAGCACATAACTCAAGGCAACAATCGCCACCGCAACCAGCATGGCCCGAGGATACGTCCGCTGCGGCCTCTCTACTTCTGTGGCAATAGTTGAAGCGTTATCCCATCCCATGTAGTTCCACATGCAGATGAGCAATCCGCCGAGAATGTCGACGCTCGAAGTGGTCGGCTTGGTCACGGCATTCGCCAGCGCGCCAATCTTGAAGGGAGCCAGCAAAACAATTGCAACGAACGGCGCAGAGAGCGCGAAAAATAACCACAGCGAGGTGAGCGAAACCACCTTCACGCCCGCGATATTCAAAATTGCGCAAGCAATCACCACGGCCAGCGCTACCCACCATCCACGATTTCCCTCCTGAAACCAGGGGAACATGCGGGTGAGGTAAGCGACGAATAGGGTGGGATAAATCGCCATATCGAAAATCGACGCGACCAGCGAGAGCCACGCTTCCTGAAATCCCCAGAAATTTCCCATAGCGCGGCGCACCCAGGCGTAGTAGCCACCTTCGTAGGGCAACGCGCTCGAAAGCTCGCCGATCATGAACGCCGTCGGCAGGCTCCAGAGCAGCGGGGTAAGCAGCAGGATCAGAATCGCGCGTCCATACCCGGCGCCGTGGACAATGTCTTCTGTGCCGTAAGTTCCGCCCGACACCATGAAAAACGTGGCGGCGACGAGAGGCCACAGAGTCAGGCGAACGAATTTCTTCCGGTTGGGAGCCACGTTGGGAACGACGGCGAGAGGCTGGGGGTTCTCTGTTTGTTGCGGGGCGCTAGCTGGTGCCAATTTCTATGTCTTCCTCCTCAAGCGACTCACTCTCAGCTACTCCGCGGCTGGCTGGTGCCTGCTCGAGCTTTCTGGTTTGTTTAGATTCCAGAAATTCCGCTGGAGTTAGTTCGCAATGTAGAGATTACGGGAATTTCCAAACGATGCAAGAAAAATGTGGAGAAACTCAGGAAATTTCTTGTCAAGGAGGTCAACGTCGTAGGTAACGCGGTTTCCGCCATGCATCAGAGCTTCAGCTCCCAGGTCTCGGCGACCAAGTCCTTCCGGCTCCAACTGGAGTGCTTCTTTCTTGCGATCACTTTGAAGCCGGCATTCTGATAGATACTGCGGGCGGCGACGAGCTCGCTCTGCGTCCACAACCGGATCTTCTTATATCCGGTTCGCCGGGCAAATCGAACACACTCCGAGACCAGTCGTTTCCCAATCCCCAGCCCGCGCGCTGAAGGTTCCACCAACAACAGCCGAAGCTGGGCCACCGTTTGAGACTTCTTCACCAGAAATACCGACCCGACGTTTTCCCCATCCTTTTCGGCGATCCAGCAGGCTTCGCGTGCGGGATCGAATTTCTCGATAAATTGCGCAGCGATCCCGGCAAAAAGCGCCTCGGCACGCTCGTCGTAGCCGTATTCCTGGAAATACAGCAATCCATGCCGCCACACCACCCACCCCATATCTCCAGGCCTGTGTTGCCTGAGCACGTACGATGTTGCGGCTTCAGTTCTGGGATTTAGCACCGACTCGATCGTCTGCATAGAGTGCAGAAGTTCAGACTGTTTTACAGGGGAGACCTTGCTCAGGATGCCTTGAACCTGCTCGTCGGAGCGCGTGTTCAGCGGCTCGAACACCTGCCGTCCCTTCTTGGTGAGCACTAGCAGAGTCTGACGCGTGTCCTTCGGCGACTCCTTTTTGTCGATCAGATGATCTTTCTCAAAGCCGCTCAGGATTCGGCTGAGATATCCCGCATCGAGGCCCAGGGCGTTGCCGACCTCCGCCGCCGTTGACCGTTCACGGTTGGCCAGTTCGTACAGGACGCGCATCTGGGTCAAAGAGAGCGGGCTGTTGAGGAAGCCCTCATCCAATAGCCCGAGGTGACGCGTATAGAAGCGGTTGAAGCGGCGGACGGCGGCGACGCGGTCAGGGGAAATCAAGGGCAGAGTTGCGGAAGCCATGGCCAAGTATCGCCAGAACAAAATGATGAAGTCAAGTATTTTATTTGACTAAGTCAACTATATTTATAGCCCGAGGCGACGGCGACGCATTCCACCACAGGGGGCACAGAGAAACACAGGGTAGGGCAACCCGCTATTTCTGCCAGTTCATACCGTCGACCATTCGCTTGATTCCGTCGCGCAGGTGGACGACGTGGAAATTGATAAGCAACCCGACTCCTATCCCACTTAACCGCAAATACGATAACAGCTGGGCTTGATGGACCGGATGGACTGCCTCAACGCACTTTACCTCGACGATAACCAGCCTCTCGACAACCAGATCGATCCGGTAGCCCAGTTCGATCTTTTCCCCATCGTATACAACAGGCAGTCCGATCTGACACGCTACTTCGATTCCACGCTTTCTCAACTCATGAGTAAGACAAGCTTGGTAAGCACTTTCCAGCAACCCAGGCCCGAGTACAGCATGAACGTGCATGGCGGAAGACACGACGGCCCCCGAGACTTGATTGACCCGCAGAACTGGAGCCGACGATGATGCAGCCATTCATTGTGCATATCACAATCTATTTGCTTTACCCTGTGATTCCCTGCGTCCCCCGTGGTAAAGATTTTTGGATTTTCCCGATCTGAACCAAATCCTAAACCTTCTTCCACAACTCTTCCCGGGGATCTTCCGGATTCAGCTTGGCCAGTTCTTTCAGCAGCTCTTTGGTCCGCTCGTCCCGTGGCATCGGCACGGTCACGGTAATTTCGACGATCTCATCCCCGCGCACGCCTTCTTTGGTAGCCGAGGGCACGCCCTTCTCACGCAGACGCAGCTTCTGCCCCGACTGCGTCCCTGGAGGAATCTTCAGTAGCGCCCGCCCATCGATCGTCGGAACCTCAATCTTCGCGCCCAAGGCCGCCTCGGTAGCCGCAACCGGCACGGTGAGATAAATGTCGTCGCCGTCGCGCCGGAAAACCGGATGCTGTTCGGTGCGAATGATCACATAAAGATCGCCAGCCACTCCGCCGTGCGGCCCAGCGTTGCCCTTTCCCGCCAAACGGATTCGCTGCCCGTCGCGTGTCCCTGCCTTGATGCGCACTTCCAGAGGTTCGCTCCGGCTCACTGTGCCTTCGCCGTGGCACGTCGGGCAGGTGGAAATATTCTTTCCCGTTCCCTGGCAGCGCGGACACTGCACATTAAATTTCATCCGCCCGCCGGTCTGCGTAATCTGCCCGGTTCCGTTGCACTCGGGACACTTTCCCGGAGCTTCGATATAACCCTGCCCATGACAATTCGCGCAGACATCCTGCCGGGTAATATTCAGCCGCATCACGCCGCCACGGATCGCCGTCCAGAACGGCACATTCACCTGATATTCAAGGTCTGTGCCCGCCTCCGGTCCCTCCTCGGCCGCGGTCGCACCGCGTCCACCGCCAAAAATTCCCGAGAAAATATCGCGGAATCCGCCGCTGCCTCCTCCCGTGCGCCGGCTTTGCCCCGCGCCGTCCACTAGATCGGAAAAGTCAAAGCCGCCGAAATCAAAAGGAACGCCCTGCCCACTCGCTTGCCCTGCTCCTCCAGGAAATCCTCCCGGCGCTCCTCCGGCAACGCCGCCGCCGCGGGCATATGCCTCCGCCGTCGCCGGATCGATATTGTCAGAGTAAAACCCGACCTGATCGTAAATCTTGCGTTTCTTGGGATCGCTGAGAACGTCATTCGCCTCGGAGAGCGTCTTAAACTTCTCCTCCGCCGACTTGTCGCCGGGATTAACGTCAGGATGGTATTTGCGCGCCAGCTTGCGAAACGCCTTGCGAATCTCATCCGCCGACGCAGACTTCTTCACGCCGAGAATCTCGTAATAATCTTTTTTCGCGGTGGTCGCCATATTTAACGCCAAACAAAAACTTAGCCACGGATCACACGGATTTCACAGATTAAATGCTAACCCGTGCCGATCCGTGCAAATCCGTGGCCAATTCGTTCGTTACTTCTTATCTTCTAC
>JBAUVJ010000254.1:0-3027 GCA_049583165.1 Candidatus Sulfotelmatobacter sp. | reverse complement strand
CTCTACGGTCAGCAACTTAGTCTTAGCCGGAATTAGTTTCAGAGCCGACTCAATTTCCTCGATCGATCCGAATGGATCACGCGTACCGTGCGCGAAGAGAGTGGGCGTGCGCAGGTTGAAAAAATGTTGAGTGCGAAGCTGCGCCGGTTTTCGGGGCGGATGCAGAGGGTAGGACATTAATAATAGGCCCAGGATTTGATCGGACTCTGCTTCCAACTGCTCGGCACAGAGCATGCTCGCTTGGCGTCCGCCGTAGGAGTGACCTCCTAAGAAAACTGGACCGCCAATCAGATTATTCAGCACAACAGTTGCGTTTTTCAGTCCGGCACGATCGCGCTTCGCATCGCCTGGTCCGGGCGGGCCGAATGAACGATCCTGTCGGAACGGCAAATCGCAGCGCAGCACCGCGAAGCCGGCGGCGGCAAAAGTTTCCGCTACGGCAACCAGCAGAGGCGACTGGCAATTCGAGCCCGCGCCATGAGTCAGAACCAATCCCTGGTTCTTCGGCTTCGCGGGAAGATGCAAGAAGCCGCGAACGAATGGTTCCACTGACACATCGGTAAAAATCCGCGGACTGGATTCTCCGGACATTCCTACGCGCCAATCTCTTCCACGCCGATCTCTTGCAGCTTCTCGTAGACTTTCAGGATTTTAATTTCATTTCCCAGGCGCGCCCAACAGCGCAACACTTCGGGATCCTCTTGAGCCGCGCTGCGCGCCTGCTCGGAGTTCCAGTAGCGCAACAGCACGTAGTGTGAGTCGCCGGTTCGATACAGCAAATCGCGCCCGTAATGTTTTCTGGAAACAATGGCATTGAGTTCACGAATGGTGCCCAAGGAAGCGGCTTCCATGTCGGGGAGCGGCTCCCAAATCGCGATGGATAGATACTCCTTCGACATAACCCCGTGATTATAGCTTCTGGGGCTTCTTGCTGCGCTTTGGTGTGGTAAGAGTGGCAACCGCTTCACCTGAGGTCACGGTGTGGAGGCGCATCAAGTTCGTGGATCCGGAGGATTGGCGCGTGCCCGCTACGACTCCCAGCACATCTCCGGACTTAAGCAACCCGCGGTCCAGCAATTCTTTTTCAGCGACGCGCACCATATTTTCGGAAGACAGCGCGGTCGCGCACTTCATGGGATGCGCTCCCCAGTAAAGATTGGTGCGCTGGGCGACGGTAGAGTTGGGCGTAAAGGCGTAGATGGCGGCCTGCGGCCGGTATTTGGAAATCATGCGCGCCGTATTGCCGGTCTCAGTGAAAACCGCGATTGCACCCATGGGCAGATCTTCGGCGGCGTGAGCGATGGATTCGCAAATAGTCTCGGCGACGGAAAGGCCGTGACGGTCGCGGCGGCGAGGCTGCGTGAACTCACCCATGTTACTTTCCGCTTCGACCACGATGCGCGCCATCATCGCAACCGCTTCGCGGGGATAGTTTCCGCTGGCGGTTTCCGCGGAAAGCATGACTGCATCGGTACCGTCGAAAATCGCATTGGCTACGTCGCTGGCCTCGGCGCGCGTCGGACGCGGGTTTTCGATCATCGACTCGAGCATCTGCGTGGCCGTAATCACCGGCTTGCGCCATTGCGCCGCGCGCCGGATCACGTGCTTCTGAATGACAGGAACTTTTTCCGGCGCCATTTCCACACCCAAGTCGCCGCGCGCCACCATGACTCCATCCGCCGATTCAAGAATTTCTTCGAGGCGGTCGACCGCCTGCGGCTTCTCGAGTTTGGCAATCAGCGGAGTATCGCAACCCAGGCGGTTCACGATCTGCTTGACCATATTCACGTCGGCGGCGGAGCGCACGAAGGAGAGCGCGATCGCGTCCACGCCGTGCTCCAGGCCAAACTCCAGATCTTTGCGGTCTTTGTCCGTCATGGCGGGGATCGACAACGCGATGCCCGGCAGATTGATCCCCTTGTGCTCGCCCAGGCTGCCGCCGTTCAAAACGTCGCAGACCACATCTTTACCGCGCACCGTGCGCACCCGCAATTCGATCAGGCCGTCGCACAGTAGAATGCGCGCGCCTGGAGAAACTTCCTGCGCGAGATCGGGGAACGTCGTCGAAATTTTGGTGGCTGTTCCGGCAATATCGCGTGGAGTGATCACCACCGTGGAACCGCTCTTCAGGGCCACAGGCTCATGGCGCTCCAGCCGCCCAGTGCGGATCTTCGGGCCTTGCAGATCCTGCAGGATGCAGACAGTACGGTTTTCCCGCTCAGCGGCACGGCGCAAACGCTCGATGTTGCTGGCGTGATCCTCGTGCGAGCCGTGAGAAAAATTCAGGCGGGCGACGTCCATCCCCAGACGAAGCAGGTCGCGCATCGCAGCCTCGGAGTGACAGGCCGGACCGATAGTGCAGATGATCTTGGCGCGGCGGACCGAGGAGATTTTTGAGGGCGCATCCGCAGAGATGCCTTTTGCGGTAACGGACTTTTCCTTCGCTGCTTTCGATTTGCTTTGTTTCATGGCGCCGACAGAATCTGCACAACCGGGTGAATTATTGTAACCGTTTGAGAGCGCTTTCAATTGCCGGAACGGGCACGTTCGTTGCACTGCAAACGAGCAGACGTGCTTCTCACAATGCAAATCGGCAGAAATCCGCCTTCTCTGTAGTGCAAACTTTTTCTGGAAGGAAGCTACGCCCTCTGGTGATTGATTGCCGTCAGTTCTTTTCCCAGCATGGCGCGGGGAAACAGCATCGCATTGAATTCTGCTCCCACCAGAATGATGAGGGAAACCATATACATCCATACCAGCAAGGCAATTGCAGCGCCGAGCGATCCGTAGATCAGGCTGTAATCGGCATAGTGCTGCAAGTACCAGCCGAAGAGCAGAGTTGACGAAAACCACAAGCCGGTTGCAAGTGTGGCGCCTGGGATGACGCTGGGCCAGGGTTGAGTTCGCGGCACCGCGTTGTGATAAATGAGAGCAATCACCGCGATGCTGGTGAGAGTCGCGATCAGCCAGCGAATACAAGTCCACATCAGCAGGATGTAAGCGCTGAATTCGTGCGCCGTGTAGTAG
>JBAUVJ010000253.1:0-20619 GCA_049583165.1 Candidatus Sulfotelmatobacter sp. | reverse complement strand
ATCGTCTCCTGCCCGGAGTGCGGCACCGACTTCGAAGTCATCACCACCAGTCCGCTCGAACTGAAGGCGGTGGAAGAAGGTTATGTGGAAGAGGAAGAAGAAGTGGAGACCGAAGACGGTGACGACGCGTAGCGCCTGCCGCTTTCTCCCGTTTGTAAGTCGATCCTCTTTTCCCCAGTTGCTCTTGTTCGCCTTGTTTTCCGTGAGTTTGCAGCTCTCATCTGTTGCCAACGCTGCTTCCGCGCCCAAAAAACTCAAACCAACGGATCCCTATGCGTTGATCTTCGGAACGGTGTGGGGACCGGACGATCATCCGGTGTACGGCGTCAAGGTCAAGATTCGCCGCGCCTCCGACAAGAAGCCCCAGTGGGAGCTCTATTCCGACCATCATGGCGAATTCGCCCTGCGGGTGGCGGCCGAAAAGAATGACTACATCATAGGCGCTGATCTCAAGGGAGTAAAAACTTCGGATGGCCATCCCGTGCATCTGGTGGAAGAGGTTCCGGTCCACGTGGAGTATGATGAACGCGTCGACATCGGTTTGCATCTGGCCCGCTAGAATCCCGAGTCGGGCAAATGGAAGGCAAGTCGAAGGCATGTCGAAGTGAAGAACGACAAGACTCAAATGATTCTCAGATTATCTTCTAGGCACGCCGCTCTCGTCGCCTGCGCTCTGCTGCTCGTAATCTGTGTGACTGCCGGTGCCGCGCTCGATGGAAAAGATAAGCAGCAAGGCCGGCTGCTCTCCGGCAAAGTTCTCGATCCGCAGGATAATCCCGTCGTGAGCGCAGTCGTATACCTTACCAACACGCGCACCCACGCTGTGAAAACATATATTGTGGGACAGGATGGCAGTTACCGTTTCCCCGGACTTTCCACGGTGGATTACGAAGTCTACGCGCAGTTCAACAACCACAAGAGCGACACCCGCTCGGTCAGCCAGTTCGACGACCGCTCCCAGGTCTACATCGATCTAAAAATCGATACCCGCTAGGAATCGATACTCACCAGGACCGGGCAAGCAACACTTCAACAGAGTACATTCGCCATTTGTTCGTCTTTATCAGTGCGGAATCTCTCCATGCAACTCTTGTGCATTTTTTGGGTTCAATATGTAAGGATGTTTTTTTGCGTGGAGGAGACCTTGAAAGTATCGCACCCGTTTCAAGCCAAGAATCGTTTCGGATTGATGGCGGCTACAGTTGGCAGCCTGGTTCTGATAGCCGTTGCCACTTTTGCTCAACAGGACGCCATGAGTCCTTATCAGGATGAACAGGATGGAGTGAGCGCCGGCGGCAAGTGGATGGAGTTCCGGTCGGAAGACAAGATGACGGCGGCGAAAAAGGCCCGCTTCGAACTGCTGTCGAATAATTATCTTCGCGAAGATCCCGACTACAAGCCGCGGGTCGAAGTAGTCTGCACCAACGGCAAATATGACTACGCCGACTTCAACCTGGGCAGCCGTTTGGGACGGCCCGACTATCCCGGCTTTTGGGGTCAGCCGAAGATGGAGGTCATGGTTCGCATCGATGGCAGCCACGACCACAAAGGCTGGAACTGGGTTCGAGGACGCTTCCTTTCCATGGACAAGGGCACGGTGCGTGCAGCGATTGGCGCCCAGGTATTTAATGTGGAGGTCAAAACCAGGGCCGGTTATTCGATTGCCGAGTTCTCGCCGGGCGGGCTGAATCTGGATGAAGTCAGGCACGTCTGCGATCTGACGCCACATAAGCCCTAAGCGATCGTTAATTTTATTTGCGTGGGGGAGGGCCGGGCCTGGGGGGCTCGGCCCGTTTTTGTTTGCCGTGCATTCCCGTGACCTTCGACGCTGCCCTGTCAGTTACTTGCGTGCTTGACCCGCCTGCTGTTTCACTGGAATCATTCTCGCTGGTGAGGTCGAGGACGATGGGCAGCAACGTAATTGAAGGGGCGGCGTTCCTGCTGTTTGTGGTGGGAGTCTCGGTCTATGGAATCATCCTCTACAACGAGTTGGTGCGGCTGCGCAACGATAACGATCGCGCGTGGGCCAACATCGATGTGTTGCTCAAACAACGTCACGACGAGATTCCCAACCTGGTGGAGACGGTGAAGGGATACATGCAGCACGAGCAGGGCACGCTGGTAGCGGTGACGCAGGCCCGAGCTGCGTCCATGAACGCAGCCAGCATTGGGCAGAAGGCGCAGGCTGATTTATTGATGACGGGCGCACTGCGCGGGCTGTTTGCCGTCGCCGAAAATTATCCGCAACTCAAGGCCAATCAAAATTTCCTCAAACTGCAAACTCGCATCAGCGAACTGGAAGACCGCATCGCGGATCGCCGCGAGTTTTTCAACGACGATGTGAACACCTACAACACTCGCATCGGCCAGATTCCCGAAGTATTTCTGGCCAGCTACATGAGTCTCAAACCCCGCGCCATGTTCAAGGTGTCCGATGAGGACCGGCGGCTGGTGGAAGTGAGATTTCAGAGCAAGGAAGCGGCAGGGGCGTAGGCAGCGGCTTTATCTTCCAGAAGTTTCTTAGATCACAGCTACTGCGGTACCGTTGAAATCGGCACGTTTGCCGTAACCACCGTCGCTGGGTCATCCCGGAGTTTGAGGTAAAGAGTCTTCCCTTTGGGCTGAGGAATCGTCAGCGCATCCTGGACAAATCCATCGGGCACGGTCACGGAGTTGGTGAAAGCAGGATCGTTGCTGACTGCATCGATGAGAAAAAGCTTGTCCCCGTTAAGCGTGCACGGTTTCTCCGTATCTCGCGCGCAACGGACACCTTCGAGCACAGGAACTCGCACCAGAGTGATCAGAGGTTGCCAATCTCCGTCAATGCCATCCGCGGCAATCGGCCGGAATTTCAGTGGGCCAAAAGCTGAGGGACCGAGCAACTTCATGGCGTCGAGCACACCGAGAATGGTCTTGGAGTCCTGCGGCATAAGATTGCCATCTTTCTCGCTCAAGACCACGCTGAAAGACTCATCCGCAGTGGCGACCTGGATCTTCTCGGTGGGCGGGAAATTATCCGGAACCTGCGTCTTCAAAAAGAAATTCAGCCGCGCATCCTGCGGAAGTTCATCCTGACTTTCGAGCTGAACTGTAGACGGCGAACTTGAAGAGTCGGCCTGCACGCTTTTGCTAAGCACCGTGACGCGCGGCCGAGGGGCTTCCACGGCGGTTTTCAATTGCAGGGAACGGCCGTCCTGTAGCGTGACATTCACCACGATGGAATCTCCAGGTTGAAGCCGTTTGCTCACCGACGCGTCGTGGCAAACCAGCTTTAGTTCGTCTTGCTGATTGGCTCGAGTTAAACCGTCAGGAGTGAAGCGGAGTCCGCCGAGTTCGAGTGACGTGACTTGATCGAGCCTGGTGCCTCTTAGCACACCATCGGAGTCGCCGGCGTGCATATCGAAAGCATCCAATCGCCCGGCTTCGGAGTAAGTGTGCAGCGGAATTTCGTCAGGCTGTCGAGTGCCCTGCTTGTGGACCATCAGAGTGAGCGTTCCGGCGGTTGCGTTTTGTAGCGGAACTTTCACTTCCAGTTCTTCAGGCCTGGTGGTCTTCCATCCTGCTTGGGTGACTTTGCCTTTCTCATCGCGCAGGCTTACGGCGCTGACGCAGCAGGCATCGGAAGACTGAAGATGCAGCGTGTCTTCGCGGCCGACGATAAGAGCGCTGGCATCCTTGGACGCGACTACCCATTGCTGAGGACTGGAGGCGCGCAGACGGAAGCGCGGGCCATCGAAGGATTGAAATCCCCAAACGCCGCGGAGGATGCCGCTGATTTCTCCCTCCACCTCGATGGAGTGCATCGCCTTGGTATCGATCACAAAACCGCCCTGGGCGGGATCGGGCACGGCTGGAAGGTCGATTCCAGATTTGGTTTCCACATGCAGCACGAAGTGGTGCGCCAACTCTGTAGCGAACACCAGCGGAGCTCCGTCGGTGGGCAAGATGAGCGAAGGTTTGTCGATGCAGAAGACCTGGGTGGCGTCAACGGTACGCAAAGGTGGATCCGCCGCCGGCGCAACGAGCGGCAGCCCAATCACAATGACGGACTTGGGATTCCGGAACGAAGGCGGATAGTTGAGGCGTAGATTGAGGTTGTCTTTCTTCGGCAGCGAGAGCGCGGGGATGTACTGATACTGCGCGGTATGGGCCGAGCCGAGAATTCGAACCACGTCCACGACTGCCCCCACGTAAGCGCTGTAGTATCCGCCACCCGCGGTCGGAGTGGCGCTGACCTGAACCAGCAGATCGCTGGAGGGACCTGAACTCAGAGTCGCGACCATGGTCTGGCTGTGAGCGTCGTCAAGAACCAGTTGATCGGTGTTCTGCGTAAGGCAGGGAGCCTGCTGCGCGCTGGGCTTGTCAAAACACTGCTGGTCGAGGCGCATGTTGAGGCTACGCGCGAGAAGCGTGCTGCGCGCCTTCATCTGTTCAGGGTCGAGAGATGCTTCGCGGACAGAATCAAGATACTTTTCCAGGCGCTGGCGATCCAGGCTGGCTTGTTCAAGATCCTGTGCGGCGCGAACGAAAGCTCCCGGTTTACCCCGTACTGCGCTGCGCACGGTGCTGAACGCGCCACCGGTCTCCGGCGCGAGCAGCACGATCACTTCCTGCGCTTCGCTGGGCACTGTGAGATAAATGCCTTCATCACGTACCGGCTTGGTCCAGGCTTCAACGCGGGTGAACCACGATTCGGGCGGAGGATTAGTTGCGCCACGCAGGAAGGCCACAATCATCAAGTAGCGAACCGATTGCGTCTCCGGCAGGTCAGGATGAATCCAGAGCCGGTCTCCGCCCTGCAAATTTGGAACTTCGGCGATGGGCAGGGTATGGCCATCCCGTTGCACTCGGACGTCAACCCTTGGCCCAGTCAGGTCAAAGGCGGCCGCATCGGCGCGCAATTCTGGCGAGCACAAAACCACGAAAAAAAGAGCGCAGAAACTCAGGAATAAAATTCGGGAACGCCGGCGCAAATTAATCAAGGACACTTCTCCCTTTTTTCAGAACTTGGCGCAGTCGTGATGCGCAAACCGTTCGAAGCGGAAAGGCGAAGGACGCGCAACCGGGCAAGTCGACGAAAAACATCGGTGGAGACTCTATCGTACTGCGATGGAATCCCGAGAGCAACCCATTAGTGGTACCGGGAGTACAGGGGTGAGGCTGCACTTCTTCTCGCTGTTAAATTGACTGCAAAAACAAAGCGGCGGATATTCGCATCGCCTGCGAACTCCGCCACTGATTTTCTAACCGACGTCTCTATCCCGACTCAGGCTCGAGCGCCAACAGCTGCCGACTCAGAGACGGGAACACTCTTATCCTCGCCGTTAGGCTTCTGCTGAGACTGGCCGCCCTTGCGGATGTCGATGCCGCCTTTGAAGAACGCGCCGTCCTCAATGGAGATGCGCGCCGCTACCACGTCGCCGGTGAGCGATCCATCGCTGCGGATATCGACGCGGTCGCTGGCTGTGAGATTGCCGCGGACCTTCCCCAGCACCACGATCTCGCGGGCATTGATGTTGGCCGCAACCACTCCATTGCGCCCGATGGTGACTCGATTGCCGGCGAGGCTGATCGAACCTTCCACCCGGCCATCGATGTACAGCGACTCCGATCCAGTTACCTCGCCCTTGATTACCAGCGATTTGCCGATCGTTGCCTGGTCCGCAGTAGTGGTGGTTGAAGCTGCCGGACGCGGGGCGACGGCGGGTTCGTTCGCCATCGTAATCGTAGGCGCGCTCGGGGTAGACATGGATGGGCGCTCAGGCTCGGCTGGCCGCCCTGGGGTCTGAGGCTGATTCGTCGGCTTCCACATGGGTTAATTAGTTCCTTTCCTTGGTGGATTCGGGATCACGTGCCGCACTTGCGTGACCAAATCGAATTGTACTCCGTCGTCTCAAAATGATCGCTGTGGAAAAGCTTTATTTTCAATAGGGTTTCCTAGCATGGTACACATTTGAGTACCAGAGTGAAGGTGACCGAAGTCGCTGAACCCTCCGTTTCGACACACGGACCGTGTAAGGCATTCACACAGCAGTTGTTCAGGTTGACTGTTCCACAGGGTCTCGGAGTATGCTCTTGCCTCAAGATCTTAATCTGAGTCGGATGTCCTTAGGAGCACCTTATGTCGGAACCAGCCGTGATCACCCCTCCAGCTTTTGCCATCGCTCCGCCTCAGCAAGACGAATACGCGCATTATTACGGCCGCTATATTTCCCTGGTGCAGGGCGAGGACATACTGAACGCACTGGACCAGCAACGGCGGCAGACCATGATGTTGCTATCCTGCCGCGAGGAGGAAGATGGCAACTTCCGCTACGCGCCTGACAAATGGAGCGCAAAGGAAGTGCTCGGCCATGTCTGCGATACGGAACGCGTTTTCGCCTACCGGGCGTTGCGAATTTCGCGCGCCGATGCCACGCCGATGGAAGGGTTTGAGCAGGACGACTATGTCCGCAATGGTCCTTTTGCACATCGTCCGCTGGCCGATTTGGTCGAGGAATTTATCGCCGTGCGCCGCGCAACGGTTTCGCTGCTGCGCAATTTGGATGAATCGGCCTGGATGCGGCGCGGTATCGCCAACAAAAATGAAGTCACTGTGCGGGCGCTCGCCTACATTATTGCGGGACATGAATTGCATCATCGCCGGATTCTGGAAGAAAAGTATTTTGCCGCTACGCAATAGTTGACGATAGCTGACTTCATGTCATCCCGCGCACTCACGGAACTGCTTCGCGGCAAAGGTTCTCACGTTGATCCGATCGCGTGTGTGGAAGATCTCCCCGCCGAGTTGGCGGCGCGTCAAGTTCCTGGATTTCCTCACTCGATCGGCGAACTTATCTTCCACATGAATTACTGGATGGACTACGAACTGCGCCGCATTCGCGGCGAGCGGCCAGGGTATCCAGAGCACAATGCCGAGAGCTTTCCATCGCCGGCAGACGCGCGGGACTGGGATCAGCTGAGGCAGCGATTCGTCAACCTGCTGGCCGACTTTGCTGCGCTGTCGAATTCTTCTCCTCAGGAAATGCAGCGTCAAATTGAGAGTGTGCACGAGGGAGATAAGAAGCTGGAGGGAACGCTTGAAGCCGTGCTCTGGCAGATGGTGGCGCACAATAGCTATCATGCGGGCCAGATCGCGATGATCCGGCGGATGCTGGGCGCGTGGCCGCCACGCGGCGGCGGGGATGCGTGGTGATCTGCTTCGCCGGGCCCAAGTTCCGCTCTCGCGGTATGCTGAGAGCTGACAGCTGATAGCTAACGGCTTCCATGCTCTCCGACTCCACCATCCTGAAACACATTGCGCGCCAGCCCAAGCTGTCCGCTGGATTCAAACAGCTAGTGCGTGAACTCGGGCTGCACGGAGAGGCTCGCGGAGATCTTGACGCCCATCTCCAAAAGCTGGTCGCCGCAGGGGAACTGGTTCAGCTCAACTCCGATCGTTACGCTTTGCCGCAATCCGCGCCGAACAAGCATGACAAAAATCTGGTCGCCGGGCGCCTCAGCATGCATCGCGATGGCTTCGGTTTCGTTGTTCCGGATACAAACTCGCTGAGTCCATCGATGAAGGCGCGGCTGTCGGGAGATATCTTCATTGCGCCGCACGCGGTCGGCAATGCCATGCACGGTGACCGCGTTCTGGTCGACGTTGTGGCCACGCGTCCCGATGGCCGGGCAGAAGGCCGCATCGTGCGCTCGGTAGTCCGCAGTCATCCCACAGTAGTCGGAATTTTTCACTACGGCAGCCGCCACAACTACGTCAAGCCGATTGACAGCAAAATCACGCAGGAAATCGTGATACCCGCGGGCTCGGAGTATCCGAACACGACCTTAGCGCCGCCGTCCCCGGCCGCGGTCGAGGGGGTGACTCGCCCTCTCACGCGCAAGCAAAACGCCGGCGGGACGCCGGCGCTACAAAAACACCGCGTACTCGGCACCGAAGCTGCGCAACACTTTGCCTCGGACGATCTCGAGGGCATGGTGGTTGATGTGGAAATCACCGATTGGCCCACATCTACACAAAATCCGCGCGGCCGCGTCTTCGAAATCCTGGGACGCCAGGACGATTTTGGCGTTGACGTCGAGATCACCATTCGCAAGTTTCATCTGCCGCATCATTTTCCCACGGCAACGCTTGAAGAGGCGCAGGACGTTCCCCCCATTATTCCGGAAAAAGAGCTTCGCGGCCGCCGCGACTTCCGCACGCTGCCCATTGTTACCATCGATGGCGAGACCGCGCGCGACTTCGACGATGCGGTTACCGTCCGCAGTCTCGCCAACGGCAATTTCGAGTTGCAAGTCCACATTGCCGACGTGGCCCAGTACGTCACGCCGGATTCCGCGCTCGACCAGGAAGCGCGGCTGCGCGGCACCAGCGTTTACTTCCCGGACCGCGCCGTGCCCATGCTGCCGCTCGAACTATCTACCGACATCTGTAGCCTGCGTCCACAGGTCGAGCGGTTGGTTCTCTCGTGCGTCATGCGGATTGATCCTCACGGCGAAATCATGGGCTACGAGCTCTGCGAAGGCGTCATCCGTTCGGCCGAGCGCATGACCTACACCGCAGTCAACGCCGTGCTGGAAGGCGATGCCGCCGCGCGCGAGCGCTACGCCGGGCTTGTCCCAACATTCGAATTGATGCGCGATCTCGCGGTCATCCTCAACCGCAAACGCCAGCGGCGCGGCTCGATCGATTTCGACTTGCCCGAGCCGGTCATTGAGTTCGACGAATTTGGTTTGATGAAAAGCATTGGCCGCTCGGAGCGCAACATCGCGCACCGGCTGATCGAAGAGTTCATGCTCTCTGCCAATGAGTGTGTCGCCCAATATCTGGAATCGAAGCGGATCGCGTCTCTATATCGAGTCCACGAAAAGCCGGACGCCAAGCGGGTTTACGACTTCGAAGTAATCGCCGCAACCTTCGGTTACTCTCTCGGTGTTGGGGCGCTGCCGATTCACCGCGTGCAATTCAAGAGCGACCGGCGTGCCGCGCGCGGCACTGGCAAACAGGCGCGCGCCATAGAAGTTCCCAAGGATGTCCATATCACGCCGCGCATGTACCAGAAGCTGGCCGCGAAGATCGCCGGCAAACCGGAAGAGCGAATCCTGAGCTACCTGATGCTGCGCTCGCTCAAGCAGGCGAGGTATTCGGAAGAGAATCTGGGGCACTTCGCGCTCGCGGCTACGAGTTATACGCACTTCACGTCACCCATCCGCCGCTATCCGGATTTGATCGTGCACCGCATTCTGAAATATGTGCTCTCTCAGCTTCCCAACGCCATCGCAGAAAACGCGACAGGGATTGAGCACTCGCGCGATGAAGAGGGGGCTTCGCCTTGGTCGAAGCGGCGGTCATTCCGTGAGGAAACGCGGGCGGGGGCACCCGCGCCACACGAACTGGGAGGCCCAATCTCCCTCGACGAGCTCCACAATATTGCCGAAGAGTCGAGTCACTCCGAGCGCCGCGCCGACGATGCCGAGCGCGAACTCATGGAATGGAAAAAAGCAAAGTTCATGCAGGAGCGCATCGGCGAAGATTTCGACGGCCTCATCACCAGCGTTACCAAATTCGGTTTCTTCGTTGAACTTACCGACCTGTTCGTCGAAGGCCTGGTCCCGCTGAACACGCTCACCGACGACTATTACACCTACCACGAAAACACGCGCCAGATCATCGGCCAGCGCTCGCGCAAAACTTACAGCCTGGGACAAAGAATTCGCGTCCTGGTGGATCGCATCGATCCCATAGAGAAGAAGATTCAGTTCGCGATATTGGAAGAGAAACCTCCGCTGAAGCGCAGGCGAAAGAAGGGTTGAGCAGAATCGATGCCGGTCTGGAACAACCGCGGAACCTTGGTTGCGGGCTTACTGCCGCTGTTTCTGCTCGCGCCAATCAGTGTGCGGAAACAACAACCATCGCTTTCCTGCCAGTTCGTATCTTTCAAAGTAGTCCTGAATGCTTCTGACGACTTCCAGCGTGAGCTGGGTGGAGGCCTGTTGTTTCGGGTAACGCACCAAAAACAGCAGGCATGGTTCGTTGACATCGTTCCAGCGGAAGAGAACACAAAGGACTACATCTACCCGGTAAATCCGCCCTTGCGCTTCAATCCGAATCAAACTCTCGGTCCCGGGTACAGCGAGACCATCCGGTCTTCGCTATCTCATCCTCATGAAATGAAATTCCTGCTCGATCGCTTGGACTATGATCGAATTTCTGGACTGGTCGGTAATGTTCTATGGCCTTCTCAAACCCCTGACCCGGATAAGGCATTGTCCGACTACGACAATGCAGTGGACGATGCGCGGAAGGGATCGCTAAAAGTCACGGTTTCTTCTTACAAAACTGATCCTAAGACAGGCACGCTGGCTCATATCAAGCTGCGCGTGATGATCACAACTCCGCCGGACTTCCAATTCGCTCCGGGATTGAACGCCTGGCCGGCTGCTTGTGCCCCTTAACAAAATCGGGTGGGGGCGAAACAAACCACGCCGCAGGTGGTAAAATTCTTGAGTTAAACCCTATCCGCTGCGGATGCAAGGCAGCGGGTTCCTTCCTAGTCGGGACGTGGCTCAGCCTGGTAGAGCACTCGCTTGGGGTGCGAGGGGTCGGCAGTTCAAATCTGCCCGTCCCGACCAATTTCTGATCAAGCTGTTACGCGGTTTCCACTCCGGGCGGAATTGTAAGGCGTGGGGTCAATCCGCGCAAGGTTTAGTTAAATAGAAGCTGCCTGATTTCCTCGAAGGGCACGCGCCGTCTTCCTGTCTCTGCTCTCATTGCCATACATAACTCAGCGAAGGCTATCATTCCCTCGGTGTTCTGTGTCTGTACCCCGAGAGCGATGAACTCCGCCAGAGAATGGACCACGCTTTCCCCGCCGTAAATAGCAATTCTACCGCGAGCATCTGCGACCAGCGCCATGCCTCCCTGTTGCTGCGCCGCCGTCGCCACGCCTCTTATGAAGTCCGCATAGGCGGCAGAGCGCAATTCTTGAAGGTGCTTAAACCGCTCTGTCCGGCGTGTGAGGAATGCGCCGAGAAAAGCGCCCACTATAGCTGCGATGAATGTAAAGGCGGTCTGTGCGATAAGCTGCGTGACGCTCATAGGCAGATCCTCTCGTTTCTCCCGCTGTTTTCTCGCTCTCTCTCTTTAAGTCTCAAGCGGGTTTCGTCATTATTCCCTTGACAAGCCTCTCTAAGCGGATTAAGCTCATTCCAGCATGATGAACTTTACCAACGCGGATAGGCAAGCAGGACGGAGAGCGATGGAGCAATCTCTAACCCCGATGCAGAAGGCATACCGGCAGTTTCTCTCGGGCAGACCACCCGCAAGTCCAAAGAATACGCCGTTGGGTGCTGTGGCACTCGCAACCGAGCAGCGGCAGCGGCTCACCGGCATACTCGCGGAGCAGCAATTGAAGGGTGCCCGGATTACCAGCATGGCAGTGGTCATTCGGTTTGTCCCGTCCGTACCCGACAAGCCAGCCGATGCCATCCCGGTAGAAGAAGGAAAAGAGGGGCAGGCTATCTCGCTCCTGTCGGAGTATGGCACGAAATACAAGCGGACATTCGTTATCGCGGGACTCCAGTTTGCGGTGCAAGAGCGGAAGGAAAAGCGATTCTTCGCTTACCCGATAGAACGCACTCCCGAGGGCGAGGCTGCTCTGCTATGGAGCTGCAACCGCCAATCAGGACCGCAGAAGGGTACGAACTAACGGCAGTAGAAACACGATGGCCCCAGAGTGTGCAACCACTCTGAGGCCGGGTAGCAAAGAATTGGGACACGGTGAGCATCACAACCCCGCTTTGTCTATTTTACAGGGAAATAAAAATGACGGCAGAAAATCTCATCGGCGAATTGTGGCGTAAGTGCCTGATGGACGCACGCGAAGCCGGGGACGTGCCCGCTGGGGCGGTCCAGAAGCTAATCGAGCAGTCCCGCGAAATTCTTAGCGGCTACGGCTGCTCGAAACAACTTGCCGATGCGGTCCTGTTTGGGATTTACACGATGGTCCATTGGGATTGGAACCAACCCACAGACCGGATTTTCGAAACACTGCTCGAATTTGAATTAGCTGAATTTTTCAGTGAAAGAGGAATACCAGCATGACCCCGAATTTTAAATCGACGCTCTTTTGCATTCTGGAGTCCTATGTTCCCCAATTGCTCGCGGGACCGGAAGCCCGGCGCGGACAACCAAGCACACAGCCATTGGCTGCTGGCATGGTTCACATCATGGGCGTGCTTGGACAGGGTGAGGCATTCGCTGATACCGATTACTCAGCCATCCGGCAAAACGTAAAACGCCAGCTCGCGGATTCATCGGTCAAGAGTATCGACCTGATTATCGACTCGCCTGGAGGCTCTGTACTCGGGTTGCCCGAGACGGCGGACGTAATCCAAGCGGCCAATCGCGTCAAGCCCGTTCGAGCATTCGTGAGCGGCATTGCCGCGAGCGCCGCGTATTGGCTTGCTTCACAGGCCAGCACAATCAGCTTAACGCCGTCCGGCGAAGTTGGGTCCGTGGGGGTCCTGGACCTTCACGCGGACATTTCCAAGGCTCTGGATAGCAGTGGAATCAAGATAACTGCGGTTGTGTCTGACCCTAAGAAAGTGGAGCGTGCGCCGTTCACTGCGCTATCTGATGACGCACGGGCGCATATGCAGACCGGCGTGAATCAGTGGTACGGCGATTTTCTCTCGGCAGTCAAGCGCGGGCGTGGTGCGCGGGCGTTCGCCGGTGGCAATTTTGGTGGTGGCCGAATGCTGGATTCGCGGACCGCGCACATGCTCGGCATGGTTGATTTTATTGCGCCTTTGTAAACAGGCATGGCAGGCGAGGAACGGCGCGGCGTGGGGCTGCGAGGCTCGGTCGGGTTCGGCAAGGCAGGCATGGAGGAAACATATGACATTACTCGAAATTTCGTACCAAAGAAGCAAGGCAAAGCGAGCGGCAGCGATGCTGCTTGATGTGGCTGTGGATGAATCCCGCAGTCTGACAATCTCTGAGCAAATAAAATTTGACTCGCTCACCGCACAAATTGAAGAGCTGGACGCGCAATTTATCCAGCGTGAATCTCTCAGAAAGATGGTGTCCTAACGTGGCCCTAATTCAACTCAATCTCCCCAACCCCGAACCAACCGGCAAGCTCGCTTACCTTCCCGGTCAATCATTCAATTTAGGCTCTCTTGGCATGATGCAATCCGCGCTTTCCAACTCCGGGCAGTTTGTCTCGCCCGAGCGTGCGATGCGTTCTGCCGCCGTGCTTGCGTGCATCCGCATTCTGTGTGAGGACTTGAGCGCGATGCCGTTAAACCTTTACCGGCGCACGCCTACAGGGGCACAGCTCGCAACGGACCATCCGCTTTTTCACTTGCTACACAACGCGCCCAATGCCTGGCAAACCAGCATGGAAGTCCGTGAAGCCATAATTCTGGACATTCTTTGCTTTGGTCAATCGTTCACCGAAAAAGAATTTAACCACGATGGCATATCGGCTCTGTACCCGCTCAGCGCGGGCCGCATGGTCTTTATGAATCCGCTCGATATGTTCATCCCTCCGCCTGTCCCGCTCTTCTTTCGATATGCGGACCCGCGAGTAGGACAGCGCATTCTGATGAGTGACGATTTGTGGATTACAAGGATGCTCGGACCCTCTGGCACTGTGGAAGGACAATCGCTCATCCTGCTCGCACGTGAAGCCATTGGCTTGGCACTCGCGGCGGAAGAGCAAGGCGCACGCCTGTTCCGACAAGGCATACAGACGGATCTGGCGCTCCAGGCGGACGGAGAAGTAGACGAAGACGGCAAAGAGCAGCTCCGTGATGCGTTCATGCGCCGTCACTCAGGCTCCGGCAATGCGTGGATGCCGATGCTACTGGAGAACGGCCTAAAGGCCAGCCGCATTGGGTTGACCGCACAGGAATCGCAATACCTTGAAGCCCGGCAGTTTCAGCTTGGCGATATTGCCCGAGTCTTCCGCATTCCCGATGTACTGTTAGGGATTTCACAGGGCAAGTCCTCCACCTATGCCAGCGCGGAACAGTTTTTCCTGTCCTATGTGAAGTACACACTGTCCCCTTGGTGCCGGAGAATCGAGCAATCAATCCACCGTGACCTATTGGCACCGTCCGAGTTGCCGCATTACTTCGTGAAACTCGATACCGATTCCCTTACGCGGGCGGACTTGCAAACGCGCTACTCAGCTCACGCAGCGGGAATAAACGCGGGCTTCCTCACAAGGAACGAAGCACGGGCAATGGAAAACCTGCCCACGCTGCCCGGCCTGGACACGCCGCTAAGCCCGTTGAATATGGCTCCTGGAGACGGTGCATTGCCTCCGGCTTCAGGAGCGGGAGCAACGCGGTTAGCTCATCAGCTCGCTAAAAACGTGGTGGGCCATGAAGCCAAATTGCTTGCGGATGGTAAATCGCCCGCCGATGTTTACGGGAAGCTGTTACCCGGCTACATCCGCGATAAGACGGGAATGACTCCGGCGCAATGTGCGGACTACTGCCAAGCGCGGCTATCACAGCCCGATGAGGACGGCACGGACTTGCTCACAAAACTTTTGATTGCGGGGTGACCCCGTGACTCTGCCTATCACCGGCTGGACCGGCTAACGGCGGAAACACAAATGGTGCCACGCACCTTAAACGGAGTTGTAGTTATGACGTTAGCCGAAATTCGCACCATGCGGCAGACTTGCCGTGCCAAACTGGAAGACCTGATTGGCCGCACGTCCAGCCGTGAGATGTCCACCGAAGAAAACCAGATGTTTACGGACTTGAAGTCTGAAGGCGAACGCCTTGGCAGCCTGGAGTCCCGCTACGCCGTTCTTGAATCCTTTGACACCGGCGTAGTGAAACCAATCAATCGCCAACCCATTGCGCTCGTCGGCGTGGACCGTGCAGCGGCCTATGTCAAGGCTCTGGATGGTTTCATGCGTACTGGCCGGATGGCAACCGATACGCCTTTGCAGATTTTGGAATCGCCTATCAGTGGCGCGGCAGCCGCCGTGCCCACGGATGTTGTTCCGACCATCGTGCAGGGCATCGCAGATTTTGACATCCCAACCCGCTTGGGCGTCACGGATTTCAACCGTGATAGCTCTGTGCCCTTGGTTGTCACAATCCAATCGTCTGCTCCGGCTTCCACCGTGTTCGTTGAAGGCGCGGCTCCATCTCAGTCAACGCCTCCAACCTACAAAACGGTCACGTTGGGCGGTAGCCGCTATGCCAACCTGACTAAGTACAGTTTGGAATCGCGGATGAACCTTGGTATTCCAATCGTTGCATCGGTTCTAAAGGCTCTGGCCTTGGGTCAGATTCAAGCACAGAATGCCGCGTTTATGTCGGCATTCCTCGCGGCAATGCAGGCTGCCTCAACGAATACGTACATTCAATCCGGCAGCTCTTCCAGCGAGTCACCCACTGATAACTACAGCGCGGTGATGGGACTCAAGTACGGACTCCCGTACTTCTGGCAGAACTCGCCCAACCTGAAATTTCTGCTCAGCCCCACGGACTTGCAGAAAATCAAGAACACCCGGAGCACCCAGAATCAGCCGCTCTTCAACGATGCGGACGATACGATTCTTGGTAAACCGTACGTGGTTCACCCGGACGCTACCCGCGTATTCTACGGCGATTACAGCGTGAGCTGTTTCCGCTCGCGTACGCCTCTGTACATTCAGACTTTCCTTGAGCTGTATGCACAAGAAGGCTTGATTGGTGTGCAGAGCTACCAATGGGCGGACTGGAAGTTCTACGCCGGGGACACGAACGCACCTACCGTGTACTCGCCAATCGTTTACACGAACCTGGAAGGCTCAGGCGCGTAACCGAGATTGCGGGAATACATCACTGCCGCCGTGCAGCCCGCCCATGCCCGCAACGGAGAGAAAACTCCGAGTTCACGTGGGCGGGAAATCGGCAAACTCGGGGACTGCCTGTTCGCCTGGGGAGATGGCAGGCAGTCCCTAAATTTTCTGGGGAGGCAGGCACCGTGCGGATTGAGATTGAGTTGAACGACACACTGTTCGCGGAGCTGGAAGACGTTCGCCGGGAGACTAATTGTTTTTCGGCTGTGCAAATCGCTCAAGAATTTATCGAATCTGGATTGGCGGAAAGACGCCTTCCCCACGTAAGAGCGGCGGCACTTGGCGCACGCCCGTTTGGAACGCCGGGCAAGGACGTGGATGACTTATGAAACTGTGCGGCAAAGGTTGTGGGAGCAAGATCCCGGATGACGCACGTTGCTGTGATTCGTGCAAGGCGGAGCGCGGCATAGCGCCCGATGCGGGCAAGGTACATACGACCGGCTATACCGGCGAGTTAGACAGCTTGCGGAAAAGCCCGCTCTGGCAGCGAATCCGCATCGTGATAGTCCGGCGCGACCCAATGTGTGTGCGCTGTGGCATTGCGGTTACTGAGATAGTGGACCACGTGGTCCCGGCAGCCGTGGCGATAGCACAGGCGCGAGCAAGTGGACGCTATCCCTACTCTCCGAACGCGGGTTACTTTTTCAAATCCAACCTTCAGGGATTATGCAGAAGTTGTCACTGGACCAAGACGAACGAAGACAAGATCCACGTTGGCGAGTGGCCGGACGTTGTGGCAATCGAGGCCGCCGCGCCCAAGAAAAAGTGGAGTTTTTAACAATGACCATCACGGAATTACAAAGTCAGAAGCGGTGGGTGCTGTGGCGGCTGGAAATGGTACGGAACAATCGCGGTGAGTTAGTGCCAACGAAAGTTCCATACCAACGCAATGGCGCACACGCAAGCAGCACAGATCCGTCCACATGGTGCACTTATGCGGAAGCCCAAGCTGCCGTGGGAAGCTACAGCGGTGTAGGCGTGATGATGGGAAACGGGCAAGGTTGCGTGGACCTGGACCATTGCGTTGTGGACGGCAGGATTTTGCCGTGGGCGCGGGAAATTATCATCAGCCTGGACAGCTATTCCGAGTTTTCACCATCGGGCACGGGCGTTCACATCCTTGGAGATGAAATAAAGCTACCCGGCAAAGGACGTAAGCGGCCATACGAGACAGGCGCAGTTGAGCTGTATGACACTGCCCGCTTTCTCACGTTTACCGGACGTTGGTTGCCGAAAACACCGGCAGACATCTTGTCCCGGCGTTCGCAATTCAATGAGCTGTACCAGCGAATTGACAACCGGAATAGCCAGCCATCCGGCAAGAAAGATTTTGACTTACTGATGGCCGGGGAGTGGGAAAAATGCGGATTCCCGTCCATGTCTGAGGCTGTCTTTGCACTTTGCCAATTGCTCAATGAAAAGCACAACAATGACGCGGCCAAAGTCGATGAGGATTTTCAGCGAAGCGGCATGTTTTCCGGCAAATGGATTGAAAAATGGGAACGGCTCGGAGCGGAGACAATTGCGAAAACACAAAAGCCTCCAGAGGTGACATTTAGCAAGTCTGCTAAATCAGAGCCGCCAAAGTGGACGGTTGAGCAATTCTCGGACATTGTGCGCGAAGAGATTGATTGGCTCTTTGAAGGCTACGCCGCGAAAGGAAAAATAACGGGACTGTCCGGCGAGCCCGGCGAAGCAAAATCCTTAATCTCGCTTGATTGGGCCGCACGCTACACCACCGGACGCGGTTGGCCGAACGGTACACCGGCTTTGCAGACGCCCGGCAAGGTGCTTGTCTTTGCGACTGAAGATGACGCGGCGGACACAATACTGCCACGGTTTTTGTCTGCCGGTGGAGATCCGCAAAAGCTGTTGCGTCTTCGCCTGGACAATGACAAGGGATTTTATTTTGATGACCCGAGTCACCTGGACATCTTGCGCTGTGTCACAGAACAGCACCCGGACATCGGCATGGTAATTATTGACCCGATTCTTGAACACTTGCGCGTCAACAAAGAGCAGACTACACGAGAAGCATACGCACCGTTGCGCGTTTTGATTGGACAGCGCGGAATTGCTTTGATTCAGATTGTTCACACTAACAAACGATCTGCCGACAACGTTGGCTCCGTGGGTGACAAAATCGGAGGCGTGAAGGCTCTTGTTGGTTTGCCGCGATTCGTTTACAGCGTTCACAAGACTGACGATGATGTCCGACATCTCTGCCGCGTAAAGCAGAACATTGGCAAGACGGTTAAAGGCAGCATGGACTTTCGCCTAAATGATAAAGCAGGGCAGCCGGTCATTGAGTGGCTTGGTATTGGCACAGCAACCGCGCAAGATGCGTTGGTAGCGAAGAAAGGACCGGACTGCGCCGCTCAATTACTTGCGTTGCTCCAGGATGGTGACAACGATTCGGACGTTGTGCGTGGTGCGCTGATAGATGAAGGCTTTTCGTTTGACCAAACGAAGCGAGCCGTTGCGAAGTTGAAGCAAGAGGGCAAGATTCAGGTCGCCAAGCTGGCCGGTGGCAAGAGCGTGTGGCGCACAAACACAGCCCAGGCAGGCGTCCAATACGGTGATGTCAAAGTGCAGACTGAGAGCACTTGCACGTAGATGGTTTGGTGCAACTATGCACGTTGCAATAATAATAAAAGTCTTTAAAGGTATTGTTGTGAATGTGTTACAGACTACGTGGGTGTGCCGCACGGTGCGCCTTAGCAGCTCAAGTTGCATAGTTGCAAAGTTGCAGCCCACATAATGGAAAGCCGGGGGCGGGTCAAAATGTCTGGCAGTGGTAGCTCATAGCCCTCCGCATCCGTTTTGTTTATACGTTCTTGGATAAATTTGAATTTAAGTCTACTAAAACAGTAGACATTAAAGGTTTTTAAACGGGTTACGAAGGGAATCTTACCCGGCTTTTCAAGCGCAGTTATTGTGAATTTGTTCGATAGGAGCATTACCGATGTCTATCAACCAAGTTGGCTTCCATCCAGGAGCGCGTTTAACAGACCCAGAAACTTCACACGAGGCCAGCGAGTCAAAGGACCACGGTCATTCACAGGCTCAGATTCTCCAAGATGTGAGTGCCAACGGTCCAGGCACAGAGGAAGCAATCCTCACTCGCATGGGTGTTCTGCAACGCTCTGACGCAAGCAGCGAGATTTCCTCGCTCGTTAAAGGTGGGCATATGGTAAATCTGATTGATCCCCGGACCAAGAAAGAGATTAAGTTACGGAACACAAGCGGCAAACGCGCTCTTGTCCGTGGCCTTCCGGCACATCAGCAAAACCCCACGCTCATTCAGAGTTTATTAGTCCAAGCGGACAATGAAAGCGAAGCGCCCGCACAACGCAAGCCGCCACTGAGCACCGCCGGGGTAGAAAGGGCACGTACTCAGAGCACAGGCACAGAAAGACGGCAAGGCGAGCGGCGGCAACGCGACCGGCGAAGGTCACGAAAGCTATCATAGGCACAGTTACTGCGGTAACGTTGTTTCAATTCCTATCAATTGAAACAAATCGTCTGTGGAGCTATATTTAACGTGCGTCCCGAGGACCTGGAGGATTCGAACCTTCATCTCTGAGGCAGCGGGACCGGCTTGCTCACGCTCTGGACCAGCATAGGCAAGGGCACAACCCGCGTAGAAACCCACAGCGCCTTATCCCTTAGACCACAAATCCTGGGATTAGCACGTAATTGCACGCTAACATCACTCGATACCCAAGCAAAGATTACGTTCGTACCCTTACCGGAGGGTTATGCCCTTCCGGGGATGGAAAGTAAACTGACGCGCTCATGCACCGCTTGCAAATCCTCCGTCATCAGATTTGCGTATCGCCGCGTCATCTCCAGGGTTGAATGCCCAAGCACTTTCTGGAGATGAAACACGGAGCCGCCCTTCCGCAAATAGTGAATGGCGAATGTATGCCGGAATGCGTGCAAGGTCCGCGCCGGTGGAGTGAACCCAAGCCGCTTGCAAAGCAGCTTCACATCTCTCAGCACGTTCCTACGTCCTAACTTGGCTCCATTGCGATTCGAGAATAGCAACGATTCCACCGTCTTTTTACAGTCCGCGACGTAGCGGAACATTGCCTTCCTCAGCTCGAAACTGAATGGAACCACGCGCTGCTTGCGTCCCTTGCCGTCCAGCGTCACAAGCATGTTGTCGAAGTCAATCTCACGGACTCGCAAGCCTAACGCCTCCGAGATGCGGCAGCCCGTGTCCAGCAAAAATAGAACGATGAGCCGGAGCCGCTTCTGGTATTTTCCCTTGGGCTTCCACGCAATGATCTGCCGGATCTGTTGCGCCGTGAACGTGGGCAGCACAAGCTGAGGCTCTTTGAGCTGTGCAATCTTCGGATGTTTGCAAGCCGGACTGCACTTGACTTCCGTGCCCGCATCACACCAATGCAGATAGGTATTGATGGCCCGGATTGCCGAGTTGCAGCCGGTAGCCTTCAACCCTTTTTCGCGCATACGGAGCACGGCGTTTTTCAGGTCATCTTGCGACGGGGACTCCGAACGAAGCCATTTGAAGCTGTGCTTGTACCATTCCAGGGTCGCGGGTGAGACGTTTGATAGGTATTGCCGTTCGCGGCTGAATTGCGAAAACCCCTCCATAGCATTCCTCCAAGCGAGTACTCAGATTGGGAGGAAAACCGCGTAAACATTGGCTTGTGGCTCAGCCTGGTAGAGCACTCGCTTGGGGTGCGAGGGGTCGGCAGTTCAAATCTGCCCGTCC
>JBAUVJ010000252.1:0-19065 GCA_049583165.1 Candidatus Sulfotelmatobacter sp. | reverse complement strand
CTTCGCTTTACCGGGAAGTCCCCTTCATCAACGTTTTGGAGCCGTTGCTGCAAAAAAAGAAGCGATTTATGGCGATGGAAAAGCGGCGCCGAGCATTGATGATCGCTGTAGCGGGAATGGTGGGAATTTTCTTGGTGTTTTGTCCTCTGCCCATGCGGGTTTCCGGAGAGGCCACCGTGGCTTCGGCAGCCACTGCGCAGGTGCAGCCGGGGGTGGATGGGGTGGTGAAAACGGTTTACGTCCGCGAAGGCGACCGGGTCACAAAGAACGCGGTGCTAGCCGAGCTGGAAGACTGGAACTACCGCAGCGATGTTGCCGCCGGGCAGGCCCGTTATAGCGAAGCCATGGAATCGATGAATCGCGCGCTGGCGCAGAATGACGGAACCCTGGCGGGAACCGCACGGGTGAAAGCCGATTACTGGAAAACGGAGCTTGCGCGCGCGCAAGCACGGTTGGACCGCACCATCATCCGGGCTCCGCTGGGAGGGGTCATCACCACGCCTCACGTGGAGAATACCGTGGGGCGGCGCCTGACACAGGGCGATAGTTTTGCGGAGATTATGGAAATTTCGCACGTCACGGTGGACGTCGCCGTGCCGGAAGCTGACGCCACTCTGCTGCAAAAAGGTGAGAAGGCTTCGATCAAACTGGAGAGTTTTCCGGTTCGCAGTCTGCGCGGGGAGGTGACGGTGATCAGCCCGCAGGGCGAGGTGGAGTCCGATGATCGCGTGTTTGTTGCTCGCGTCGATCTGGCCAATGAAGATGGGACGATCCGTCCGGGCATGCAAGGACAAGGCAAAGTTTTCGTGGGCTGGCATCCTGCCGGCTACGTGTTTTTCCGTGGTACGGCTATGTGGATCTGGAGCAAGTTGTGGTCGTGGTTTGGATGGTAGCGGCAAGTGAAAACTCAATTTGGAGAGCGGGTTATGCGGAAGTCGCGATGTCTGGCATTGGTGGTCTTCTTGACGACGACCTTATTGGTTGGATGCAGCTCCGGTCCCACTGAAAGGGCGGCCGCTGCTGCGCCGCCACCACAACCGGCCGCCGCGCCGATGACTCAGCCTCGAGCAGCGCGGACGGATTACATCGCCTCGGGACCGATCGTCGTGGAGGATCAGGTCGACCTGTCGGCTCAACGCGACGGAGTGCTGGCCGAGATACTGGTCGAAACAGGCGCCTCGGTGAAGAAGGGACAGCTCCTGGCCCGGCTCGATGATCGCCAACTCACTGCCGACCGAGACGCTGCTGGCGCGAAGGCGCGAAGCACGGCTGCGGACCTGAAAAATTGGGAGGCAGGCGCGAAAGTGGCGCAGGCGGAGCGAGCCCGCGCCGAGGAGCTTTGGAAAGCGAACGTCATCGCCAAGGAACAGGAAGAGAAGGCGAAGTACCAATCCGAAGCGACGGAGTTTGAAGTCGAGCGGCAGAGGGAAGACCTGAAATACGCGCAGGAAACTCTTCGGTCGCTGGACCTGGAGCTGGAAAAAACCAGGATCACGGCGCCGTTCGAAGGGGTTGTCGCTCGCCGCTATGTTCACCTGGGTCAGACGGTGGTCAAGAATGAGCGCCTGTTCTGGATATCGGCTGTGGGCCCCTTGCGGGTGAAATTCTCCCTGCCCGAAAACTACGTGGGCCGCCTGAAAAAAGGGGCCGAGATCTTCGTCAGTACGCCGATGGCGGCGGATGAAACCCACCCGGCCAGGGTGGTTCTGGTCAGTCCCGTGGTTGATCCTTCGAGCGACACCATCGATGTGACAGCCGAACTGCAAGGGCCGTCCGGAGGCTTGTGTCCGGGGATGACTGTCAACATACGCCTGCAGAACGCGCGATGAATCTAAGCGAAGTCCTCAACGTCGCGCTTCCCGAGTTGCCCGCCCGCAGAATCGGGAAGAGTTTCCTCCGCCTCCATCCGAAGGTGATCGCGCGCGAGCAGATTGAGGGAGGGGTACCGACGTTCGTGGCAATGGTTTCCGGCGGCAGTTATATTTTGCGATTCAGTCCGGAACAATGGAAACTGGTGCAGTTGTTCAACGGAGAACGTTCGCACGCCCAAGTCGCGGAACTTTTCCGGGCAGAGACCGGCATAGTTTTCACTGAGCAAGAAATGCGGGAGTTTGCCGACCCTCTCGAGGAGTGCGGATTCTGGTACACGACAACTTTGGACCTGAGCACCACCGCCAGCCAGAAACTGGCCGACGAGCGCCGGCGCCGGGCCTGGAAAAATATCGATCTGGCGTGTATGACTTTCTCAACCTGGGATCCTGACAGGTACCTGACCCGACTCCATGCCCGCCTGAGCTTCGTTTATACGAAATGGTTCACTCTTCTGACCCTGGGAGCGTTTGCCGTAATGGCCCTCATCTTCCTGAGCGGATGGAGGGAGATATGGCGCGACACCATCGAGTACTACACGTTTTCGAACAAGAGCGCGGCCGATCTGGCCGAGTTCTGGTTGTTATTCTGCGGGCTGGGGTACTTTCACGAATGCGCGCACGGTCTGACCTGCAAGCATTTCGGTGGGGCAGTGCACAGCATGGGATTCATGCTGGTCTATTTGTCTCCCGCCTTTTTTTGCGATGTCGGGGAAGTCTACGTGTATGGAGGTAAGTGGCCGCGAGTTGCTGCGATCCTCGCTGGTATATGGATGGAGCTGATGTTCTGCTGCGGAGCGAGCATCGTTTGGTGGGGGACCCCGGCCGGCAGCCCCTTCCACGATTTCGCTTACAAGATCATGCTGATCACCGGGGTCGCGGTCGTTCTCATGAACTTGAACCCGTTGCTAAAGCTCGATGGTTACTACCTTTTTGGCGAGCTCATCGGGATCCCGACAATCAAGGAAGATTCGACGGATTATCTTTCGAACTGGGTAAAGCGCCACGTGTTCCGCTTGCCTGTGGACGTTCCTTACCTGCGTCGCCGGCGGCGGGCGCTGTTTGTGGTCTATGGTCTGCTTTCCGGTCTATACAGTTATGTCATCCTGTTTGCCGTAGTGCACTTCGTCTACAACATCTTCTCCGGCTCTCATTCGCAGTGGGGATTTGTGCCGGCGCTGCTGTTGGCCATCATGATTTTGCGAGCGCGACTGCGCTCCTCGGCGAGGTTTATGAAAGATTTCTATCTGGATAAACGACAGAGCCTTCGAAGGTTGTGGGATTCGCCGTATAAAACAGCAGCTGTCTGCGCGGCGGTTGCCCTAGTCCTATTCGCGCCCGTCTGGCGCGAAACTGTGAGCGGACGGTTTGCTCTTGAACCAGAGCGGCGCGCGATGATACGCGCCGCCGTGCCGGGAGTGATCATCCAGGTGCTCGCCAACGAGGGGATGGCGGTTGCAGCCGGAACTCCCCTCCTACTTCTGGGCAATGTGCGGCTCGAAAACGAGGCCGATGCCGCCAGCTTCCAGCTCCGCACCGCGGAAGCCAAAGCCCGCGAGGCACAAATGAACTATACCGACGTCGGGGCTGCACAGGCCGAGCGTGCGTTTCAGGCGGGGCGTTCGCGTTCGGTTGCCGAGCAGGTCGCCGCCCTCCAGGTCACGAGTCCGATATCGGGTGTCGTGGCCACACCGAGACTGCGGGACCGTGTGGGCTTGTTCGTTCAGGAAGGAGACCTGTTAGCCGCTGTAGACGATGACAGAATGTTGGACGCGCGAATTTTTATCCCGGAGTACCAGGTGCAGCGGATTCGGTCAGGTGCTACTGCTTCCCTCAAACTGGCCTCTCTGTTTCAGCCGATCCGGGGCCAGGTAAGTTCAGTTGCTCCGGCTTCCTCTGAACTGGATCCCGGTCTGGCACGTCAGGAGAAATACAAGGGGATCGCTCCACCAACCTATTACGTTGTGACGGTTCCGGTTTTCAATGCTGGCGGGATGTTGAGGTCGGGAATGTCGGGAGACGCGAAAATTCAGGTCAGCAGGCAAAGCATCGCCAGTGCTGGTTGGAGGACCGCCCGCGAGCTTTTCCAGCGAAAAGTCTGGTGAAGTTGGCGCTGAGAGAGATAAGCAGGAGGGATCATCCGATTGACCCCTCCTTTCGGTCCTGCGGGCTCTTACAGCGCTCTACAGCATCTTCGCGACTTTGGCCACCTTCGCTACTTTGGCCACCTTGGCTACTTTGGCTACCTTCGCTACCTTAGCGACTTTGGCTACCTTCGCTACTTTCGCGGTGTGAACGCTGCTGATCTTCGCCGGGCTCGCCGGGGTCGTTGCAATGAGGGCCCTCTTGGTAAATGTCATGTTGCCGATCAAGGACTTGGTTGGTATCGCCATTGTTGTCTCTCCTGTTTTTCCGTTTTTTCCTGCTCGGTTGTGCTTATTGCAGGTCGAATGCCAAAACGCGGTAAGCTCTCCTTGCCACCCTAAACCTATCCCCACGAAGCGTTTAGGCAGTGTCGGCGAAAAAGAAGGGATCTGGGGAGGGAGAGCAGTCCCGGGAACATATTAAATATTCATTCATTGCACATTATTTTTTGATCCATACCAGTCACTGGAATCAAATCTTCATACTTTCGCGATCCCATATTTGCGGCAAAGATAGTGCATTTTCTGTTTGTCGACATGCAGCAACCGGGCCGCGGCCGCCTTGCTGCCCCCCGAACGCCGCAGCGCAGCGGAGAGATAGGCCACCTCAATCTTGGCGATTTCCTCGTCGAAACTGAGTCCGGCCACGGGGATGAGCATGGACTCCTGGCTGGCGGCGCTGTTATACAGCAGGCGCTGGGGCAGGTGTTGGACTTTAACGGTCGGGCCGTCGACCATTAACACGAGGCGCTGCACCAGATTTTCCAGTTCGCGGACATTGCCCGGCCAGGAATCTTCTTCGAGAATCTGCATGACGTCGGGTTCCAAACGCTTAAGCGGAGCGTGGTTCGCCGCACAGTAGACGCGAAGGAAATGATCGACCAACACCGGTATGTCGCCGGAACGCTCCCGCAGCGGGGGCAGGGCAATGGGAACAACGTTAATGCGGTAGTACAGATCCTCGCGGAAACGGCCGATTCGAACCATTTCTTCCAGGTCTTCGTTGGTGGCAGTGAGGAGGCGGAAATCGATCTTCTTGGCTGTCTGGCCTCCGATGCGGGTGACCGCCCGGTATTCCAAAACGCGCAGCAATTTGCTTTGCAAAGCCAGGCCGAGGGTGGCGATCTCGTCCAGAAACAGCGTTCCTGTGTGGGCGAGTTCGATGTGCCCGGGTCGCGCCGTGCGCGCGTCGGTGAAGGCGCCTTTCTCGTGTCCAAACAGCTCGGCCTCGATCAAGTTCTCGGGCAGAGCTGCGCAATTGATGCTTACAAAGGGCTTTTCCGCCCGTGGTCCCAGGGAGACGATGGCGCGCGCCACCAGTTCCTTGCCGGTGCCGCTCTCGCCACGGATCAGCACGGTGCTGGTGCTCCCGGCAAGGCGGGTGATGGCCTCATAGACGCGCCGCATAGGCTCGCTGCCACCAATCAGGTCGCAGAATGATTCCCGCTGGACCTTTTCGCTTTGCAGTTGCCGCCACTCGATCTCGAGTGTGCGCTTCTCGAGGGCCCTGCCCAGAGCCGCATGGACTTCCTCGAAGTCGATAGGTGCCACAAAGTACTCGTCTGCCGAGGCGCCGGTTGCCTTCAGGCGAAGATTGCGGCTGTTGGAGCGCGTCAGGACGACCAGCACTAGGTTTGGCCCCATCGCGCGCAGTTCCCGGAGAGCGATAATTCCGTCATCCGAGTGTTCACCGACGGTATCGAGGTCGACGATTACGGCGTCTGGAAGCCGCTTGCTAACCAGCGCCACCAGTTCATCCCAGGTGTGAAGCAAGGACAAGTCATAGTCGGCAGCCAGATAGGTCGTGGCTTCGGGTCTCACCAATTCGTCGGAGGTGACGATGGCGACACGGTCACGAGCCGGTTGATCTTTGCCGCTGGAGGCACGCATGCGAGCGTCCGGGTCCTTGGCCCTGTGGCAATGCATTATGCCAAATTATTCGACCGTAGGGTATGAATTTTTCACCTGGGGCGAGGCTCTGCCCTTGCAAAACCACGGGCCATGCCGTAACTTAGGACCGCGCTCAAGGCATCCCCCATGCCATTCAGGAATCCAGATCCAGGATCTCGAAGGAGAGGCGAGTTTGGATATCAACTTCCGTAAGCGGTCGCAAGTGCAGGTGGTTCAGCTCCGGGGCCAGCTCCGCATGGGAGCCGCGGTGGACAGCCTGCGACAAGCCATCGAGGAATCTGTGGGCAGCGGTGACACGCGCATCGTGATCAATCTCTCCGAGGTTCCCATGATTGATTCCACCGGAATCGGCTTGCTGGTGCGCCTTCTGGCCAACACCAAGCAACTGGGCGGGAACGTCAAGCTATTACAACCTTCCAAGTTCGCGATACAGACTCTTCGGCTGGTGGGCGTGCTCAATTTGTTCGAGGTTTATGATGCGGAAGACGCAGCTGTCGAGTCGTTTTCTTGAGTCTTTGATCCTTCAATCTCCGAGTTCGAGAACGAAAAGCGCTCATGTCAACTTCCTCCAACGCCGAAGACGGGAACAGCAAGTTGCGCGAACTCCTTCATCGGACCATCCCTGCCGATGCAGAGGCGGTTGGCTCCGTCACCGATGCGATCGCTGAGACGTTGAACGGGCTTGAAGTTCCCGAACAGAAGCGGCTGGAGATCGGGTTGGCGGTGCAAGAAGCTTTGGTCAATGCCGTCGTGCATGGCTGTGGCAACGATCCGTCGAAAACGGTTACATGCAAGCTGCAGTCTGATGGCCAAGGCCGCATCATCATCATCGTGTCCGACCCCGGGCCAGGTTTCAGTCCGGAGTCCGTCTCCGATCCCAATCGCGACGAAAATCTCTATGCCGAGCATGGCCGGGGGGTATACCTCATACGCCAGCTTATGGATGAAATTCGGTTCGAGCGGGGCGGCAGCGAAATCAGGATGTGGAAGTACTGAACCAGAATAGTTTGGGCTGGGAGCGGTCCACGGCTCCTCCGTTGGCCCGGCGCCGTGCGCTGGCCGAATTTCCCCCGAGTTGCGAACGCCTGGTATTCACAGACCTCTGCTGGGCGAAAGCCCGAATAGCTGCTCTCAGCAATTCATGCGTTGAAAGCAGACTCGGACGGCACCAACTGTTCGATGAGCAGAGAAAACAATTTAGCTTTCCACCTCTGTCATCGTAGCAAATCCAATAAATCCCTTGATCTGGGCTGCCGCCGGCCGTGCAGGCGACGGGCTGCACGCCCTAGGTTTAGGGGTAAGTGTTGAGCGAGGGTTATTTGCCTGCGCACGGGCATTGGTAATGAGGCTAAGGTTGTACGTGGTTCGTACGTGTACTGTGGCAGCGGTCTTCCCGTCGGCAGATACATGAGTAGGAGTTTGCCGATGAACCCACGTTCTGACAAAAATGGAATGATCGCCGTCGCTTTCTACTTTTTCCCGGCGCTGTTCGTTTCGCGTGCCTTTGTGATCAAGGCGCCGAAGCGTGGGTCACTATGAAGAGACTTCAATTCAGGATCAGCTGAAAGCTCTCCGGGGGAGATGAGGCCGTTTTCGACAGCATGGTTCAGGTCAGCGAAGGCTTCGTCCGGCCGGCCTCTCGCCGCCTCGGCGCAGGCAAAGTTATACCAAGCCTCGGCCACTTCGGCCGGCTGATCAGTTTTTTGCGCGGCCTCGATTACGTCGCGAAACATTTTCTCCGAATCGGCATAATGTCCCTCGCGGCTGAGTCCCAGCGCTTCCATTTCCATGCTTTGCAAGGTTGAGGTGTGGGTTGGGCCTAGCACGCGGGTCTTGATCTCGATAATTTGGCTTTGGAGTTTGTCGGCTTCGGCGTAATGGCCTTCCTTCATCATGGTGACAGCAAGCATCATCATTGCCCTAAGAGTTTGGGGATGTTCCGGGCCAAGTACGCGACGCTGAGCGGCAATCACGTCGGAATAGAGCTTTTCAGCTTCTGTGAAGCGACCCTCCTCCTCGAGATTCTCCGCCGCGTGTGACATGGAAAGCAGGGTCGCTGGATGATCCGGTCCCAGAGTTCGCTTCTGCGCTGCGATCAGTTCGCCATAGATCCGATCTGCTTCTGCATACCGGCCCTGCGGCGTCAGAGTCTCCGCCAGTTCGTTCAAAGTGCTCAGGGTTTGAGGATCGTCTGGGCCCAGTACTTTGCGCTCTGCGTTCAGTGTTTGGCGGAACAGGCCTTCGGCGTCGGCCTGACGTGCTTCATTGGCGTAAACGTAACCGAGGCGATCCATTGACGCTAAAGTGTCAGGATCATTGGGACCGAGAACCTGGCGTTGGGCCTCGATTGTGTTTTGCAACAACTTTTCCGCCTCGGGTAAATGCCCTTGGGCGCGGAGGATCTGGGCCAGATAACTTTCGCTTGCCAATGTTTTCCGGTTTCGTTCTCCGTAGAGTGAGCTTTGAATTGCCCGCGCGTGTTCTACCAAGTCTTGCGCCCGGCCATACAAACCCAGCCCGGTATAGGTCTGTGCCATGGTTTCCATCAATTGGGCTTGCAGCTCCGGGTCCTTGCGCAAGCCGGTGTCGATATCTTTCGAGGACTTATCCAGAATCTCGCGCGCTGTGATTGCGTTGCCGCGCGCCTCGCTGGGGTTCGATACCTTGAACATGCCGGTCATAAACTTGGTGACGCGGTCGGCGCGGTCGCGCTCCCGCGTAATCCGCTGTAACTCGATCGACTGCATTACTGCGAACGCGATCAGCAGCAGTGCCGCGGCGGTGGCCGCAGCCACTCCGAATTTGTGGCGCTGAACGTATTTCTTTGTCCGGTAAACGAGGCTCGCGGGCCGCGCAATGACTGGTTCGTTGCGCAAATAGCGGCCGAGATCGGCCGCGAGTTCCGCAGGCGTGCCATATCTGCGAGCGCGGTCTCTATCCAGAGCTTTCAAGGTGATCCAGTCCAGATCGCCGCGGAGCATGTTCGCCAGTTGCCGTGGATCGGTGCTGCGTTTTTCCGCGATGGCCGCAGCCGCCGGATGGTTGCTGAGTTTTGTGCTTGGACTCGTCGGCTCCTCTTCATGCACCTGCCGCAGAACTTCATGAAAGGGTTTGCTCTCCCACTGCTTCGCATCCAGAGCCAACACACCGGTAAGCAATTCGTAGAGCACCACACCGAGCGAATAGACGTCACTTCGGGTATCTACATCGGCCCCCATGGGGTCCATCTGCTCCGGGCTCATGTATCCCGGTGTGCCCACCAATCCTCCGGCACGCGTCACAAGAGTCCCGCGCTGCGGTTGCTCGGAGATCGCTTTAGCCAGTCCGAAGTCGATAATGCGCGGCACCGGCTTGCCATCCAGTTCAACCACCAGGATGTTGGTGGGTTTCAGGTCGCGATGGATGATTGCTTTCTGGTGAGCGTGCTGCACGCCTTCACACACTTTTGTAAAAATAAGCAGGCGCTCGCGGGCCGAGAGGCGCTTCTCGTCGCAATATTCGGTAATGGGCAGGCCGGGCACATACTCCATGGCGAAGTACGGTTGGCCTATGGCCGTGGAGCCGGCGTCGAAAACCTTGGCGATGGCAGGGTGATTCATCAGGGCCAGCGCCTGCCGCTCCAAATCGAAGCGTATCAATGCGGACTTGTCATAGCGGCCCGCTTTGATGATCTTCAGCGCAACCTGCCGTTTGACGGGAGCGGACTGTTCCCCCAGCCACACCTCTCCCATCCCACCTTCCCCCAATTTCCTGATTAACCGATAGGCGCCAATCGAACCCAGATCGGACGCGGGAGATTCCGGGGCAGCCGCGTCTGGGCCTGAATGGGGCTTAGCATCCGGACTGGGGCCTGCGTTGTGCGGAGTTGACTCGGGTGCAGGGTCGCTCACGCGTCGTGCCTCTTTGAAAAGGAGATGCAAATCGACGGTAAGTCTAGCACCCATGAGAGAGAGCGTCGCTCATGAGGATTGCGCGCCCGTCAGGAAAACGGCATTGACACTCCTCGCATCGTGCACCAGAACGACTATCAGAGAACCGACATAGGTTAGAATTTGCTCAAGCTCTTCCGCGATCCAGGCTTCGAAGACGCTGCGCTCCCTTGTGGCCTGAGGTCGACCAAAAGATCCTGAATTTGAAAGTCGCTGTGGTGGCTCGGAATCGAGGTCATCGTAGCAATTGCCGATGGGCAGTAGGCGGAGCCCAGGCGTTTGCGCCGCAGTTGAAGTGAACTGGTCCCGTCACATCGCGATGGGAGCTCAGATGTCTCTGTTTACAGCGGACACGCATTTCGTTGTCTACATGAACGCCAAAGATCCGACGCCTTCACAGGAACTGCACTCGCGCGAGGCACTCGCTAGGACGTAACCATCTCTGAATGTGCAGTTCGTGAAGGCCTGAGAGTTTCCTTGCCTTCGACTTGTCGAGCATCTGAGTGCGACTGCGGTCTGGCCTCCGCACGTTGCAAGAGGTCTTGATCATGCTTACCTGAACATCCTCGAAGCAATGAGGTAGGTCGCAGTCTCCGGCGAATGCACCCGCGGCAACGAGCTGAGCAATTCGCTCGCGCCATTCCACAGGATCTGAACACCGATGCACACCAGAAGGAAAGCTGTGAGCCTCACAATCACGTTCATTCCCGTGGGGCCGATCAGAACCGCCAACCGGTCCGCGTAGCCGTAGCAGGGATATATGGATGCGGCCACGAGAGCGGAACCGATCACCGCCGCCAAAATCGACAGTAGATTCGCTTCCAGGCCGTGCGGTGCATTGGCACCCAAGGTGATCGCAATCGAGATCGAGCCTGGACCTACGGTCAAAGGCAGAGTCAGGGGATAAAATGCATCACGGAAAAGATCGGCACTGTTCATGGTCCGGCCGACTGCCGCTCGATCGGTCCCGTCTTTCTGGTTCAGCATCGCCCAGCCGGTTGAAATCACAATCAGGCCGCCACCCACCTGCACCACTGGAAGCGAAATTCCAAAGAATGAGAGTATGTGCGATCCGATGGCGAAGGACGCGATCAAGAGTATGAAGCTGTTGACCGCAATGCGGCGGGACAATAATCTCCGCGTCGGTGGTGAGTAGTCGCTTGTGAGTGCCAAAAAAACTGGAGCACCTCCGATCGGATCCACGATCGGAAAGAGCGCGCTGACGACCAGGAGAACGCTCTTGACAGCCTGAATTACAGGCGCAGTCCCGGTCATCGCAGCGCGCACACTTTCTGGCCCGCAAGAGGTAATTGTTCGTACACGTCTTGACCCGAAAACCTTTTTGCGCGTTCGACTATAGCACGGGATGGCTTTGTCGACCGTTAGGCCGTCCTAGACATGTCTCGCATGCTTGCCGAGCTTGAGTACAAAAGCTGTAAAGACGACGCGCTGACCTACATGCAAACTCTAATCCAAGAGAACAGCGTTGCGCGCGATACCGAAACGGGAACTAATTGCGAGAGTCTTTCACCCTTGGCTATTGCTGCCAGCCACCGCCGAGGGCCTGGTAAAGCTGAACCAACGCCAGCCGTTCATTGAGCTGGGCTTGCACCAGGCTGAGTTCTGCCGAGAAGTAATTCGTTTCGCTGGTCAGCACCTGAAGGTAACTGGCGCCGCCATTCTTATAAAGCACTTCAGACAGTTGGTCGGTTCGCTGTGCCGCACCGGTGAGTAGTTCCTGTTGCTCGCGGAACTCGCGATTTTTTTGCGATGCGATGAGCGAATTAGAAACCTGTTCAAGCGAATTCTGAACAGTTTGCTGGTAAGAGAGCACGGATTCCTGCCAGTTTGCCCGTGCGAGTTTGAGTCCCGAGCGGAGTGCTCCGCCCTGGAAGACCGGCTGACTCACGCTGAAGGCCCCGTACCAGGTCTCCGAGGGCTGGGTGATGAACTGGTGCAGGGCGTTGCTCTCCAGTCCTCCAAGTCCGGTAAGCGACAGGTTAGGAAAGAAAGCGGCTTTTGCGACGCCGATTTGTGCGTTGGCGGCGACGATGTTCTCTTCCGCCTGGCGCACGTCGGGCCGGCGCTCGAGCAATTCCGAGGGCAGACCCGCGGGGACATTCTGCGGTACCGGCTGTTCGGTGAGCGCGCGGCCACGGCGAATGGATTCGGGATTTTCGCCGAACAGTACGCTGAGCACGTTTTCCTGCTGCTGAATTTGCCGCTCGAGATCAGGAATTGTTTCCGAGGCCGTATAGACCAGTTGTTCCGCCTGACTTACGTCTAATCCCGAACCGCCCCCGTGACGCTCAAGCACTTGAGTTAACTGTAGGGATTGTTGCCGCGATCCGAGTGTGCTTTTCGAGATGTCGAGTTCGCTATCGAGCGCGCGCAACTGGAAATAAGCTGTCGCCACGTTTGCAACCAGAGAAGAAATCACGGCGCGCTGTCCCCATCGAGTCGCGAGTAACTGGGCGCGAGCGGCCTCGGTTTGGCGGCGGTATTTTCCCCAGAAGTCCAGATTCCAGATCACCGACAGGCTCAGTTCGCCCCCATTCACTTCGTAAGCGGGAAACAGATTTGTGACCTTCGCGTTCTGCTCGCTGAAAACATCCGCGCCCACGCTTGCGGAGGGAAGCTGGTTGGCGCGGGTGATGCCGACTTGCGCCTGGGCCTCGAGAACGCGAGCGGCGGCGATGCGCACGTCGTAGTTTTGCGCGATGGCAGTGTGAATCAGTTGGGTAAGCACTGGATCCTGGTACACCTGCCACCATGGTTCGTTCCCCAGCGACGAAGCTGCCGCAGCCTGTTGCGGCTCTGGCGTGCGATAGTCTTTTGGGACATCTACAGCCGGCCGTTTGTATTTCGGCCCCATCATGCAGCCGGCTTCCACAACCAGCATGGCGAGAATTCCCAGGAGTGCAGTCTTCTTCATAGTTCAGTCCCCATCATTCAGTCCCCTTGACTCGGCGCTGCGGAAGGCGCGAGTGGCAACACTCTCCGTCGCTCAGCGCCTGAAACCTTCTCAACTACGTAGAAGATCGCGGGAACAAAGAATCTGCCGATGAAGGTTTCCGCGATCATTCCTCCGATCACCGCCGTTCCCATGATCTGGCGTGCTACGGAGCCTGCTCCGGAAGCTGTCCAGAGCGGCACGCAGCCGAGAATAAAGGCGAGCGCAGTCATCATGAGAGGCCGGAAGCGAAGCTTCGCCGCGGAAAGAGCCGCGTCGACGAGCGACATACCGCGTTCGAAGTCCTCCTTGGCAAACGCGACGATCAGAATCGAGTTTTTCGCGGCCAGGCCAATCAGCATCACCAACCCGATCTGCGCGTACACATCGTTCTCGATTTGAACCATGTACTGAGGAAGGTAAAGTCCGATTACAAAACGACGCAGCCACAGCGCCGCAAGAGCGCCGAATACTGCGACTGGAGTGCTTAGCAACACGCTAAAAGGCACTGTCCAGCTTTCATAGAGAGCTGCGAGAATCAGAAAAACGAACAACAGCGAAAATCCGAAGATGACGGCAGATGAAACGCCTTGTCGCGCCTTTTGCTCCTGGTAAGACATGCCAATGTAGTCGAAGCCCATTTCGCTGGGCATGGTCTGCTTGAAAACGTCTTCCAGGGCCGCCGTCGCCTGATCGGAGCTATAACCAGGCGCCGCGCTTACGTTGATTTGTGCGGACCGGTATTCGTTGTAGCGCATGGTGAACTCTGGGCCATAACGGGTCTCGAAGTTTGCCAGCGCGGTAAGAGGCACCGTTTGTCCCTGGTTGTTTCGGACATAGAACTGCCCGAGATCGTCGGTCGTTGCCCGATAAGGCGCTTCGGCCTCCACATACACCTGCCAAGTCCGTCCGAAATCGTTGTAATAGTTGACGAACAAGCCGCCCATATACGCTTGAATGGTGTTGTAGACATCCGTCAAATTGACGCCTTGCTTCAACACCTTATCCTTATCCACATTGATGAACTTTTGGGGCACGCTCGGGATAAACGTGGTAAAGACTGTGCCGATCTCAGGTCGCTTGCGAGCGGCGGCCAGGAATTTGGCCAGGTTATCTGAAAGAAACTTGACATCCTTGCCAGCACGGTCTTCGAGGACAAACGTAACGCCGCCGGCAGTGCCGACGCCGGGTATAGCTGGTGGCGAGAAACCGAAAACTGTCCCTTCGGGCAGCCCCCTGAGTTCCTGGTTCAAATGCGCCTTAATGGCTTGAAATTCTTCGGCCTGGGTTTTGCGATCCTCCCAGGGCTTGAAAGTCACAAAGAAGAATGCGTTATAGGAAGTCCGGACGAAGCTGAGCAAACTGAAGCCGATGACGCTGGTGGTGTACTGAACTCCCGGCGTGTTTGCGAGTATTTTCTCGACCTGCCTGGCGGCATCGCTTGTACGTTCCATGGACGCCGAATTGGGCAGCTGCATATTGATATAGAGGTAGCCCTGGTCTTCATCCGGCAAGAAACTGCTGGGAAGATGGCTGCTAAAGAACCATGCTGCAACGCCAGCGACCACAAGGCCCACCATCACTACAGCGGCCTTCCGAATCAAGTCCCCCGACCAACGAACGAAGTCGTCGGTGGAGCGGTCCCAATATTTGTTGAACCAGGCAAAGAATTTCCCCAGCGGCCCGCGAGTCTCTTTCTTTGGCTTGAGCAGCAGCGAGGCTAATGCTGGACTGAGCGTCAAAGCATTAAAGGCCGAAAGAGTCACGGAGATGGCGATGGTGACGGCAAATTGCTGATACAACCTGCCGGTGATGCCTGGAATGAAAGCTGTCGGCACAAACACCGAGGCCAGAACTAGAGCAATGCCGACAACTGGGCCGGAAAGCTCGTCCATGGCTTTTCGGGCCGCATCTTTGGGAGCCAGGCCCTCCTCGATATGGTGCTGTATTCCTTCGACGACTACGATGGCGTCGTCGACCACCAATCCGATCGCGAGCACCAACCCGAACATCGAAAGCGTATTGATCGAGAAACCGAACAGCGGGAAGACGACGAATGTGCCGATCAGCGAGACGGGCACGGCGAGCATGGGAATCAGGGTGGCGCGCCAGTCCTGCAAGAAGAGATAGACCACAAAAATGACCAGCACAATGGCAATCACCAGAGTCTCGAGGATCTCTTTCATACCTTCGGTGACGGGGAGTGTCTGGTCGAGCGAAACGGTGTAATCGACGTCCTGCGGGAAGCTTTGCTTCATCTTGTCCAGGAGCTTCCGGACACCCTGCACGGTTTGAACGGCGTTGGTTCCGGGCAACTGATAGACGGCAATGACGGCACTGGGCTTGCCATTCAGGCGACCGCTCAAGCTGTAGTCCTGCGTGCCCAGTTCGACCCGGGCCACGTCTTTGACTCGAACGGTTCCACCATTCGGTGCTTCACGTACGATAACGTTGCCGAACTGCTCTGGCGTCGTCAGACGCCCTTGCGCCAGCACCGCATAGGTGAACTGCTGATCCTGCTGAGCGGGCTCGCCGCCGACCTGGCCGGCTGGATTCACAGTGTTCTGTGCCTGGAGCGCATTAACAATATCTGTGACGGTGATGCCGAGCTTGGCCAACTGGTCAGGCTTCACCCACAACCTCATGGCATATTGTCCGGCGCCAAAGATCTGAGTCTGACCGACGCCGTACAAGCGCCCGATGGGATCGTTGAGGTTAATGTAGGCGTAATTCGCCAGGTAGGTCGCATCGCGAGTCCCGTGCGGCGAATCTACCGCGATCAGCATGAGCGGAGCGGTGGTGGATTTCTTGAGACTGATTCCGTAACTGTTCACCGCAGGCGGCAATTGACCGTTGGCCAGCTGCTGGCGCGACTGCGTGAGCAGCAGATCCGTGTTGGGATCAGTCTTGAGGTCGAAATCGACGAACAAGGTGGTTGACTGGTTTGAGGTGACGTTCAGGGAGTACATGTACGACATGTTGTCCACGCCGCTGACCTGCTGTTCGATAGGCGTTGCTACAGCTTGTTCGAGAGTCTGTGCGTCCGCGCCGGGGTAGTTAGCTGTTAACCGGATCTCAGGAGGAGCGATCTGCGGGAACTGCGCCACCGGCAGAGTCGCGATGCTGATTGCGCCGACGATGACCGTAAGAATCGCAATTACGATCGCAACAATGGGCCGTCGAATGAAAAAGTGCGCCATGGCTTAACGATTCTCCATTTCTTTGTACGACGTGGGATTCACCAGCCCGCCTTCCTTGACCTTGCCGGCTCCAACCGCCACCACGCGTTCTCCTGGTTTGAGCCCGGATGTGATCACCCAGAGTGTGCCTACGGTCGGCCCGACTTGTACGGTCCGGACTTGCGCCCGATTGTCAGCGCCGATAACAGTGACCTGGTCGGCTCCCTGCAACTGGCTTACTGCCGCCTGCGGCACCAGCAGCGCTCCAGAGAGGTTTCCGGTTGGCGCCTCTATGCGCGCGTACTGGCCCGGGCGCAGCAGATTTCTGGAGTTGGGAAACTCGCCGACGATTTGGATGGTCCCCGTCTGCTCATTCACTTGACGGTCGGCGAAAATAATCTTGCCGGGGTACGGGTAGGTCATCCCATTCGCCAGCGTCAACTTCAACGGAATGCGTGAGGCGTGCGTCAACCAGTCCACGCTACCCGGAGCGCCGCCATCCGCCATGCGTAGATATTCCTGTTCGCTGATCGGGAAATAAACCTTGATCGGACTCACCTGCGAGACCGCGGTGAGAACCGTAGATTGCACCACCAGATTTCCGACCTGCACGGTGGTGATGCCCGCAATGCCGTCGATCCAGGAAATGATTCTGGTGTAACCCAAGTTCAGCGCAGCCTGTTCGACTGCGGCCTGGTCGGCCTCGACTGCCGCCTTTGCCGCGAGGAGCGACTGCGTATCCGTATCAAGCTGGCTCTGGGGAATGGCGTGAGCTTCCGCCTCGGGGACGTCGCGCTTGACGTTGATATCGGCGTTGGCCATCTGGGCCTCTGCCTGGGCCAGTTGGCCTTTGGCTTGATCGAGCGCTGCTTGAAATGGACGAGGATCAATCTCAAAGAGGAGTTGACCTTTCTTGACAACCGCGCCTTCGTGATAATCCTGGCGAATCAGGTAACCGCTCACCTGGGGTTGAATCTGAGCGTTGACGTACCCTTCGAGCGTTCCGACCCACTCGCCCTGAACCGGCACATCTTTTTGAATGACCGGAGCGACTTCGACCACGGTTGGTGGAGGCGGGGCTGCAGCCCGCACGTTACCTCTGCTGCACCCAAGTGTGTTCATCAACGATGCCGCCGCCAGTAAAGCTGAAGCAACCAAGGGAAGACATGTTCGTCTCATTTTTCGTTTCACTCCGAATCGCCACCGAAACGCGATTCCATCCTCACGCACTTGCTCAACGCAATGAGCGTGCCAAACTCGCGCAGCCGTAAAGCGTTGAAATCTCGGAATCAGATTGATGGTGGGAGTGTCAGAAGGGGGAGACTGTCGAAAACAGTTCGACAGTTCAAGCATCAAAAATGACTGATTTCTGACACCGGAGGCAGCGATGTCCTGAAGGTCGATGGTGTTGAGACGACTTCGACAATCGACAGTTCGGATAATCCCAGCAGCCAGCAAGGTCCGCCTTAACCGCTTGAGAAGATTGCACCCGCGGGACGCTTTCCTAACTCACGGTCTGGCAACGTGAGTGCCTTCAAATCGATTGAGGCAGTGGGTCTTGAGCCATGCTATCTCTGGCTCGACGCTAGTCAGCGCCTCATCGAAGGAATCGACAGTATGGTATACGAACATTACGACTTTACCCGCAACCCAATCGTCGAGGCTCAGGCATTTTTCCTTGAATCCAAATGCATTCGCTGCGGCTTTAGCGTTGTGGCACCCTCGCTTGACGAACTTCTGGAAGGGGAAAAGAACCATCGGGCACTATGCATGTTGACGCGCAACCGAACATAGCGAAGCCCAAGTTATGTTCGCCGGCTTTGGGGCCTCTTGTTGGGTGCCTTACGCATGCAGACGGCTGCGCCGCCCTGTTCGAAACAAACCTCGTCCGTCAATGTTTTCATCAAGTAGATCCCGCGCCCATGGGTTAGCAACCGATTCTCACGAGTGGTTGGGTCCGGTACGTTGTCCACGTCGAAACCTTGTCCCTCGTCCTCGATCCTGATTGAGACCTCTCCGCCGCTGGTACATCGGCAAACCACGTACACACGCTTACGAGCGTCTTTCTTATTGCCGTGGATGATTGCATTGGCGAGCGCCTCTCGCATTGCCATTTCAATTTCCCGTTCGCTGCCGTCGGCGTTTCGAAACCTTGCGATGAAGCGCATGAGTTGGTCGACAAATGGCGAAATGATGGAGATGCGGCTCGGGAGAGACTGTCGCAACTCAATGAAAGGAACAGTGCGAAAAACCTGGGGCGTGTGGGAAAGAGCCTGCCCGTATGCCATGTCATTGAACTCCGCTTGGAAATGCCGATCCGTCGTTCCGATAGAGAGCACGGCTCGTGCCAAATCAGGGCATGCAGCAAGTGTTTGACTTTCCAAGTCACTTGCAAAGAGAGGTGGCGGACTTCTGATCAACATGTCGACGTGTTGAAGACATGCGAACTGTCACAGTTGGATGGCAGGGATAGGAGACGTGAGCTTTCTGCGAGCGGGACTTCTTGAGGCGGTAGGCTGGTGAGGGTGAATTGCTCCAGAGGAAGACTGGATTCTCAAATATTCACACGCAGAACCAGACGAACGCGATTACGCCGAGCAATAGAATCAATAAGATGATGGCGGTCATGAAACCGCCCCCATAGCGCTGTCTCTCGTTCGATTCCGAGTGTGGCTCAAGATAACGAATCGCGGAATAGATTTCTTCATCGGTCAATTCTTGGATATTTCGATCGGGATCTTGATTTTTCAGCATAATCACCGCCTCATCAGCGCACCGGAACCCCGCTACCCTGCTCACTGTTGAAAGCTCACGTACCGACCTAACCGTCATGAACCTCAGAGTTCGCCGGTGAAAGAAAGCACCGGGTGTGCGCTGGCCAGATCTTCAAGAGCACGGACGCGAGCGCCCCGAACTTCAGAAATCGAGCGCCCCAGAAGGAGGGCACAGTCGTGCTGCGAGTAGTGCTCCAGCACCGACATTACGAAAACAAACCGTTCGAAATCTTCGAGCGCGAGCACAGCGTCCGCATCGAAATGTTTGGCGGACCCGTTCGGCTGCCGGTTGTGAGAGAACACACTC
>JBAUVJ010000251.1:0-10566 GCA_049583165.1 Candidatus Sulfotelmatobacter sp. | reverse complement strand
CTGCTAGCCATTGCAGGGCAGGTTCAAAAGGGCGGTAAACACGTGACGACGGAGGATATTGCTCAGGCACGGGAATACGGCGCAAGCGACAAGGAAATCCACGATACCGTCCTGATCGCCGCCGCATTCTGCATGTTCAACCGCTACGTGGACGGGCTGGCCACATGGCAGCCGCGCGATCCCGAAATTTATCGCGAGATCGGAAAACAGACGGCCAAACTCGGCTACGTGGGAAGGGACTACAAAGAGCCGCTCCAGACGATCGCGGCTAAACAAGATCAACCGGCATAGAGTAGCATTTGCCTCAAGAATGATGTTTGCCAACTGAGGACGCCGTAATTCGGTCAGAATGCGACGTGCCGAGCCAATCTCCAAGACCACATAAGAAACGACGTCGACGTGAGGTCGATCGCCGGCTCGGTTGTGCTATAGGACTGCATATTGTCCCGATACACCGCTACTTGTGACGGGTCAAAGGCGCCGGCGTTTCCGTTGAATTTTTTGAACGTGTCTACTCCGTTCGCCGGGCATAGAACCATGCCGCCGACCACGCCCGATGTGGCAGAGCTGGCTGGACCTTCAGCGGCGGCGCCCCAGAGCACCGGCGTACCGCCGGAAGTCCCATCGAGCGCTCCCGCCAGGTTCGCCACCTGGTGCTGAATGCAATTCGGAAATGTGCTTCCGTCGCCCACGATAAACGACGACCCCCAGGAGTTCGTACCGAGAATGTTGGCCAGCCATCGCTGAGAATAAGTGTCGTAGATTTTTGATGGAGACAGGTAATATGCTTCGCTGGCCATTACCGAAAGACCGGCGCCGTGCGAAGTAGTATCGCCGAAACTCCATTGATATCCGAAGCCCCATGGATCCGTACCAGCTTGAGTGATGGCGTCATCCACTTGCTGCAAAAATTGCCTGCGAATGCCCGACTGCGACACCGCCAGGCCCGTGGGATTGCCCGCCATTTTCAACGCTCGGTACAGTTCGAAATGCGCCAGGCCGCTTACATCGTAGAGGTTCAGCGTATCGGTGAAGCCTGCATCGTAAATGTTGGTGATGTAATTCTTAGCAAACTGCGCTGCCTGCCGCAGATAATCGGAGGGATTCGTGTGTAACAATCCGGCGAACAAATCGTCGGATCCATCAGCGGATTGATGCGCAGATTGCACAGCAAAGTAGAGTTCGGTCGCGCCCAGTTCCATGTCGTCTTCCCATACGTTTTCAGGATAGCCGTCAAATGGAGCAATCGTCAGCAGGCAATTGCTGCACGTGCCTGAACCGACCGCAGGCGCGGGATCTGGAAAGGAAGTGTCCGCCAGCGCAAAAATGTCTTCAGCGTTCTTGAGGCATTGATTCGCCAACGAACGGTTGATGCTGCGATTCAGTTGATAGCACAATGCAAAATCCGCTGACAGACGGCCAGCAAGATTCGGACTGATTGGCGAACCTGCGGGCGCGGCTAGGTACACTGGGCGATCGCAGATAAAAAAGGTCGTATACGGATCGCAAGGCTTCGGATCTCCAAGTTGCTCAAACTTATCAGCCGCCTGGGGGAGGGTCCAAATGTCGTACTCGGTGATCAAGCAGTAGGGAGTGTTATAGGTTCCGCCGCAGTTGCCCGTGGCTGAACTCGGATCGCCTTCGCCGTAGTAATCCCAATCTTGCGTGTTGTCGACCTGGTAGTAGAGCGTTTTAGTTTTGTCGTTCCACATCTTCATCAGCCAGTCGATCCCAAACTTCGCTTCGTCAGTAAAGTCGGAGGATCTTGGCTCACCCAGTCCGCTGCTACCCGCATAGGAAACAGAGCCCGGCGGCGCCGGAGGATTCAGTGGAGCCAACTCACCCATCTGATTCGGAAAGTCGCGAACGCCAATCTGCATCAGAGCGGCGGTATAGCTGACCGTTTCGACATACTTTTCATAGTCGCCGGCGTCCCACCATCCTCCAGCCGCATCAATGTTGGGGAGCTTCGCCGAGACTAACGGCGGCGCTGGCGGCACATTATCAAGGAAATCATTGCTGTCGAGTGGAGGTGTTTGGTAAACGTTTGCATTCTCGTCCTTCAGATGTCCAGGCTCGGTACGAAGGGCGTTTGGGATGAAGTTAGCCCCGTCGCGCTCCGTTTCGTAGAAAAATAAAGTGTTCAGGAGCAATCCGGAATAGAGTGCGTCCGCGCAGTCCACGGCAAAATGGGGCGAAGCCGCAGCCACTGGGCCGAAGACCGAAATGGTGTAGAGATCGCCTGCCGGAACGTTGAAATCGAGGGCGTATACGTTGTAGGTTACGGTCTTGCTATGGCCCCAGGTGCCAAGTAAAGCACCGACATGGCCTGCATAAGCTGTGGTTCCCTTGGAATCGACTACCTTGAAGGTCGCTCCGCTTCCTGCCTCGGTCGACATCAGGTATGCACGGAAAGGAACCTCGCCGGCTTCGTATCCAACCTGGCTGACGCGCACGTAGGCAGACTGCGCTTGCGCGGCGGGGGTCCAAACCAACATTCCCAGCAAAATACTGGCGACGAAAACCAATAGCGGGGAAATCGAAGGGTGGGGGTTAGAAGGCAGCATGAATTCCTCCTTTTACACAGTGGAAGCCTGTATTAAACGCATTTAATACAGGAGTAGATACTGCGCCTCGCGCTGCTGGGGTGTCAAGACAAACGCTGGAATCTAACTTATGCTCCGATTAACTCTCAAACAATTTCTAAATTCCTCAACGGATTCGTCAGATGGTACGATATCCCGCTGCTTCAGAAATCGGAATATTGGAATCAGGCATGACGAGATCCTCCCGCGCCGTGGCGTCGCCCCGGGTTATTTGCATCGACGATTTCCGCCCGATTGCGCGCCAACGATTACCGAGATCGGTGTTTGATTATCTCGACGGCGGCGCAGAAGGCGAGGTCACGCTTCGCGAAAATTGCAGGATATTTAACGACGTCACTTTTCGGCCGCGGCACGCGGTTGCACTTTCGGATTGCAGTCTGTGCACGACGGTCCTCGGATTCAATCTATCCCTTCCACTCCTGCTCGCCCCGGTGGGATATAGCCGGCTCATGCATCCGGGAGGCGAAGTGGCGGCTGCGCGAGCCGCCGGCCACGCTGGTATCGGCTATATTCTCTCGACGATTTCTGGACACAAGCTCGAGGATGTGAAAGCCGCTTCGACAGGTCCTGTTTTTTATCAGCTCTACCTGATGGGCGGCCGCGGTGCGGCCGAGGGATCCATTGAAAGAGCGCGCCGGGCGGGATTTTCCGCGCTGGTCGTCACAATCGATACGCCGGTATCAGGAATCCGCGAGCGCGACTACCGCAACGGCATGAAGGAACTGGTGAGCGGCGGCCTGCTGGAGAAAATTCCCTACCTTCCACAAATACTCTCGCGTCCAGGATGGCTCGCCAGTTTTCTGATGGACGGAGGCCTGCCTGCGCTTCCAAATGTTGTTGTACCTGGTAAAGGTCCAATGGCGCTGATCGATGTTGCCGCCGCGCTGGCGGAATCGGCCGTGACCTGGGCCGATCTTAAATGGATCAGGGAGCTGTGGAAGGGACCGGTCGTGGTCAAAGGGGTGCTGACTGCGGACGACGCACGGCGCGCGATCGATGAAGGAGCCGCGGCAATCTCAGTTTCAAATCATGGCGGCCGGCAATTGGACGGAGTTCCCGCCTCCCTACGTGTGTTGCCCGAAGTGGTTGAGGCTGTGAACGGCCGCATCGAAGTGCTGATGGATGGCGGCATTCGCCGCGGCACTGATGTCGCTAAAGCCGTTGCTATGGGAGCGCGTGCAGTTTTATGCGGGCGCGCGTACGCTTACGGGTTGGCTGCTGCCGGCGAGGCCGGCGTTGACCGTGCGATTAACATTCTGCGTACTGATCTGGAACGCACGCTGCGGCTGCTCGGTTGCCCTTCGGTTGCAGCGCTCGACCATTCTTACGTGAACGTTCCGAAGAATTGGGGATCATGAAGCGTCGCCTCGTGTACATGCCGTAACCTGTTTCGATACTCTGTTGCGCAGTAGACTCCGCTCGCCGAGGTTGTTATGCAGTGGACTCAGGTCTACGATCCCTTCGGTCACTGGTGGCTATCCACGCTGGTAGCGACTTTACCTCTCATCGTCCTCTTCGGGCTGCTGGCGGGTCTTAAAGTAAAACCGCACTGGTGTGCCATCGCAGGCGCAGCCACGGCTGTGGCGGTTGCAATCTTGTTCTTTAAGATGCCTTCCGCTCTGGCCGGAATGAGTTTTGGATATGGCGTTGCCTATGGAGTGCTGAAAATCGCCTGGATCGTTCTGGCCGCAGTGTACCTCTACGATATTTCCGTTGAGACCGGACAGTTTGAAATCATGAAGGAGTCGGTCGCCGGAATCACTCCTGACCGGCGACTCCAAGTGCTACTAGTTGCGTTTTGTTTTGGCGCGTTCATTGAGGGAGCGGCGGGCTTTGGAGCACCGGTCGCAATTGCTGGCGCCTTCATGATCGGCCTTGGGTTCAAGCCCTTCCATGCCGCCGCGTTAAATCTGATTGCCAATACTGCTCCGGTCGCCTGGGGCGCAATCGGTACGCCGGTGCATGCACTCGCGGCGGTCGCCGGCCTGCCGGAATCCGATCTCAACGCCATGATCGGACGCATTCTTCCCTTCACCGCCGTCATTGTTCCTTTTTGGCTGGTGAAAACCATGGTCACTTGGAGGGAAACCTTCGAAGTGTTGCCAGCCATCGCGGTGGTTGGAGTTTCCTTCGCTCTGACCCAGTTTTTCTGGTCGAACTATGTGGACAGCAATCTGGTTGACATTATGGGAGGCGTGGTCTCGATCATCGCTGTGTTGATTTTCCTGCGATTCTGGAAGCCGAAGAAAATTTGGCGCTTCGATTATGACGACAAGGCACCTGTGACGCACGCGCCGACAACAGTTATTAGTGACGACGTTGGCGGAGAATGGGCTGCGAACGAGTTCGATGGGCTGGTCAAGGTGCACGGGTATACCGCCGGACAAATATTTAGAGCGTGGACGCCCTTCGCGATCCTCTCGCTTTTTGTTCTTCTGTGGGGACTGCCGTCGATAAAACTAGCTATGAACCAGGCCACTACTCCGGCTTTCCGGGTTGTGCTTGGCAACGGGAAAGTTCGGCCCGGCCCACCGGGATGGGATGTGCCCTACCTACACAATGCAATCTCTCGCGCCGCTCCGATTGTTACCAGACCGACCCCAGAGACGGCGCGATACGATTTCAACTGGCTTTCCGCCACCGGTACCGGATGCTTCTTCGCCGCCATTGTCTCCGGTTTGTTGCTCGGCCAGGGACCGCTGCAACTGATAAAAATCTTTTGGCGAACGCTGGTGCGAATGCGCCTTGCCATGGTTGCAATTTCATTCATGCTCGGCCTCGGCTTTGTGACCCGCTACTCGGGACTCGATGCCGTGTTGGGCCTCGCCTTCACGCGTACCGGATGGCTCTACCCGTTCTTCGGAACATTTCTGGGCTGGCTGGGTGTGGCGCTTACCGGTAGTGACACGTCATCGAACGCCCTCTTTGGCAGCCTGCAGAGAATTACATCTCAGCAACTCGGTATTGACCCGATTCTTATGTGCGCGGCCAATAGCGCGGGTGGACTGATGGGGAAAATGGTCGATGCTCAGTCCATCACGATTGCTACGGCCGCCACGGAGCAGGTCGGCAACGAGGGCATTATCTTCCGCTTCGTAGCGTGGCATTCTGTTGCACTTTGTTCGATCGTGGGCGTAATCGTGTTGCTCTACGCTTATGTTTTCCGGTCGGCCGTGCCGCATGGGCTACTGTTCGTGAAATAGCCGGCAACGAAATTCATAAGCGGGTGGGACTAACAGCTCCTTCAAATCAGGCAAGACGGCGTAGCTTTGTGACTCTACCGGCCTCGACCCACTCGACCACGAAGATATTTCCCTCGTGATCAAAGCAAGCGCCGTGAGGACAAACGAACCTGCCGGGAACAAATGTTCCCGGAGCCTGATTTCGAACCGTGCTCCAATCTTTGTTTGAATATTCGCCTACACCCAAACTTGCGACCACGTTGTTTTTGCGGTCGAGAATGACGACCTTGCTCAAGAGATCGGCAACCACCACATCTCCGTTTCGTTCGTGCAAATAGCATGGCATCTTCGATGTGCCCAAGATGGAGTCAACATGTTTGCCATCGAGGGTAAAACGTTGGAGGCGGCTGTTGCCGCGGTCGGTCACCACCAGGAGCGGCGTCTCTCCACGCGTATCAATCCACAAGCCGTGAGGGCAATCAATTTGGTCATCGCCCTTCCCGAGTCCGCCAAAGGTGCGAATGAACTCCGCATTCTGGTTGTACTGGTTGATAAAGCTCGATCCGTATCCGTCACCCACGTAAATATCGCCGTTGGGAGCGATGGCCACATTGGTCGGCCGGTAGACCACGGCTGAGATTTTGTCTTTGGGCTTGTAGGCTTCCGATTCGGCCGGATATCCCACAGTGAACACTTCTTCGCCTTTCAAGGTCCGCTTGGTGACGATGCCGTGCTGGTAATCGCAAAGATACAGAAACTCTTCGCTTCCCTCTTTGCGGATGCTCAGGCCGTGCGCTCCGCCTTTGAATTGCCGCCCCCACGATCGAACGAACTTACCCTCATGATCGAAGACCACCATGGTGTCCAGGCTGTCGCTGTTGGCATGCACCGTGTGGTGGATATAGATGTTGCCTTGTGAATCCTCACAGATGCCGTGGGTATTGCCGTATTTGATGGTGCGCGGTAACTCGCCCCAGTCATGAATGGCTTCGTATTGGTATTCGCCTTGCCCCAGGATTGGCGGCTTGCCGCCGGCCTTGTCGGTCGCTCGCAGGAATGCTGGGGCGACGGCGGCAGTCGCGGCAGTAATGAGAAAGCTCCTTCGCGTAACTGGCATGTTCAGGCTCCTCCGCCAAGTCCATCCCACTATGAATTTAACGGAATGACGAGTTCGCTTTTTCTAAAGCAGCCTTCTCGCTCACGGGTTTCGGATCGGCGAACTGCAACCAGAAGCCCATCATCTCCTCGTCGCTGGGCTCGCCCCAACGAATAGCCTTCGAGGGGTCGGGATTCTGGGCATTGTCGAATGAATTGTCGAAATACGCCGTGGTCACCAGCTTCGTGCCCTTGGGCAGCAGGAACTGGTGTTTCAGGAAGTAAGTTTCCTGCCAGCGGAAGTCATAGTGCGGCACATTCAATATGACCTCGTGATGGCCGTCGGGATAAATGGCTTCGGTGGTCATACTCTTCCCGCGAAAGTGCATATGAGCCGTGTAAGCCAAGGCGGTAACATCCTTCGGCACCGTATAGCACGAGGTCACCTTGTGATTTGCATCATGTGGCGGAATCTGGAAGAGGTCATTCCAGATTTCGTATTGCGCAATCTCATGCTTCACCGGCTCCTTGGCAAACACCAAACCGATGCTGGTGCGGTCTTTCACATCCTCGCCGGTATGGTTGCTGTAATGAACCTGAAACTGCAAATAAGACCCTGCAGGAATTCTCAGTGCGAAGCCAGGAGGCCGAGTCTCCGCCAAATGTCCCGGCAAGTAGATTCCCGGAACAATATTCAAGTAACCAGAGCCCATGCCCGGCATTCCGCCCCCATCCGGAGACGAGCATCCATCATCCACCACGGGAGCATCCTGCCTGATGTGCAACACTTTGCCGGTGCGGTAATGGTATTTGTCCACTCCGGCGTCGGCCTTGCCATGTTCCGCTACTTCCTTCGCCACTTTGTCAGCCGCGATCACCGAGACCGTGGCGTGATGCACGACCCGTCGGTCTCCAGGCATCACCTCCGCTGCCTGCACCCATTTGTCCTCGGTGAAGTTGGTGGGAACGTAGATGTATTCGTAATCGTCCTGACTACCGCCGCTCACCGTGAACTCGGGAATGGTGAATACCACATCGGGCTTGATGTGCCAGCCTACGGGGAACGCTGGAGCCGGAGGCAGATCTTTCGCATCGCCTTCCTTGGTGCCGGTTCTCACCCAGGCATCGATCGTCGCAATTTCTTCAGCCGTCAGCCGCGGATCGTTGATAAAGTCGCCAACCTGCGGATCGGCATGCCAGGGCGGCATCCTGCGCTGTACCACGGCTTCACGAATCGACCTCGCCCAGGGACGCGTATCCTTGTACGTCATCAGCGACATGGGAGCGATATCGTTCGGGCGATGGCATACAACGCAGTTTTTATACAAAATGGGAGCCACGTCCCGGTTGTAGGTAACTTCCTTCGGAGGACTCGTGCTCTCCTGACCGGCCCCCAGGAACAGAGTGCTAAACGCTACTGCGACAAGGATCAAAACGATTCTTCGCGGAACCATGCGTCCTCCCAGCCGCCGCCATTCTACGGCGCACATGTTCCGAAGCACAAGGACCGAGTCACCCATTCGCAGCAAAACATCTGCGCTAAGGCACGCGTAACCACACCCTGACTGGCACTTACGTAATCTTCTGTTAGTAACCACGTTCGCCACATACTGATATCAGATTATGAACAACCTCCCCCAATCCAGCTCGCGATGGCGCGTCCCACGCGCACATCTTCAAGGCAACACGCCAGCCGTGCTCCGCTTCCCCAATGGACAACGCATTGGTGCCAATCTGCAGATAGTTTCTACAACCGGCGGCCTGCTTTCGCTGCCTCAACCCGTCGACCAGGGATCGCAGGTCAAATTGATGTTCCTCACCGGAACAGGTTCAGTGCTTGGCGGCGCAGAAATGCTCCACCCGGTCGCTGACGCACTGCAGCCATTTCGTTTCGTTTCGCTCGCCGCCGACGATCACCGCCGCCTGGGAACGCTCGTCTGGGAACGGACGAATCAAAACAAATCGGAGCAGGATTGGATTGAGAAGCTTCGCGCCGCGTCCGGACAGCAGGCCGCGAAGCGGCCTATGCGGTTCAAGGTGGCAGGAGTGGTTGGCCTGCTCACCATCGGTGTGGCCACTGCGGCATATGCGCTGCATTTCGGCCTGTTGAAGTAGCTCGTATTTGACGACACTACATCGACATGGATTCGATTAACACACGCCGCTGGCCTCGATACCCAGTACACCTACCCGTTGTGATCGCGGCAAACTCCGGTGCCGAAGACATAGTTGTGCCGGGCTTGGTTTCCGAGTTGAGCCGCGCGGGCATGGAACTCTACGGTGGGGTCAACCTGCAGCCCGGTGAATTGATGGAAGTCGAGTTTCAAACATCGGGAAGAGTCCGTGTTGCCGGCATCGTTCGCGACCGTTCAGGTTTTTGCTTCGGGCTCGAATTCTGCAAGGTGCGGGTGGAGCCGGAAGAAGCGCCGGAAGAAGAGTCACCGAATGCGCTCGAATCGCTCATCCTCGCACGGCATGAAGCCTACCTGCAAGAAGTGCAACAGGAGATCGACCAATCGCTGCAAGCAGTAGTAGAGATGAGGAAGTATCGCCGGAAGATCGAAGTCTTCGCCAACGCTTTGGACGATTGGCTCAAGCCCAGGCAGGGATAACCTTTGTCCAGTGCCAACAATGCCAGAAGCATTTGCAAATGACCCGCGCAATGAACAAACTGTTTATTGCGATTGCGAGGCGGGCATCCCATCTCGCAATTGATATACGAATTGCTGCACTTCATGCCGTTGCCGATCGGTTTCCTGCGCCTTTTCCGATGAGATCTTTTCGTAGAGTTGCAACTCGGCGTGTGCCTTTGAAATCTCTCCCTCTTGACGGTAAAGCTGTGCCAGACGGTAGTGCGCCTGTTCCAGCAGAGGCGAGGAGTCTGTCGCCTGTTGCAGAGCGCCGATAGCCTTCGGAGAATCTTTCTGTTCGGAATAAATAATTCCCAACTCCAGGTATCCGATGCCGAGCGTTGGATCGATACGGACAGCTTTCCGCAACAGATATTGCACTTCCTCCAGGTGCTCCACGTCCTGCGGCGACTTACGATTCTTCCACAGGCCAACCGCGTAGTAGTAATTGGCCAGCGCATTCTGAGGCTCGAGCTTGGCAAACCGACCAAGCCTTTCCACAATTGCCGGCGACTCAGTGGTCTCCACGGATTGCATTTTTCCCATGAGCATGTAGGGAATCGGATCATCCGGGTTCAGGTCGGATGCCTGGCAGAAACGCTGCGCTGCCTGTTCATAGGATCCGAGTGAGTACCAGGCCGCGCCCAGACCAGCCAGAATCCGCGCGGAACGCGGGAAGAGTCGATTCCCTTTCGTGAGGACCTCAATTGAGGGCTCCGCCGCGTGATGTGTGAGAAGTTCGGCTCCCCAATCGAACAAATTCCTTTCGCTCGGGTTCAGTTCAGCCGCATGCTGATATGCTCGGAGGGCTTCGAGAGGATCTCCTAGTTTTTCGTCGACATCGCCGAGCAAATGATACAAATCAGCCTTTTCGTGGTCAGACTTACCCTGGGCATCGAGCAGAGTTTGCGCATTGGCGCGCGCGTGCGTGTAATCTCCAGCTCTGGAATAAGCAAGCGCCAGTTCGTAGGCGTTGTTAAAGTCACCCGGGTTCAGCCGGGATGCCAGTTCCAGATATGGCAGCGCTTCTTGCGCTTTTGTTTCTTCGAGCAA
>JBAUVJ010000250.1:0-5417 GCA_049583165.1 Candidatus Sulfotelmatobacter sp. | reverse complement strand
CCTTCAAGTAGCTGACGATCTCGGCCTTCGTCTTCACCGATGCCGGCCCAGCTTCCTCACCGACATCCACGGGAACCTTCTCGCCAAGAATCGTCGCGCCCAAAATATAATTCACTGCCGCCACATGCTTTGCCTGTTCGCCGAAAGTACGCACGCCCTTGAACTCGCCATTGGTGGGAGCAAATCCGAATTTGTCCTCCGGCATGGCTTCCGCCGCCGACACAAATTCGTGATCGATATTGGTTACCGCCCGGTCCAGCACCTGGGCCACGGTACGGGGCTCATCTTTTGGTTTGTTTTGTGCCGCGGCAAGCGCCGCCAACGCCACAACCGAGAATGCAACACAGCTCAATTTCCTCTTCACAATAATTCCTCCTCTTTAGATTGCAAGGCAAACGGCCACTCCCGGCCTCTCCAGGCGCGAATCATATAAATCACCACGCCTGCCAACAATATCACCGCCGCGTATCGTACCTCCTTCAGCCCGTTCTCGCGATTGAACAGGATGAATAGAAATCCCGCAATCGCCACCAGCGCCGGCAGGGGATACAGCCACATGCGGAACGGACGCGGCAATTCGGGCCGAGTTATCCGGAACACAATCAGCCCCACAGCCTGCACCAGAAATTGCAGGATGAGGCGAATCACGACCAACGCGGCGATCGCGTCTTTTAGCCGCAAGAAGCAGAACGCCGCCGCTACCACTCCCAGGGCCAACAGGGAAACATGCGGGAAGCGGTAGACCGGGTGGACTTTGGCAAATGCCCGGAAATAGTTCCTGTCCAGGGCCGCGGCGTAAGGGACACGTGAATATCCCAGCGTCAGCGAAAACACGGATGCAAACGCGGTTACGATTACCATTCCCGTAACTAACCGCGCCGCCCACGCCCCATAAATCCTCTGCATGAACAACGACACAACGTACAGTCCATTATTATTCTGGCCCGCGTGCAGCATCTCCCGCCAGGGGACCACAGCCAGAATGCACAAGTTCATCAGGAGATAGAGACAGGCCACCAGCAGAATGGAAAGCAGCAGGGCCCGCGGAATATTCCGGGTCGGATCCTTTATTTCATCGCCCAGATAGCAAACATTGTAGTAACCCCAGTAGTCGTATGTGGCCACCAGAAGGGCTCCGCCCAAACCGGTGAAGAAGCCGCGCGAAAGCGTAAATGCGCCGGGAGGAAAATCAAATGCGCGCGCAGCATTGAAATGCGTCAACCCGGCGAAAATTACCCACCCAATCGTTGCCATCACAATGAGCCACAAAAGCTTCGAAAGCCGCCCGATCACGGTGATCCGCCGGTAGAGCAGCAAAACCGTGAAGGCGCAGATGATGATCGCCAGTCCGGTTCCTGGGGTCACGATCCAGCTTACTTGGAGTGGTCCTGCCCACAGCATGGGCAACGTCGCGCTGTGCGCGGCATACACCGTCTCCAGGCCCGGCCAGTAAAAAGCAGCGTAGCCTGCCAGCCCGATGCATCCGGTGGCAATCGAAAGCGGAGCACTGAAGGAAAGTTGCCAGATAAATAAAAACGAAATCAGCCGTCCCCATTTTTTCGGTCCGTAAATCTCGCTCAAATAGCGGTACGACCCGCCCGATCCGGGGAAAGCCGCGCCTAATTCAGCTGACACCAGCCCGTCGCACACGGCCAGTAGGGCGCCCGCCACCCAGCCCAGCAGCGCCTGCGGTCCGCCCATCGCGCTCAAAACCAGCGGCATGGTAATGAACGGCCCCACGCCGATCATGTCGATCATGTTGAGCGCAGTCGCGCTCCCCAGGCCCATCCCGCGGACCAGTCCCGGCGAACTTGAATTGCTTTGAGGTGCGTCCTGCATTTTTGAGTAGAGACGCGTACACGACTGCTATGGAAGAAGCAGCACCCTGCCACTCACCTGCCGCTGTTCAAACGCGGCATGCGCTTGGGCCGCATCCGCCAACGGATAGGTGCGATCGATTCGAATCGAAAGTTTTCCCTCTTTTATCCATGCAACCAGCAACTCGAGATAATGAGGATATTCCCTGATGTAAGGGCGTCCGTTCGTGCGAGTGAGAAACAACGAACCTTTCTCTTGCAGTTTCATCAGATCAAATGGAGGCACATAACCGCTGGATTGGCCGTAGATCACAAGATATCCGCCGGGAGCCAGGCTATCGAGGCTTGCCTCAAATGTATCCTTACCCACGCCGTCGTAAACCACGCTCACGCCACGGCCCTCGGTGATCCGCCTCGCTTCCTTCGCAATATCGGATTGCTTGGAAATAATGACCTCGTCCGCGCCCGCGCCTTTGACAAATTCAGCTTTCTCCGAACTCGACGTGACTCCAATTACACGTCCTCCGCGAATTTTTGCCATCTGGCAAAGTAGGAGTCCAATCCCTCCGGCCGCCGCGTGGATCAAACACCAGTCTCCGAGCTTGACTGGATAAGCAAAATGAGAAAACGCGTAAGCCAGAAATCCCTGGTTTATGCCGGCCGCAGCGTGTTCAACGCTCAGCCCATCCGGTACCGCGACAAGCCAGGCCGCCGGAGCCAGAGCGTGCGTGGCATAAGAATCTCCCACAAAAACCACGCGATCCCCTACGCCAACGTTTTTGACGTCGGCGCCGAGTTTCTCCACTACCCCAACTCCCTGGCTGCCGAGGGTCGCCGGCAGGTCCGGCTCGTTCGCGCTGCCACGTCGGTAGAATGCTTGCCCCACGAGTTCTCCGCGCCGCTTTTGCACATCAAGAAAGTTAACGCTGGCGGCTTCAACGCGAATCAAGGCCTGTCCTGCACCGGCGGTTGGCATCGGCAGCTCTTCCCACTGCATTACCTCGGGGCCGCCGTAAGAGTGAATGCGAATGGCGTGCATGGAACCTGTTGAAGTTTTTTGATCCATTTTCGTGAGTTGACCCTCGCTTTGGAATGGGAGCGGTATTCTCAGTGATCTTTGGGCTGAAGCGGCAAAACCCTCCCCATTACATTCCCCGCGCTCAACAGGTTCACAAAAAGCCGCACGGATCCCGGCACTCCCGCCGGCAACTGCCGGAAAAATGCGTATCCGGTATAGATATACGTTCCCTTGCCGTACCGTGCCTCGAGCAGGCCGCCCTTCTGCGACTCCTCGCCCGGATCATGACAGGCCAACAGAGCCTTGAAATGGTCATCCCACTTGTTCATGAAATAGAGCCCGCGTTCCTGCACCCAGCCGTCAAAATCACGCGCCGTGATCACATTCGGGAAGTGAAACACCTCATCGTCCGGCGCCAGAATCTCCACCGGAGCTTCCTCCACCGAAACTCGCGCCCGGCTCAGTTCCGCGGGATAAGGCGTGAAATGGCCGCTATTAAAATCCCCGACGCCGGTGTTGTATTGCACGACCAGAGTTCCGCCGGCGAAAACGTAATCGAGCAACTTTTTATTATCAGCGGCTACGTCTGGCTGCGTGTCGTAGGCGCGAATACCGAGCACAATCGTTCCGTATTCGCTCAGATTCTCGCCGGAAAGTTTTTCCGGCGCAATCAAGGTGACGTTCATTCCCACCTGCTTGAGCACGGTCGGAATGTCATCGCCCGCGCCCATGATATAGCCGATCTTCAAATCATGCGGCGCTTGCACGTCGACAATGCTCACATGCTGTACCGCGGGCTGGTAGTAATAGAAACTCCCCAGGTCCTCGCGCGTCACCAGCGTGTAACCTTCGCTAAATTGTTCGCCCTCTGCGTCTAGAACAGCACGCACCTGCGTTCGGCTCTCCTGCAAGCTGGCGGGGAACACCTTGAACTGGAAATCCTTTTTCTCGCCGCGGCTGGTGACATTCAGCGCCAATTGCGCCGGCTCTGATCGCCAACCTGCGGGCAATTCCAAGCGCACCGAGCCGTGCACTTCACGGTTCATGTTGCCGGTGACCCCCACCGTCACAATCGAACTCTCGCCGTTGTGCGTCGAGATCACCTGCGTCCCCGGTTCCAGCGCAACCGAAAATGCCGGCACCACCGCCACGGGACGAGCCAGTTCCTTTCCTTCGGCGTCCTTGAACTTTGCCACGACGGTCGCCCCAATTGCGTTTTCTTTTTGCCCAACACTGCTTTGCGCGCTTCCGTTCGCAACTGAATATTCCACGCGGGCACGCAGCGGCGGCGAAGGAAACGGCAGCGTCACATACTTTTCGTTGTCAACGTGATTCACGCTCTCCGTCTCCGGATTGTCGCGATGCCAGTACGGCCTTGTGTACTCCGCGCCCTTCGGCACTTTCAACCGAAACACCGCGTGTATGTCGCCGCCCGGTTTGATGGCCACGCGCTCGGTCTTGTCGGAAATCGTTCCCCAACCCTTGGGCACCTCCAATTTCACGCTGTCAACAAAAAGTCGTTCTCCTGATCCGTTGCGAAAATCCACCGCGACCAGAAACTCCTGCCCCGGCGAAACCGTGGTCGTCGCATTCGCTTCTTGTGCCAGAGCAGCAGTCGGCACAGCGCGCGTTGTCACAGTCGCCTCCAGGCTCACATTCAGAGCGTCGTTCAGCGCCGCTTCCGCCTGTTCGCGTTTCTCCGCCAGCCGCGCCAGCAGGTCAGCCTGAATACCCACGTCCACGTGAGCCTTTTCAACTTCGCTATACGTCAGCTTCAATTCGGCCACAACTTCAACCAGAGGCTTGACAGCCGCCGCGCGATCATTGGCTTTCGCGCGCTCAGCCGCTTGCGCCACCTTGCTCGCCACTTCCGTCAACTCACGTCTCAACCGCGGAAGCTTCGACTCCTCCGCTCCAAGCCTCTCCATCAATCCCGGCAATGTCGTATCGAGCCCATCGAAAAAATCTTTTTCGTGTTCATTCTTATCCAGCTTGGCAGGCTTTACCGAATCCACCAGCTTGTAAAAAGTGAAACGGTCTCCCGGATCGACGGTCCAGTTTGCCGATCCTTGCGACAGCTGATGCCGCAATCCCTGCATCGCGAACTGCACATACGACATACCTAAATCCGCGCTGTTTTCGCCGGTATTCAGCTTCACCGTCCAGTTCGCATCGGGACACGACATCGCCCCAAATCCGCACACATTGCCGATGTAAAGTTTTTTCGCCTGCCAGGGCTGAAGTCCCTCCGCAATCTGCTCGGGAAACCGCTTCGGATCGGCCGCCGCGCGGAATGCCTCCTGCGTCATGATGCTCGAAGCCTGGTGGTGCCCGTGCCCATCCCGGCTGGTTCCTGAAAAGCGCGCCACCAGAACATCGGGACGAAATGTCCGAATCACCCGCACCATGTCGCGCAGCGCCGTTTCGTGCCCGCCCCACTTGGCAAAAGTCTCATCCGGGCTTTTCGAAAAACCGAAATCAGCAACCCGCGAAAACCGCTCCTGCACCCCGTAATATTCGTCCGCCGCCAAAAGCTCCAGCGTGCGCAACACGCCCAACACGTCCGATAAATTGCTGCCCAC
>JBAUVJ010000249.1:0-1536 GCA_049583165.1 Candidatus Sulfotelmatobacter sp. | reverse complement strand
GACAAGAAGATCAAAAACCACATCCGCCAGATCGAAGCGCTCCTCGGTCACCCCATCACCATCATCAAGGCCGCATAACCCAATACCGTCCCTGACCAGGCCCGATCACCGCGGCAGGCCCGGGTCTGGTCTGCCCCGCGTTTTCCGGACATCTAAATTGATGTTAATTCATGCTGCGAGCTGACGGTTTAGGTATTCGTCGTGGACTTCTTGCGGAGTCCTGTAGCCGAGCGCTGAATGAAGACGCGTCCGATTGTACCGAAGCTCGATGTACCGCGCAATATCCTCCTTCGCTTTCTTCCGCGTCGGTTAAACCGTCCGGTGAACGCGCTCGACCTTCACCGCAGCATTGAACGACTCGGCTAGAGCGTTGTCGAAGCAGATCCCGGTCCGCCCCACGGATTGCCGGATCCCGAGGGACTCCAAGGCCGCGGCGAACTCCGCCGAGGTATAATTACTCCCGCGATCGGAATGGAATATCGCACCCGCCGGGAGATCGACGTTCCTCGCGGCCATCTCGATCGCCGCGGTGATCAGCGGCGTCTTGTAATTGTCGTCCATCGCCCACCCGGCCACTTTCCGGGTCGCGCAGTCAATGACCGTCGCGAGGTAAAGCCATCCCTCCCAGGTGTCGATATAGGTGATGTCGCCGACCATTTTCTCGCCCGGGGCTTCCGCGGAGAAATCACGGTTGACCAGGTCCGGGATCGGCCCGGCGGCGCCCTGACAGGTGGTGGCCGGCCGCCACGGCGCCGGCTGGCAGGCCACCAGGCTCAGTTCGCGCATAAGCTGGCGGACCAGCTCCTGGCCCACCTGCTCGCCGCCGCGGACCAAGGCGGCGTGCATGCGCCGGTACCCGTAGGTGCCGTCGTTCGCCTCGAAGAGTGTCTTGATCTTGATTTTCAGCAATTCCCGCCGCCTCGTAGCGGCGCTTTGCGGCCGTGACCTCCATTCGTAGTACCCGGATTTCGATACTCCCAGCCACCTGCACATTTGCACGATCGCGGGAGCATCGCCCGCCTTTCCCGCGGGCACGTTAGCGTACTCAGCGCCGATGAACTCATATTTCTCGCTCACCGATGCTCCCGCGCAAAGTACGCTGCCGCTTTTTTCAGGAACGCGTTTTCCATCCCCAGCTCGCGGTTGAGCCGTTCCAGCTCGCGCAGCCGGGCGCGCTCGGATACCTGCAGCGGAGGTTCCTCTTCCGCGTGCTTTTCCCGGTAGGCGCGCACCCAGTTGCCCAGTGACGTCTCGGTAATCTGAAGTTCCCGGGCTACGTCAGCGATAGGACGCGAGGTGTCAACGACCAGCCGGACTGCTTCTTCCTTGAACTCAGGTGAATAAGTTCTGTATTTTCCCGCCACTTATCTCGGTCCTTTCCGGTCAGGATCCTAAAGGATCCGCAGTCCGGAAAGTGGGAGGCACGCCAGTCCGCTACCGCGCGCCCATTTACGTGGAGGTGATTTCCCGGTCAGGTGCGGCAGGCAGGGCAGCGCCGCTGTAATGCGGGCGCTTGCGGGCGCGCCGCTTGGCGAG
>JBAUVJ010000248.1:0-4418 GCA_049583165.1 Candidatus Sulfotelmatobacter sp. | reverse complement strand
ACGCTGGCGCGGTCAGTTGGAAAGGACGAGTTATAGTAATCCCCGGTCCAAGCCAGAGTGGAAAGACTACACTCGTGAAGGCTCTCATAGAGGCAGGAGCTGAATACTATTCCGACGAATATGCTGTTCTCGACGGGCGTGGCAGAGTCCATCCTTTTCCGAGGCGTCTCTCGATTCGAGGAAATTCGAGCCGGAGTCGGCTTAGTGCGGAAAGCATAGGTTCACCTATAGGTGCAAAGCCTCTTCCTATTGGACTGATCGCCTTGACCAGATATAAGTCCGGCACACACTGGAAGCCCAGAAAGCTATCTCCGGGCAAAGGTGCACTCGGCATGCTTGCCAATACGATCATGGCGAGAAGTCAACCAGCCAAAACCCTGGAGAACCTGGGGGTAGCCGTTCGCAAGGTGCCGGTTTTCGCAGGATCGCGGGGAGAAGCTGACGAGACTGCCCAATCAATTTTGCATTTTTTTGAAGCTTCATAAGCTGTGAAGGCTTAGGATGTCTCTTTACGAGGACGCGAATGTGAAAACACCCCGTAAGTGTTCTCCCTTTCGACCAAAATCTATCCCCGCAACTGTTCGTCAACTGGCTGACGAGTTGCTGGTTTACGATCCGCGAACATGTAAGGCACACTGCCTGAATGAGACTGCGGCTCAAATATGGCGGTTGTGCGATGGGACCAAAACCGTTTCGGAAATCGCCACTATTGTGCGTCGACAGCAATATGTGGATTTTGACGAAGCCACGCTTTGGATCGCCTTGACTAAGTTTGCGGACGCCGGCCTGCTGCAAAACCCCAGGGATCGACTTCCTCCCGCCGTCGATCTAAAAAAACGGCGGATCATGAAAGTCGGAGCGATGGCCGCGACACTGGCTGTTCCCACCATAGCTTCGATCCTCGTTCCGAAAGCGGAAGCGGCAGCTTCCTGCGCTACGGTTGGACAATCTTGCAATTCAATTCCTTGCTGTACACCACTCCTGATCTGTGTGGCCAATTTATGTGTTGGGGTTTAGTAGCGTAGCAACTAGTGACGCATCAACTTAACTTCGATTCGCGTGGAGGCCAGATCGCAACCCTGCTGGCGGGTTCGTGGCGAACATCGCCACCAAAATTGGCCGTTCCCCCGAAGGGCTTAGATGCGATCGCTCCCCGGTTATCGAACACCGGTTGCGGCGCTCTGGCTTGGTGGCGGCTGAGACATTCCGATATGTCGCTCCCGGCGACGGCTTCAAGATTGCGCGAAGCATATTTGGCGCAGGCGGTTTATGCAGCTGAACACGAGTGCCGGGTAATCGAGACCTTCGGTCTGCTCCGCTCCGCCGGTATCGAACCGATTCTTTTAAAAGGATGGGCAATCGCAAGACTCTATCCCGAGTCGGGCCTTCGCCCATCCGGCGACATCGATTTGTGCGTTGCACCCAATCATCGGGCCAGTGCCCAGTCAGCGAGCCGGAGTTACTGGGTTGATTTCGATCATGACGAGATCACGCGATTTGGCGAATGTGATTTTCAAGACCTGTACGACCATTCGCAGCTAGTGAAATTAGATGGCTATGAATTGCGAGTTTTAGGACCGGAGGATCACCTGCGTTTGCTTTGCCTTCATTTTCTCAAGCACGGTGCCTGGAGGCCGCTGTGGTTATGCGATGTTGCGGCTGCTGTCGAGGCTCGAGCCCAGACATTCGATTGGGATCGTTGCTACGGGAGAAACACTCGATGGGCCGAGTGGATCTCATGCACGTTGTTATTGGCGCAGCGACTTCTCGAAGCACGTCTGGAAGATGCGCCCACAAGACGTGGAGCCAGCGAACTACCGTCCTGGCTTCCTCACAGCGTTCTCAAACAATGGAGCACGGACTATCCAAGAAACTTGCCCACATTTGCGAACCAAATCACCGCAGAGAGGATGAGCCAGAATATTGTGCATACGATTCTTCAGCGCTGGCCGAATCCGATCCAGGCAACGGTCGATACCAATGGTCAATTTAATCGCAGGCCACGGCTGCCATTTCAGATACGCAACGTGTTCCATCGTTCGGCAAAGTTGTGTGTCCAGTATGTAAAACGTACTCCGGGCTAGGCACAACCGATTTAGCACCGCCGTATCTATAGTGTGCAATTTTCGAGACAATATTGCCAGAAATCGGCGAGTTGAAAAGATTGGTCGGGGAGAGAGGATTTGAACCTCGAACCCCCTGGTCCCGAAAAAGGGATTTAGGTCATAGTGCTGAATGTTTTCAAACTCTTAGAGTGACGCTTTGACCATCCCAGTCCTGCCGAATGAACTCGTTTTGGGTTCAATGTAAGTCCTCGAATGGCAGTCCCGGTCAAGGGGTTCCACCAGAACAGCCTGGTGCCAACACATCCAAGGTGGCGAAAATGACGGATCCCTGTGGGCTGCAAAAGAGGACAAATACCTGCAACAACTGTAGCCGACCTCTGCTTTTCCAGGTGAAGGTCGCAACGCCGCGCGCCAACAAAGTGCGCTGGTTGCAGGCTCACGGTTTGGTGACTGACTCTGCGACCGCTTCATTCGGAACTGACATCAAACGACTCAGCGCGGCGACGGGCCGCGCGAACGGCATGGGTCTGTCCTTACTGTAGGCGCGCAATAGATGATAGGTGATGAGCAGTTGGGTGAGGGCCAGAGGATCGCTGTGCCGCACTTCGCTGCCATCGTTGTAATCGCCGAACTGATCGGCGCCCAGCGGGCGAAGATCGGGAAGATGTTTCCAGATGGCGCGTTCCAATTGGGCGGCGTGTTCGCGGCTCACATTGCCGTCGATGTCGAGAAACTCCACCGGCCGGCCGCAATCGCGTCCCAGTTCAAGGCGAATGCCGGCAGGCTGACCATTGCTACGATTCACCAGATAGGTGAGGTCGGGGTGCGGAATGCTTGGGCGCAAGACGAGATGAACGTTCAAATGCCCGTCCGCCTGATCCGACCCGGTGCCGCTTTCGGGATAGAAGCGCACGACGATATCGGCAAACTCCCGCTGCGGACGAATGAAGTCCCGGGAATCGGGCTCGCGCCGCTCCATCTCCGCCAACACCTGCTCCGGGACGTAACCACGCTTGGCTGTGTCCCGCTTGATCTTCCAGAGGCGCCGCATGTCCTCAGGAGGATCGAGAAAGACTTTCACGTCATAGAACTGCCGCATTGCAGGGCTATGAAATCCCAGAAGTCCCTCCACGATGACAAACTCGCGCGGCTCCACGTACTCTGGCCGCACCAGCGAGCCGGTGCTGTGGTCATATACCGGCTTGAGCATGGCTTGTCCGTAGTGAGCGCGTTCCAGGTGCAACTCCAGAATGTCAAGAAAGTTGCAGTCGGGATGCAGTGCGGTGATGTTTAGACGCGCCCGCTCGGCGCGATCATACTTGTGATAGTCATCCGCGCACACGTGGGTCACACGCTCCGGGCCCAGCAGCCGGGTCAATCCGCGGGTGAGGGTGGTTTTGCCGCCGGCGCTGTCTCCCACAATGCCTAGCAGGATTGGTCTTCCTTTCATCCTTCTTCCTTGCCCCTCAGCGGCAGCGTGTTGCTGGCGTTGCCCTCTTCGGCATCTGTATCCATTCCCCCTTGAAACACCCGGCTTTGGCGGACGTCAATGGCGGCGATGCCAGCCAGTTGCTCTTTGCCGACGCATCCGCCCTGCTCCACCAGTCGACTGGCCTGGCGGAGTCTGATGCGGTCGAGAGCGTTGCGCACGCTGCGGGCATTGGCAAATTGGGCTTGCCGGCTGCGCAAATCGAGGTACTCGATAAAGGCCAGCCGCGAGTCTTCGTCAAAACTGTAATTCTGCTGGCGCAGCATCAATTCGGCGATGGTGGTCAGCTCTTCCAATGTGTAATCGGGAAAGCTGATGTGGTGCGCCACGCGAGAGCGAAATCCGGGATTGTACTGGAAGAAAGTTGCCATCCGGTCTTGATAACCAGCCAGAATCACAACTAAATCTTCGCGCTGATTTTCCATGGCCTGGAGCAACATCTCAACCGCTTCCTGACCGTAGTCGCGTTCATTTTCGGGCCGATAGAGGTAATAGGCCTCGTCGATAAACAGCACGCCTCCCATTGCCTTCTTCAGAATCTCTTTCGTCTTGGGCGCAGTGTGGCCAACATATTGACCCACCAAATCGTCACGGGTCGCGACCACTAGATGACCGCGGCGCAGGTAGCCGAGGTGGTGCAGTATCTTCGCCATGCGCATGGCGACAGTAGTCTTGCCGGTCCCAGGACAGCCGGTAAACGACATGTGCAAAGTAGGGCGCTCGGTGGACAACCCAACCTTTTCACGCAAACGAGTTACCAGCAGCAGAGATGCCACGCGCCGAATGTAGGCCTTCACCGGCTTAAGTCCGACAAGTTCGCGATCGAGTTCATCGAGGATTTCGTCGAGATTGGAATCCCGATG
>JBAUVJ010000247.1:0-18694 GCA_049583165.1 Candidatus Sulfotelmatobacter sp. | reverse complement strand
GAGTAGAAAAGCTCCTCCTGAAATTCGCAATTCCACTCCGCCAGCGCTTTCTTCCACGCCTTGTAATGCAGCGGCATCGAATCGGCGATCGTGCCGTCGCAGTCAAAAAGATATGCTTTGAACGAACCCTCAGGCAATTTGAGTTTCATGCGGCGGGATCAATACCTTCCATCATTACGATTTTGCATTATGGTTTGGCCGCCGCGGTAAAACTCAACCCATCAATCAACTCTTCTACCTCATCTTCGGTCCCGCCAATAAACGTAAGCGACACCGCATAGCCGCGCGCCAGCATCACCAGCGTCGACTGCCACATCACTCGCGTGCCCACATCTTTCTGAAAATCTCCCCGTGTCATCGCCTTCGTTCCCACGGCAAATTCGTAAGGCTCGTTGATCACCTCGAAGCCCTGAGCCCGCGCCACTTCGGTCACCGGCCCAAAATATTGCGCCGCCTCCTTCAACCCGGGATACGCCGCCGCACTCTCCGCCGCAATCAGAATCGACGAGTTCACATCCTCGCCTCGCGCCTCCGGTGGCCGAGAAAACGCCGCCAGCAGCACTCGCTCACAACTACTCGCGTGGGGACAGCCGCCCTCGCCTGCCCTCAGCAGAGCCGAAGGGGCTGTCCGGTCGAGCGAAGCTCGACTCCCTTGCTGTGCCGAACCAGTACTACTATCCTTCGCCTCAATCTTGTCAGTGGCGCCGTCATCCTCCCGCGCATTCATCTCTTCCGTTCGTAACACCCACGCGGATGGAATCTTGCACGTAAAACCAAAACTCTGGTTCCGGTAAACGCCGTTCGTCACCGACCCTTCGTCCAAACGGGCTGCCACTGCTGGTTTTCGGACGTGCGTTGCGGAAGATGAACTATGGGAAGAAGACGACGATTGTCCCGTCTGTTGAGCCCGACTCGCCGGAGCTAGCAGGACGATCCCAACAAGAATCATCACGACCGTGAGGAGGTCCAAGGCGAAATCAACAATAGAATCCATCGCGCCAATGTTACAGGAGGGAAGTCATCGCCGCAGATTATCCCAAATATTACGGCAGGGTGCGCCGTGCCGGCTTTCCCGCCGCAGGTTTGTAGTCCGCCGGATAGAGCACCACGCACCGGTCGCGCCCTTCGCCGTCGCTCTCTGTACGAAGATCAGCTTCATCGCGCAATGCAAGGTGCACCATGCGCCGCTCCCGCGAAGACATCGGAGCAAAGTGGAATGGCGTCCCCGTCTGCCGCACTTTTTCGGCCGCCACGCTCGCGGCCATGCGCAATTCCTTCAGCCGCAGAGACCGCTGATTCTTGCAGTCGAATGCCAGCTTCTCATGCTCACCCGAAGGCAGCCGCAAAATTTCGAAGGCCAGCAACTCCAGCGCACGCAGCAGTTCCCCGCCACGGTCCAGCAGCAGCGTGGAATCCGGCCCCGAGAAATCGACAAAGATCTCGGGCTTTTCCCATTCGCTCAGCGCCGGAGGATCGACCACAATCCGGTACTTCAGATGAAGGCCGCCATGACCGACGACCGCCTGGAGAAATTCGTTGATTCGATTCGCGGCAGCAACTTTATCCATAGAGAACTCTTGGTCTTTAGCTCTTGCCTCTTTAAGAACAGCTCTTCAGCAAACTCACTTGTCTTTCTTCCGCGCACGCTTCTCCATCATCTCGCGCATTTCGCGGCCCAGCTTGGTCCGGTTCATGATGGCCTGCTGCGCAATCGAAATCAGATTGGTCTCGGCGTAGTAAAGGTTCAATCCCGCCTGAAGATTGAAAAAGATGAAGCCCATCATCAAGGGCATCATCCAATTCATCATTTTTTGCTGCGCCGGATCCATGCCAGCCTGCGGCGTCATGCGCTGCATGGCGAACATGCTCACCACCATCATGATGGGCAGAATAAAATAAGGGTCGCGCGCCGACAAATCGCTGATCCACAGCCAGTGCGCGTGCCGCAGATCGAGCGCAACTCCCAGCATCCGGTAATACGCAATCAGGAAAGGGAACTGAATCAGCATTGGCAAGCAGCCGCCCGCCGGATTCACGCCCTCCTTTTTATACAGCCCGCTGATCTCCTCATTCATCGCCGCCTTGCGTGGATCGCGCAGGCTGTACTTCTTATATTTTTCCTGGATGGATTTGATCTGCGGCGCGATGCGCTGCATCTTCAACATCGACTTCATCTGCGTGATTCGCAGCGGCAGCAGCGCAACCGTGATGATCAGAGTCTGAATCACGATCGCCCATCCCCAGTTGGGATAGACGTGTTTATAGGTCCACTTCAGCCACAAAAACAGTGGCCGCGAAATCAGTCCCCACCATCCGTAATCGACTGTGCCGCGCAGATCAGGCTCGCCATTTTTGATCGTCGGCACCGCTACCGCTTCGAGCGAAGCGAGCTCCTTCGGCCCAACGAACATGCGTTCCGTGGTTGCGCCGCGAAGGTCGCCCACGGCCGCACCGAGGATGTCGACTTTGGAAGTCTCGCTGGAGCCAGGCTTCTGCGGCACTTCCGTGGGCTGCCGCATCGTGACCATGGCCGCTGTGCTGGGATCGCTCGGAATAAAAATCGCGGTGAAATATTGATCGCCAGGTCCCGCCCATTCAAACGGACCTCGGATGGTGTTGCCATCGCTGATGTTCTTGAGAGGAAGACGCGTAATGTAATTGGGGAAGAAGACATAGCCCGTGCGTTCGGTCGAGGCGTCGTTGTGATAGTCGATTCGCGCGGCGACGTAGGAGGCCGGGGTGATCTGGTCGCCGAATCCCGAGGGCCACGCGGGCGCGGCAAAGACTTCGGTCCCCTTGTAGCTAACCGAGGTATCGACGTTCAGAACATAGGTGTCATCGAAATGAAAAGTTTTCCGAACTACAACCTCTTTATCGGCATACTCAAAGCTGATCGTCGACGGCGCAGCGACTGGGCCCTCGTTCGAAACAACATACAACACCGAGTTCAGCTTGTTGCGCAGCGTCTCATCGTAGGTCCACAGCGATAGCGGATAACCATACTTCTGCGCCGCGCCCGGATTCACCAGATCGAGCGGCCCGTTCTGCGCATCGTTATTGAATTTCTTCAGGATCCACGATTTCACCTGCGCGCCGCGATTGGTGAAGGTGATTTTGTAAAGATCGCTCTCGATAACCGTCTCTGCTTCGGACGACGCCTGCTTGCTTGCAGTAACCGCTGGAGCGCTAGCGGATGGCGCGGACGACACTGGCGAGGCCGCCGCAACCGCCGAAGGCGGCGCACTTGGCTGCGGGACGACAACTGCTTTTTGCGGCGCCGGCGCTTGCGGCATGTACTTTTTCAGCAGCGGCTGGAAAATAATCAGAACGACGAACGTTAAAAGAAAGACGAGGAGAAGCCGCTTCTCCGCGCCGGGTTCTTGTTGAGGATTTTGAAAGTCGGCCAAAGTTAGGTTATCGCCTCAAATTCTTGGCGCACACGCGCCGCACTTCTCCAGGGCCTGCTGGGCCATAGAATGATTCTCCACGAAATGACTCTCCAGGGAATGATTCTCTAGCGCGTGACCTTCCGTCCGCCTTCGCACCACCGGGTCATAGCCCGCCCGCGCCAGCGGATGGCAGCGCAACAAACGCCCTAAAGCCATCCATCCCCCGCGCAACGCGCCGTAGCGTTCCACCGCTTCCATGGCGTATTCCGAGCAGGTCGGCACGTAGCGGCAAGCCGGACGAAACATGGGCGAGATGGCCCACTTGTAAGCCCGCAACAATTGCAGCGTAACGAATTGGGCTGGCTTATACATTAGTCTCTTGTACATCAAATTCCGGGACATCAGGCTCCCGCGCTTCTATTCGATCTTTCGCTTGCCGCCTGCTGTGACAACTTTTCCTCAATCACCGCGAAAGCGCGCTTCACTTCGTTCAGCACATCGCTAAAATCGGCGGTCAACAGAGCCTTCTTCGGATTGATCACCATATCCGCCGCAACCCCTGCAACTGGACGCGTCATCCGAACCGCTTCCCTCATACGCCGCTTGATGCGATTTCGCTGCACCGCACCGCCCAGCATCCGCCCCACCGTAAATCCCACCCGCAGCCCTTGTGGCGCGGGTGCCCCCGCCCGCGTCTCCTCATCGACCCGATCGGCCTGCGGGCGCGGCCAGTAGAAAACCGTCATCGACGCGGAAAAGTGCCGCCGTCCCTGTTTATAGACGCGCTCGAAATCCGCATGGCGCAAAAGCCGTGCCGTGCGCGGGAATCGTCCTGCCTTCTGTGCTGGCATGGTCACCGGTCGAGCCTCCAGCGCGGCATCCGCCATCATGCCCTCGTGCTGTGAAAAGCAACCGAGTATCTCGAGTGTGGAGGGGAGCGGCACCGGGAAAACTACTCGCGGAATCCGGGCTTTACCGATACCCGCTTCCGCCCTTTGGCGCGGCGGCGGGATATTACCTTCTTGCCGCCTTGGGTCTTCATGCGCGTGCGAAAGCCATGCTTCTTGCTTCGCTTGCGCCGGTTAGGTTGGAACGTACGCTTGGGCATGAAAAATAGCTGCTCCTGATTCCGTCGACAGTGTTAGGGCAAACGATGAGTATAAATGACCAAGTGCCATGAGGGCAAAGGCTCCGCTCCGGTGTAGAGATCCTACTCGAGCCTCCGCTGGTGACGTTCACCTTCCGCAATCAAGCCGCAATCAAGCGAAAAAAAATCGTAGCGCTTTTTTCACCCTGCTCTCAAACACTTGCACTGCCCGCGTTGCAGTTACATCCTCGACACTTGACACGCGCGCCTTTCGAGTTCTGAATGTGTATGCCCATCGAAAATTTTGCTCAAGATTTTTGTGCGACGAAAAAAATTTCGTGCTACCATGCGGCACTGTTCGACTTTAAGAAAATCTCTTTCACCATGACAATCACGCGCAGCACTTGGGGGCGCATTCCGCAGTACACTTAGTTGTTCCATCAGCTAGTCGGTTAAACGCATTTTTGAACGGGCGCCCTCAGCCAGCCGCCGGGACGCCGCGGCGGGTATTTCATAATTTATGTCAGTTACCGGTACAACTCTCTCCCCCAATCCGTGGATGCGCATTCTGGACGCGCTGGAAAAAAAGATCAATCGGCACTCCTACGATACCTGGTTGAAGCCCACACGCTATAGCCATTCCAGCGGTGGAATTTTGTTCGTACGCGTGCCCACTGCAGAGTTTCGCCACGCCGGCGACAAGTACGCCGATCTCATCCTGGAAGCCATCGACAACCTGGGCCTCGAGTTCAACGACGTAAAATTCGTTACTCCCGAGGACGATCCCGCCGCGACTGCCGTAAAACACAACGGCGGGCTCTCCGCGCCTGCGGTTGTGAGTGCCCCGTCCCAGGCCCGCTTCGATTGGGATGGCGCCGCGCAACTGAATCCGCGCTACACCTTCGATGCTTTCGTCATCGGCTCCGGAAATCAGTTCGCACACGCCGCGTGCCAGGCAGTCGCCGAGCGTCCTTCCAAAGCCTATAACCCGCTCTTCCTTTACGGCGGCGTGGGCATGGGCAAGACCCACCTGATGCAGGCCATCGGACACGAGGTGAAGCGCCGCCAGCCCCAGGCCGCCATCTGCTATGTATCCAGCGAGAAGTTCACCAACGACATGATCAACTCGCTGCGTTACGACAAGATGACCAGCTTCCGCGACAAGTTCCGCGGCGTCGATGTGCTTCTGGTCGATGACATCCAGTTCCTCGCCGGCAAGGAGCGCACGCAGGAAGAGTTCTTCCACACGTTCAACGCTCTGCACGACACCATGAAGCAGATCGTGATCGCCAGCGATCGCTCGCCAAAAGAATTAGCCGAGATCGAAGACCGCCTGCGCAGCCGCTTCGAGTGGGGATTGATCGCCGATATCCAGCCTCCCGATCTCGAAACCAAAGTTGCGATTCTTCAGAAGAAGGCCGAACAGGAAAAAGTAACGCTCCCCACCGACGTCGCTCTGTACGTCGCGCAAAATATTCGCTCGAACGTGCGCGAGTTGGAAGGAGCACTCATTCGCCTGGTCGCCCATTCCTCTTTGATCGGCGCCGAGATCACGCTGCCCTACGCCCAGCAGGTATTGAAAAATTTCATCGACTCGCAGGCCCGCAAGGTCACCATCGAATCCATTCAGAAAATGGTGGCCGAGCAATTCGGTCTGCGCCTGGTCGAGATCAAAGCCAAAGACAACTCGCGCGCCATCGTCTATCCGCGCCAGATCGCAATGTATCTCGCCAAGCATATGACGGAAGCCTCGCTGCCGGAGATCGGACGCCAGTTCGGTGGGAAACATCACACCACTGTTCTGCACTCCGTCGAAAAAATTGAAGAGGCTCGGAAGAACGATAAAGATTTAAACAGGCTGCTCAATAAATTGACTGAGCATTTAGGCGGATGAACGCGGTAGTTTTTGAGTTTTGCACGGTGCAGCGTAGTCTTGCTTTTTTAGGTCTGTGAATGCGATGTGGAAACGGTGGAAGGCTCAGGCGAAATCTTAAAAGCGGAAATCTTCTTGTAGGGTCTCCGCCAGGGTAGGGACCGATTTCTCACACGAAGGGTCAGTCCCCAAAGCCTTGACAGTAGGCCGGTTTGTAAAGTTTTCCACTTCTCCGACGCGCCTACTGTTACTGCTGGTTTTATAGGTTTTGTATTTGATATAAGGGAAGTACTAAAAGTAGCACGCGGCAGGGGAGACAAAGTCTATGCCGGTGGAAGCGCCAGTTGCTGTAGGAACAATGGAGATCACGGTCAGCAAGGTTGAATTGCTGCGGGAGTTGACGGCCACGCAGGGTGTGGTCGAGCGCAAGACCACCATTCCCATTCTCTCCAATTATTTATTTGAAGCGGCCGAGGAGAAGTTGTCGCTCACCGCCACTGACCTCGATCTCAGCCTGCGCACTTCCTGCAACGCTAAAGTCAAAAAGGAAGGCTCCTGCACCATTCCCGCGCGCAAGCTGCACGACTACGTAAAGCTCCTGCCCGATGCTGATATCACCATCAAGCTGCTGGAGAATCACTGGGTCAGCATCCGCTGCGGTCGCTCCAACACCAAGATGGTCGGCATGGCGAAGTCGAATTTTCCCAGCCTGCCGGCATTTCCAACCAGCGGCGTAATCAAAATTCCCGGCCAGGTGTTGCGCGGACTGATTGCCCGCACAGGGTTCGCCATTTCGAGCGAAGAATCCCGCTATACGCTGAACGGCGCACTCATGCTGTTGAAGCCGGAATCGATCACCATGGTCGCCACCGATGGTCACCGCTTGGCTCATTGCGAGCGCAGTGGAGAAAAATTCGAAGGCGTCTCCGGCGAGATGAAAACTTTGGTTCCGAAAAAAGCCATGGACGAGCTGAAATCCCTGCTCGATGACACCGATGCCGAATCCGTCGAGTTCGCCAAAGACGATTCCACACTCTTTTTCCGCATCGGATCGCGCCTGCTCACTTCGCGCCAGCTCACCGGCCAGTTCCCCAACTTCGAAGCCGTCCTGCCCAAGGACAACAGCAAGAGCATCACGTTGAACAGCTCTGACCTGAACTCTGCAATCCTCCGCGTCGCCCAGTTCGCCGACGAACGCTCCCGCGCGGTGCGTATGAAGCTGGAAAAAGGCGAAGTAAAAATCTCCGCGTCTTCCACCGAGGCCGGCGAATCCGAAGATTCCATCGAAGCGCCATACGACGGCGAAACTCTCACCATCGGCTTCAACGCCCAGTACCTCGTCGATTTCCTCAAAGCCTCCGGCACCGACGAAGTCCGCCTCGAGCTAAAAGATTCCCAATCCGCCGGCCAACTCCGCCCCGCCGAAGGCGATGATTATAAGTACCGGTATATCGTGATGCCGATGCGGATCTGAGCAGCACATGTAGGGACAGCCGCCCTCGGCTGTCCGGTCGAGCGAAGCTCGACTATCTTTTCTCGTCAACCAGCAAACCGATGAAGCACCGAATTCCCGGTCGCCCTTGACCTTGCGTCCCTGCTGTCATAAATTAGCGGCCACCTTATGATTCGAAGGAGTAACCCATGCTAGACGGTTTCAAAAAGTTCATCCTGCGCGGCAACGTTGTGGATATGGCGGTCGGCGTCGTCATCGGTGCGGCTTTTGCGGGCGTGGTTGGTGGGCTCACCTCGGCTTTTCTGAATCCGCTGATCAAGCTGGCTACAGGCGGCGGAGAAAAGTTCTCGACGCTCCAGTTCGCGGTGCGCGGCGTAGCGTTTCCGCTCGATAATTTCATCAATGCTTGCATCTCGTTCATCCTGATCGCCGCCGCAGTCTATTTTTTCGTAGTTTTGCCGGTCAACGCGCTGATCGCCCGCATGCACCGCAACGACAAGCCCGCTGATCCCACCACCAAAAAGTGTCCCGAATGCCTCAGCGAGATTCCCATCGACGCCCGCCGCTGTTCCCACTGCACCCAGCCTGTCCTGGGACGAGCCGCGTAACCAACTTTCTCCGAGAAAAGGGCGGCCTATTTGGCCGCCCTTTGCTATTTTGCTGGCACAAATGGCCCCTCAGGCCCACTTCACATCGTGAAGCCCGGCTCCACGGCCCTGTTTGGGTGCGCAGCTTATCCCCAGAAACACTCGCCACCCCACTCTTACCAACTTGGTTCCTGGATTCTCTATCAGGAGCACCCTCGAACAGAATCAGAACCTCCCGTTTTTCCCACCCATTAACTCTCTCGATTCTTGCTCCACGAGATTCGCACCGACCTCCTTGCTGAAATAGGCGGACAGAAATTCGCCGCGCCTTCTTTGACCAGCAAAATTCTGTAACGCAAAAAGACAGGCGGCCGACAAAGGCCGCCCGTCCAACTCCAGAAACAAGAAACTAGAAACTGACCTACCGCCCCGCCGCCGCTCCCGCAGCCATCGTCCCGGCGATCTTCATGGATTCAATTCGCGCCAGCACATTCTCCACGCTCGCGCCCGTATCCGTGCACCCATCCACATATGGATGCCGGCTTCCATCCGCGTGCATTACCAGCACCGCAGCCTCCGCCTGTGATTTCTTCACCATGTACGGCAGATGATGCCGGTCATTGCGCGACAGGCTTGGCCCTAACACCACCAAATCGAACGCACCCTTTTGCAGTGCTTCCACAACCGCCTTGCGCCCGAGGGCCTTTTGCACCAGGTGGCCAGCTTTCTCAAATGCCTCAGCTGGAGCCGCCTGCGCCTCTACATCCCCCTCACCGTAAAGAATTCTCAGCTTTCCCGCTTTCGACATTGCTCCCGTCCTTGCTCAGTACGAGCCAATCCATACTGGCAAAGCCACGGTAGCAACCACCCCGCAACCTGAGTAGGTCACCCAAGACCAGCGCCGACCCGGACCTTCCGGCACGTTTTCCGGTAGGCGCTTCCCAGCTTGCTTTCAAAGCAGACGGGAATTCGATTATTCCCATCCGATCATCCTTTCTAAGACACGGCGTGCAAAACCCCTTCCTTTCCGCTCATTTAGGCGCTACACTTCTAACCCCGAGGGGGTTTGCCATGTTCCGTGTTCACTTCGTCGTTGCTGCTTTATTCTTGCTCGCTGCCGCGGGTAGCGCCCAGCAGGCGCAGCCGGCCGAGCCATCGTCCACCGCCAGTTGCAACCTCGATGATGGACGCCAAGTCTACATTCGCTACAATCCGGTCACCGCCAAGCACGACAAAATTTCCAACGGCAAGCCCTGGAGCCCCGGCGGCATGCCGATGACTCTCTTCACGGAAGTGCAGCTCGGCTTCGGAGGGTCCACTATTCCCGTCGGCGCTTACACCGTCTACCCCATTCCTGCCCGGGAAAAATGGACTCTTGCGATCAACAAAAATGTTACCCCAGGCTCCGCCTACGATGAAAAGCAGGATGTCGCCCGCGCGCAAATGGAGACCGACGAAGTAGGCCAGGCCGCCGATGAACTCGAAGTAGCATTCGCTCACGTTGGTGAGAAGTGCACGCTCCGCATCTACTTCGGCAAAAGCGCCTCGTTTGCCCCCTTCACCGCCCGCTAGCCGCGATTCTGCCCCGCACTGCGCGACCCTCCTCGGAGAGATGTAGCCAAGCTCCATCTCTCTCTTGCTTGGATTAGGCTTGGCCCACGCATAGCCCAAGGTTTGGCCAACCGGCCATTGCATTTCGCAATCGGAAATCCTAGACTTCCCCAACAGATCGCTATTTCACCATTAAAAGCAAGTACGAACTAATTCCCGAGGACGCTCCGTGAAACTGTTTTCCGCGCCGATTCTCTTCGCATTGCTTTTCGCTACCACCTCCATCGCCCAGGTCGCCCGCCAAACTGAACCGGTTCACACTACTGCGGACCTGCGTGGCGTGAGCGCCGTCTCGCCGCAAGTTGTCTGGGCCTCCGGCACCCAAGGCACCTACCTCCGCACCACCGACGCCGGACATACCTGGACGCCGCTTCAGGTTCCCGACGCCTCGGCCCTCGATTTTCGCGGCGTCGTTGCCTTCTCCGCTAACGAGGCTTTTCTTATGTCCTCCGGACTCGAGGGCCAGTCCCGCATCTATCACACCTCTGACGCCGGCCAGCACTGGCAACTCGAATTCTCCAACACCAATCCCAAACTCTTTTTCGATTCAATCGCCTTCTGGGATCCCACCCACGGCATCGTTCTTGGCGATCCCCTCCCCGACGGTTCCGGCAAACTAAAATTCCAACTGTTAACCACCACCGACGGTCAATCCTGGACTCCCATTCCACCCTCGCAACTTCCCGATGCCATCGAAGGCGAAGGCTCCTTTGCCGCCAGCAATAGCTGCATTGCCATCCTGCCCAACGATCCCAATATCTGGTTCGCCACCGGAGGCCCGGTTGCCCGCGTCTTTCACTCCCCCGATCGCGGTGTCACCTGGGAGGTATTTAACACTCCAATCACTCACGGCCCGGACTCTGCCGGAATTTTTTCCATCACCTTCCGCGACCCCAAGCACGGAGTCATCGCCGGCGGCGATTACAAACATCCCGACCAGGACGGGCCCAACCTCGCCTTCACCAACGATGGCGGCAAAACCTGGACCGTCTCCAAAATTTTCCCGCAGTCCTTCTACTCTGCCGTAGCCTATGACCGCAGATACAAAAGTGCCCGAGCCGATGTGCTGGACGACGATCGAGCTCACACCCGACTCTTCATTGCCGCTCCGAAATTCATCTATGATTTCCGTCCGCCCCGGGACCCGGAGCGCATCAGCCCGCCCCGAAAGTCCGCCATTCAATTCAATGCCCTCAGCACCTACGCCACCGGCGGCGCGATTTTCGTTGGCCCGAAAGGTTCCGTCGCCACCATCCCTTAATCCCGCTCAAATGCCCATGTAGGGACAGCCGCCCAAGCTTGCCCTAGCCTGCCGAAGGGGCTGTCCGCGGGCGGAGCCCGCTAGCTTTTGACTCCGCCGAACGTCCAATCCTCAGCCATGTTCCAAAGTGCCATGCCCTTCCCGAACCGATTTGGAGTACACTCCTAACAACGTTTTACCTGTATGTTCACTCCGCACCCCAACCTAGCCGACGACGTAAACCACGCCATCGTTCAATCCGAAATCGAAGGTGGAGTTTTCCTGCACGAGCTTCCACCCTCCACCATCCTCGAAATCCAGACTCTGCACCACTGCTACATCGCAGTTCTTCTCGGTGGCAGCGAAGCTCTCCTCTCCGGCCATCCCGAATTCTGTCCGAATCCGGTTCAGGTGGCCATCGCCGGCTCCACCTGGGGCGGCTCCATGCTCAAGCTCCAATACGTCGGACGCGGCATGCACCTGGAATTCCGCCACCCAGAATACGAGACCCCCATCATCACTTCTCCCATCCAGGAAATCCGCGACTACCCCTCTGTGTAACCCCGTGTCCCTCCGGGTTTAGGATTTCCGAATATTGGAATGCCGCCCCATTGACTATCGCCGCCGGCCCCTCTACCATTCCCCCGGAAGCGCTCATCCCGAATTCGAATGACCATCACCACGCGCGAAGTCAGCCACGTCATCATCGTCGACCTCAACGGTCGCATCACCCTCGGCGACGAAACCGGAAAACTCCGCGACACCGTCCGCAACCTCATCTCCGCTGGCAAGAAAAAGATTATCCTCAACCTCGCTCAGGTCGATTACATCGATTCCTCCGGCGTGGGTGAACTGGTCAGCAGCTTCACCGCCGTCCGCAACGCCGGCGGCGAACTCAAGCTCCTGAACCTCACCAAGAAAGTTCAGGACGTCCTCAACGTTACCAAGCTCTACACCGTCTTCGACATCAAAGACGACGAATTCAACGCCGTAAAATCCTTCGACTACTTCTTCGCCAAGTAATTGGCGTCCTGAGCAAAAAATGCTTGCGCGGAAAGCGCAAGCATTTGTGAAGTCGAAGGATCCCAATAGTTATTTGTGACAGCGTCTCTCGCTACCCCGGTGCCTATTTCCCATACTCCCGCACTTCTCCATCCACTGACACCGCCACATACTTATGCGTTTCCACATCACGAAATTGCACCACCTGATGCTTCTCCCGCGCCAGCTTTCCCCAGCGGCTGGGTTTCTCGCGATTCTGCTCGATTGCCTCCAACACCCGGCCATTCATCGTGAACTGAACCATCCTCAACCGCGCGCCTCCCACCCGTTTCACGGGAATCTTCTGCTTTTCCACCTGCACCACATCGCCATTCATCAATTGCGCCGCCACCGATCCCAGGATTTTCTCCACTTCGCTCAAGGCTTTGTCCCACTTCTCCGTTCAAAATCGGTTGATCTGCTGATCATAATCCGGATTTTCCCCGGTCGCCTCCACCAGATTACTATCTCGATTCGTAACTTTTGGGCTTCAGTCCCAGACGTACTTAGATAACTTTTTAGAAGATGCTGAAGATGCCGCGGCAACTCAGACGCTCGGAGGGGCAGTTGCCATCTCACACACTTGTCAACTCGCGTGGGCAGCAAGTGTTTGTCCCTGCGGCTCGGCCTCTGCCAGCGTGAAGTAGAACGTCGCTCCCTGGTCTGGCGCAGCCTCGGCCCATATCTCTCCTCCGTGTTTGCGCACAATACGCAGCACGGTGGCTAGGCCTATGCCGACGCCCTCGAAGTCTTCCTTACTGTGCAGCCGTTGAAAGGCGCCGAAGAGCTTGTCGGCGTACTTCATATCGAAACCAGCGCCATTGTCACGCACAAAAATCACCGAACGATCCTGGTGCACGGTCCGCCCGATCTCGATGACGGCCTGCTCCCGCTTGCGGGAATATTTCAGCGCATTCGAGATAAGGTTTTGGAAAATCTGCTTGGCCAGCACGGGATCGCATTCCATCTCGGCGAGCTGAGAAATTTTCCATTGCACTTTTCGTCCCTGAGTCTCCGGCTCCAGGATTACGATAATTTCCTCCACCAGCGCGTTCAAACTGACCGGCGTCCGCCGCAAGGTGTGCCGCTCCATTTGTGCCAGCTTCAGCAGTTCGTCAGTAAGCCGGCCCAAATTGCGTACGCCTTCGGAAATCCGCGCCAGGTGGCCCTGTGCTTCGGGCGGAAGACCGGCGCCGTAGTCCTCACTCAGAATTTCGGCGAAGCCCGCGATGTGCCGGAGGGGCGCGCGCAGGTCGTGCGAAACCGAGTAGGTGAAAGATTCCAGTTCCCGATTGACGGCTTCCAACTGGGCCGTGCGCTCGATTACTCGTTTTTCCAGATCGACGTTGAGCCTGCGAATTTCCCGGTCCGCCAGCAGCCGGTCCGTGATGTCTCGGAAAGCGACGACCCCGCCGCAGACCGCGCCGTCCTCATCTCGCAAAGGCGACGCCTCTACGTCGATCCATGCCCCTTTGCCAAGGTTGTCGTGTCGGATGAACATCTCCGCGCTGGCAGGCTGCCCGTGAAGGGCTCTGGCCAGGGGAAGCTCCTCCGCAGGAAACGGCGTTACTCCGTCCGCCTGGTAGATGTGGTAGTGCTGTGACCACTCCTCCGGCGGAATATCCTGTTTGGTCTTTCGCAGAATTCTGTCCGCCGCAGGGTTCCACAACAGAAATCTGCCTTGCGCATCCGCCGCCACCAGGCCATCGCCTATGCTGTCGAGAATGCTGTGCAGAGTGCGGGTCTGGGCATTCACCCGCTGCTCCAATTCCGCGTTCAACACTCCGATCTTTACATACGCCGCCGCGGCCTCGCGCAGTTGGCTTCTGATCAACGACGAAGCCAGCACTAGGAAGGCCGCACCCAAAGTTGTGCCCACGACCGTAAGAATGCCCGACAGATGCTGTGCCACCCCGATTCTCCGGTTGCGCTCCTCCAGCAGCCGCAGTTCCTCCTGGTTCACCGCATCTACCGCGACACTCGCCAGATGTTGCGACGGCCTACTCTGCTGGATGACGAAAGGATTGCCCTAGCCGCGCCGCCTTTCCTCAATCATTCCTTCGTACATGGCCAGCAGCACATGGACCCGCGCCGAGAGGTTGGCCAGAAGCGGCTGCTGTAGCGAGTCGTCGCTGGTGAGCTTAAGCAGGCTCGCGAGGTCGACGTCGATTTTCCGTCGGTTCGTGAGATAGTCCGGCAGAAGCTCGATGTCTCCGGTTTGGGAAAAGGCGCGCGCGGCTGCGGCGGCTGCCCGCACATCCCCGTGTGTCGCTTCGACCGTGCGCATCACCGAATAGGTGTGCGCCACCCACGCTTCGTCGGCAACTGCTTTGCGCGCGCTCCACCAGGTAAGGGCGCCCATCCCGATCAGCAACCCAACCGAAATGGTAAACACCACGCCCACCCGGCCCTCGGGTGAACCACTTTGCGTCTCGCTGTCTTCCCGTCGCACAAACGCTGTCCACGTAATGGCTGCGGCCAAGAGTGTGCTTACGAAGATCGTTGCCGTGGAAATCAGCCCCCACTCCCGGGCAAATTCGGCCTCGAATCCCCGGCGAAGTAGCATGGCCAAAAGCACGGGTACCGCCGTCAGAACGGCCAGCAGCCGTCGAATGCAAGTTCCCTGCGGCCCCTCGCTGAGAATGGGGGCGACAAAACCCCGATCCTGTCTCAAACTCAGAATGCCCAAAGAAAGAACTAGCAACGTGACCGCTGTGGGCAGAGCCATGTAAGTGTGCGGGGGGGAGTAGGGATCAAGGGCAAAATCCAGCACACCAAAAAGTGCGAAGACCTGGGCGACGACGCACAGAAGCTGAGAAGCCCAGCCGCCCGCCTCGGCGCCCGAATCCAGCAGCAGAAGCGCGGCACCGAGCAGCAGAAAGTTGAGCGCCGTAAGCGGCGCCATGAGCCCGGTGAGATGAATGGTATTGATCTCGTCTCCCGGACGCACGGCAAAAAGCATTTGATCGATTTTCAGGTTCCAGCCGAAGAGATATTCGAGCAGCGACAACACTCCCAGGATCGCAACCAACAGTGCGAAGGCATTGGCGACGTCGAAGCCGGCAGCGCGCCGCGCGGAATTCCGCTTCAGCCAACATGCCATCCCCATCAGCACGAAGGCCGCCGCAGTATTCGGGCTTATCGTGACCGCGACGATCCTGGAATGCAAAGGCAGCCAGGTCTTGAGAGAATAAATGTGAAACTGCCAACCGCACACTCCGAGCAGTCCGCTGAGGAACACAAATAAGCTCGTTGTGGGAACAAGCAAATGCAGCGCGCGCGGTAGTCGAGAACCTTGGAGCATGTCTCATCCTTTGCAAATAGCCGGAGAGTGTATGGCCAAAACGGGCTGGTTCCCGAGGCGGAGGAGCAGCCCTAAAGTCATCGGCAAGGTTTTGGAGATACTTTAGGGAGATTGGGGAGGCTGGCCCGTCTTTGGTTTTTGGCGGGCCGAGAAACGGCAGCCAGGAAGAAGTAAGCCCATTACAATGTCCTCGTGACCGAAGCCAGCACCCGCGAGGCCCCTGCCGAAACCGTCACGCCTGGTCCGCGCCGCTTCACCCTGCGTCAAAGAATCGTCCTGCGCATAATCATCACTGCTGGTTACTGGTTCATCCGGCTCATCGGACCCACGCTGCGGGTATGCGTTTCACGCGAGGAAGGCGCGCAGCAAACCGTCGGCCAGCGGCCACTGATCGGCTCGTTCTGGCACGCCTGCATCATTCCTTCCACCTATTTGTGCCGCAATCTCGGCGTGCGCGTCATGAGCAGCAACAGCTATGACGGCGAATATATGGGACGCATCATCCGCAAATTCGGATTCGTCGCCGTCAAAGGCTCCAGCAGCCGTAATGCCGTGCGCGCCTTGCTCGGCCTGCGCCGCGCGCTTCAGGATGGATGGACAGTTGCATTTAGCCTGGACGGTCCACGCGGCCCGCGCTACAAAGTGAAGCCCGGTCCCGTTGCACTAGCGCGATCTTCCGGCGTCCCGTTGACCATGTACCACATGGCCGTCGACCGCGCCTGGGTTCTCAACACCTGGGACCGCCTCATTATCCCGAAGCCATTTTCCCGCGTGCTGATGCGCTTCGGCAAACTCATCCCGGTTCCATCAGAGGCAAGCGACAACGACCTCGACCGCTATCAAGCCGACTTGCAAGCGTCCCTCGACCGCGTCCGCGAATTCGCCGAGGCCAATGTAAAAAAAGTGGGTTCGCCGGAATTTCCGTACGGTGTTTAGGAGTGATTCGATTCGGAGATGACCAAGCCAACTCAAATTTTATTTGTATTTGAAAGACGTGCCGGGAAGTAGGTTCAGCTTGCCTTTTCCGGCCCTCTCGCCATGGCCATCGGCAGCATCGACGCATTAATCTTGCCGCCAAAATATTTTGTCCGCGCCAGTAACAGTTTTTCCACATCGACTCCCGTCAGCGGCTGCTGCCGGCCCAGCAGATGAGTCACCAGCGCGATCTGCGCGAAGTGTTCCACTGTTTCCATCTTCATGTAGGCGTGCTCAATGGTATCGCCATACGCGACCACCCCGTGATTCGACATCAGGATGGCGTCATAGTGCGGCACATACGGCTCCAGAGTCTTCGCCAGCTCTGAGGTTCCCGGCGTCCCGTAGCGCGCCAGCGGAATGCATCCCAACCCCATCACCACTTCACACACCAGCGGCTCCGTCAGAGCCATTCCGGCAGCCGCAAATCCCGTCGCCGTGGGCGGGTGCGCGTGCACAATCGCCTTCACGTCGGGCCGGGTTCGATAAACCAGCAGATGCATACCAATTTCGCTGGTCACATTGCGCCGCCCCGCCACCCGCTTGCCTTCCAGATCCACAATCACCATGTCCGCGCCGCGCATCGCCCCTTTGCTCACACAAGTCGGGGTCACCAGGATGCGCTGTCCGTCCAGCCGAACCGACAGATTTCCATCCATTGCGGCCACGAACCCACGCTCGTGCAGCATGCGCCCGTAACGAACAATCTCATCCCTGTGTTTGCGTTCAGCGGACATGGAATACTCTCTTCGGGGGAGTGACGAGCGGCAGAAGCTGCAACCACCGCATAGTATCGTACCAGCTCAAAACAGACAAACAAATTTACCAAACATCACAATTTGGGTTGATTAGATTGCCCTTGGCCTCACCGTGTTTCGCCGCATTCCTCCTATAATCTGAGTCGTGTTGGTCTCTGACTTTGACTTCCATCTTCCTGAAGAACTTATAGCCCAGGAGCCTCTCGCCGCGCGCGATGCCTCCCGTATGCTCCACCTGCGGCGCAACACCGGCCAATGGTTTGACCGCCAGTTCCGCGATTTCCCGGATCTCTTGCGCCCCGGCGATCTCGTGGTCTTCAACAACACCCGCGTCTTCCCCGCCCGGCTCTATGGACGCCGCGCCGGCGCCCGCGCGCAATCTGTCAGCCCGCGCAATCCTGCGGCTCGCGACTTCCTCCACGGCCGCATCGAAGTTCTGCTGACCCGGCAATTATCAGCCGACCCCAACGATTGGGAGTGCCTCGTCCGTCCCGGGCGCAAAATCGGCGTCGGCGAACGCCTGTACTTCGGCGAGCACGACGAGTTGCAGGCCGAAGTCCTGGCTCGCGCGGAGTTCGGCGAGCGCCGCATCCGCTTCCAACCGCTCGTCGGATCAAACGACAACGATTTTTTTGCCGCCCTCGATCGCATCGGCCACGTGCCGCTCCCACCCTACATTCCCCGCCTGGATTCCTCCCGCGATCGCGAGCGCTATCAAACCGTCTACGCCGCACATCGCGGATCAGTCGCCGCTCCTACCGCCGGACTTCATTTCACTCCGGAAGTCCTCGATCGCATCCGCCAGCGCGGCGTCGAGACCGCCGAAATTACCCTGCACGTCGGCCTGGGAACATTTCAGCCCATCCGCGTCGAGCGTGTCGAGGATCACCCAATCCACTCCGAGCCATATTCCGTTTCACCCGCGGCGGCCTTAGCCCTCAACCAGGCTTTGCGCCAATCGCGTCGTATCATCGCCATCGGCACCACCACCGTTCGTGCCTTGGAACACGCGGCACGCCAGCGTGAGGGAACCATCAGCGCCGCCTCGTCCGCGGCAGACATCTTCATTTATCCCGGTTTCGAATTCAAAATAGTCCAGGCGATCCTGACCAACTTCCACCTGCCTCAATCCTCCCTGCTCATGCTGGTCAGCGCTTTCGGCGGTCAGGAAAACACACTGCGCACCTACCAACACGCCGTCTCCGAAAAGTACCGTTTCTATTCCTACGGAGACTGCATGTTTATCGAATAGTCTTTCCCGCATCACCGTCCAAGGCGCCCGAATTACCCTGTGATCCTCTGTTTGCCCTGTGTTAAACGATTTTGCCGTCAAACTGCGCAAAGTCGCCGCTAAAAACGCATCCCTAATCACTTAC
>JBAUVJ010000246.1:0-14651 GCA_049583165.1 Candidatus Sulfotelmatobacter sp. | reverse complement strand
GTCGCCAATCTATTCCGCAAGCCGCTCTACTTCGTGGATATGGTGCAGCAGGCCGATAACATTGGCGTCGGATCGTTGCCCATCGTCGTGCTTACCGGCTTCTTCACCGGAGCCGTCCTCGCTCTACAAGCCTCGAACACCCTTGAGCGTTTCGGTTCGATCACGCTCGTTGGACAACTAGTTTCAACATCGATGGTGCGTGAGCTCGGACCCGTGCTCACCAGTCTTATGGTAGCGGGGCGCAATTCCTCCGGCATGGCCAGCGAACTGGGATCGATGGTCGTAACCGAACAAATCGACGCTATGCGCGCGTTGGGCACCGATCCCATGAAAAAGTTGGTCACTCCGCGCGTAGTTGCCACAGTATTCATGTTATTTTTCCTTGCCATCATTTCGGATCTGGTCGGACTGGTGGGCGGTCTGGCCATCGCAAAACTGCTGCTGCGTCTCGATGCCCGCCAGTATTGGGCCAACGCCTGGGAGACGCTGGTGTTTCAAGACATTTTCATGGGACTGATCAAACCCGTGATTTTCGGCTTCATCATCGCCACCGTGGGATGCTTCTATGGGATGAACGCACGGGGAGGAACCCAGGGCGTGGGCCGCGCTACCACCCAAGCCATGGTCGCCGCTTCCGTTCTAATCCTGGCCATGGATCTAGTAGTTACACGTTTTCTCATGGCCACGCTTTCCTATCATTGATTCCATGTCTGCCCCGACCTTGCCGCTCGATTCCGCCGCTGCGCCAACCAAGGATAGTTTATCTCCAGTCATCCGCTTCGAAGACGTGGCGCTCTCTTTTGCAGACAACGAAGTTCTGCGCGGAGTTTCCTTCCAACTGCCTCGCGGCGAGACGAAGGCAATTTTTGGCGTTGCCGGTTCCGGCAAGAGCCTGCTTCTGAAGTTGGCGCTCGGTCTCATTCGCCCAGACTCTGGACGCATCACCGTCCTCGGGCAGGACGTATCCGAGATGCAGGAAAAAGAACTCTTCGAATTGCGCGGCAGGATCGGGATGGTCTTCCAGGAGAGCGCGCTGTTCGATTCTCTCACCGTGCGAGAAAATGTTGCGTATCGGTTAACCGAGGAGCACGGCATTTACGATGAGCATATCGACCGCAGAGTGCGCGAGGCCTTACGCTTCGTCGAGCTGGAACATACGCTCGATCTCTACCCCTCTGAACTTTCTGGCGGCATGCGGCGGCGCGTCGCCATCGCCCGCGCAGTGATTACGCAGCCCGAATTGCTACTCTATGATTCGCCCACTGGCGGTCTCGATCCCGTCACCTCCAATACCATCATCGAACTGATTGTGAAGCAGCGCGACGTCGCCAAGACAAGTGCATTGATGGTCACTCATCGCCTGCAAGACGCCTTCACCATGGCGACTCATCAGTTCGACAAACAGGGCAACCGAATGGTTGCGCTACCGCCAGGTCAACACTGCGAGGTACCCATGAGTTTTCTGATCTTGCGCAACGGCAAGATAATTTTCGACGGCGACCTTAGCGACCTGGCAGGTTCACAGGACGAATACATTCGCGAGTACATCTCGTAAGAAATTGAGTCATCAGGTAATTCAGTAATTGTGTGTAATTTCAAAAACTCTTGCACGCCTTAAATTAATAATTACCGATTACCAAATTTGCTGAATTCTCTTCACTTCCCTGCCATCTCTTTCTCCACATCCTCCGCCTTCGAGGGCAGTGCCGCGCTGAGTTTGATCAGCTTGCCGTCCTGATCCACGTAGTAATCATCTTCGATCCGTACACCCAGATTTTCCTCGGGAATGTAAATGCCTGGTTCAATGGTAAAGACTTGTCCCGGCCCCAGCCTTGCATCGGGATCGGTAGCATCGTGGACGTTCAGCCCGACGGGATGGCCCAGCCCGTGAATGAAATATTGTCCCAGAGGCTGCCCATGCAGATCCTTGCCATGGGTATTGATGTAGTCGTAGGCAACTTTGTAGAGCGAGTCCGGATCGGCACGCTTCATGGTCGACTTGCCAGACTTGAAAGCGCTCTCTGCGGCTTGTTGTGCGCCAAGAACAATGTCATAGATTTCGCGCTGACGAGCGGTGAAGTGCCCATTGATGGGAAGCGTACGCGTGATGTCGGAAGCGTACATGGAATATTCACCGGCGGCGTCAATCACAACTACATCGCCGGATTTCATCACATTGGAATCGTCGGAGTAGTGCAACACCGTTGAATAGTAGCCGGAACCCACGATCGGCGCATAAGCCACACGTTCACAGCCTCGCTTCCCCCACTCGTATTGCATAAGAGCGGAAACCTCACGCTCATTCATGTTGGGCTTTACAGCCTTGAATGCAGCGAAGTGCGCGGCCACCGATGCATCGACTGCTTTTCGTATGAGCGCGACCTCGCCAGCATCTTTGGTCGTTCGCAGTGAATCGATCATCGGTTTCACGTCTTGAAAACCTAGGAACGAATTCACGTCCTTCAGAAACTGTAGCGGTGCGGCGCTGGCCGAAACCTGATCGTGCGAGGCTACGTCAGTGTAAACAACCGGGCGCGCACCCGATGATACCTTCATAACCGCTTCCGGGAGTTTCGCCATATCCTCGACGCGATCGAAACCAGTGATCTTCGGCGCGTCGGGATTCTCCGGGCCAAGTTTGGGGCCAGTCCACTTTTCCTGCGTCAGATTCCGCGGAGGAAGAAAAAGAATCTCAGTGTAGGAGCGAGCGGCCTTGTCACCATTGGCTTCGGCCGGTGCGGCAATGAGCAATGCCGACCCTGGCTCGGTTAAGCCGGAAAGATAATAGAAATTGTCGTCCTGGCGAAAACCGTAAAGATCATTCGGCCCTTCGTTCTCCATGGGTGCGAACAGAACCACCACCCCTCCAACTTTCTGCGCCAGCGCTTCGCGGCGGGCGTGATAGTCGGAGTTGGGCTGGCGATCGAGCGCCTGACTCGACTCAGAGATGGTAAGAAAGAAAAAACAGGCAGACAAAATCACCACGGAGAAAAAGAATCGCTGTTTTCGAATCGTGCAATCCGTTCGAGTCATTTCACCGTCTTTCTATTTCTGCGCGCTAGTCGCGCTCTGACTTGCTTTCAGGAACAAATCAACATTGCTCTTATCGATGAGAGCAGAACCAGTATCCACAAACGCGGGAATCGGCGCAAAGCTGTCCTTCGACCAATCCGTTTCAAGCGAAGTAGGTTTGTGGTGGTACAGCGTATCCAGCATCTGCATGCCGACAAACGCCATGGTGTACGGCTTCTGCGCGATAGTCGCCGCGATCGCTCCACTCTTTATAAACTGCAATGTTTCAGGATCGGTATCCATCGCCATCACCACCTTGCCCGTCACATGATAGCTGTTGAGAACGCCGGCCACTTCCTTCCCCGACTGCGCCTCAAGGCAAACAAAAGCGTCGACCTGATCCTTTTCCTTGCCAATGATTTGCGTCGTGGTATCGAATGCGATGCGCGGATCCCCCTGGATATCGACTACACGTACAATCTTGATCCCGGGTGCGCGTTCGAGAGCATCGCGATAGCCATGCAAGCGGTCCTGCATGTTGTGCTGGTCAGGCATCGTGAAAACTACAACGTTGCCTTTGCCCTTCAACTCCTGCGCCAGGCGCAGGCCGCCAGTCATACCCACTTGATAGTTGTTAGTGCCAATAAAGAAAAGCCGTTTGCTCGCCGGAGCGTCAGAATCCACGGTGATCACGGGAATTCCAGCGGCAATGGCCTTATCGACGCTGTCTTTGAGCACCTCAGGATCGGTGACGCCAAGCAGGATGCCGGTAGCTTTTTGCTGCACGGCCTGATCGAGAGCGTTGCGTTCGGCCTTTGGATCATACGTGTTGGGACCAACGAAGTCTGCTCGCACTTTGAATTGCACCCCAGCCTTGGCGAAACCCGCGCCAGCTGCCTGCCAGTACGGTACTTGCAAGTTGGCCGCTACGAAAACAAAATATTCGTTGGAATCGTGCTGGCCGCAGCTAACGAACGAGCAGGCAAGAACTGTTAATCCGAGGAACGAAAGTGGTTTGCGTGAGCGGAGCATCGGAGCCTCCTTGTAGCGCCGGAGTCATCTGCAGAGTTCAACTGGCGCGCCACCCAAATGAGAACTTTTTGGCGAGTGGATTGTAAACGAGCGGACAAGCGAAAGGAAGCGCTCGCACACCGAAAAGCTGCGTACTCTAGACTCCCACGGGAAACGGCTTCGTATGTGACTCGCCACTCATCGCCACGCCCGAGAAGCGACCTTGCAGCAGAGACATCAGCCCCGTATACCAGTAGCCCACTACGAACAGCAGTAGGAATGGAACCGTGACATAGTTTTCGTTTTCGATTGCATAATAAACCGTAAGGGCAAAGTAGGCGCCGATGACCAATTCGAGCCAGGGCACCCAGCCGAGCCGCTTACGATACTTGGCAGTGCGAACTTTGTCTTTCTTCGATACCACTTGATATTTAGGCGTTCTAGCGAATGCGCTTTCCTTGCCAATCAGCGCCTCGATCACGGCTTTGGTGTTCGTAATAGTCAATCCAACGCCCAACGCCATGAGAAACGGCAGATAGAGCAGAGCTCGCGGCCAGGTTTTAGGAAAAAGTTCACGCTGCGAAACCAGATAGAAACTCGAAATGGAGAAGGTCGAGGCCATGAAAAGCGGCAGATCGATGAACAGCATCTGAAACCATCCCTGATAAAAGCGGATAATCATGGCCGGCAGAATCAGCACCGAAAGCACAATCATCAGTGGATAACTGAGATTTGCGGTCAGGTGGTACCAGGCTTCGACCTTGGTATGCCACGACGCGTCGCTGCGCAAAACACGAGGCAGAATTTTCTTCCCCGTCTGAATTAATCCCTTGGCCCAGCGCGCTTGTTGTGTTTTGAACGCTGTCATCTCCACCGGCAACTCGGCCGGGCATTCCACATCCTGTAGGTAAATAAACTTCCAGCCCCGGAGCTGAGCGCGGTAAGAAAGATCGGTGTCCTCGGTAAGCGTGTCATGCTGCCAGCCACCGGCTTCATCAATCGCCGCGCGACGCCACACCCCGGCGGTTCCATTGAAGTTGAAGAAAACGCCGCTGCGCGCGCGTCCGGAATGCTCCAGCACAAAGTGGCCATCGAGCAAAATGGCTTCCACTTGCGTGAGGAAAGAATAGTCGCGGTTGATGTGCGTCCAGCGGGTTTGCACCATACCAATCTTCGGGTCAGTGAAGTGATGGATGGTGAGAAGCAGAAAATCTTCCGGCGGAGTGAAGTCGGCGTCAAAAATGGTGACGAATTCGCCCTTCGCCGTTTTCAAGCCTTCAGCCAGCGCGCCCGCCTTAAAACCTTCGCGGTTGGTGCGGTGGTGATAGGTGATGGGATTTCCCAACGCCGCATAACGATCCACCAGATCTCGCGCCACTTCCACGGTCTCGTCGGTGGAATCGTCGAGCACCTGGATGTCTAGCTTCTTTCGCGGATACTTCAGCTTGCAAATGGATTCCAGCAATCGCTCAACCACATACTGCTCGTTGAAGATCGGCAATTGCACCGTGACGCGCGGCAATTCCGCAAAGAGCGCAGCCGGTTCTGTAGTTCGATTTTTCTTGTGCTTGTAGTAAAGGTAAACCAGAACGTAGCGGTGCATCCCATAAGCCGCCAACATGACCAGCACAATAAAATACGGAACCAGCAACGCGCGATCAAATGCATCGGTGTGGTAAAGACCCTGGAAGGTCTTATCCAACAAGTGCTGTCGGAGATAAGGCCCAATGCCCTTGGGAGCAGCCCATGCGGCCAAGAATGACAAGGTGAGGTCAGAATTCAGCAAGGGGTCGGGTCAAAACGTTCATTCTACCGGATTCGGCGGCTATCAACTTAGTGCCGTATCGCCCAAGCGAGACCATCGGGCTCCTGACCCACTTCGATGCGTCCGACTACCTTCATCGAGTGCAAATCGATAACCGCAACATAGTTGTCCGGGGAGCACGCCACGAACGCGCGGCCGCCGTCCGGTTGCATAACAATGCCGGCCGCACCATGACCAACAGGAATCCGTTCTATGGTTTTTCTGGTTGCGCTATCGATGACGGTCACATCGCCGCCGCGCAAGGTAGAGATGAACGCGAGTTTTCCGTCCGGCGTGAACTTCAACCGATTCGCTCCCGCGACGTCCGCCGCAAGCGTTTGACTTACCTGCTTATTTTCTACGTCAATAATTGATACAGTTCCATCCCCGGCATTGGCGACCCAGATTTCCTTGCCGTCCGGAGAGACATCGAATCCTTCAGAACCGCTGCCGACGCGAACCACCGCCTCGTTCCAATCGCCGCCGGGAGGACCCGGGGGACCACCTTGACCGGAATGAACCGCGGCGGTTTTCTCGATGATGCTCACCGTGCCGGAACTGACGTTAGTGGTGACAATCAACTTCATATCCGGCGAGACGTAAATCATGTGAGTTCGATTCTGGCCGGTGCCAAGAATCCAATCAATGCTCTTGGCCGCAGGATCGTAACTTCCAATCGCCTTCGCCGCCTCCGCGGTAAACCACACCTTTCCGCCCGCGAAAGCCAATCCATGCGGACCACGCAGAGCACCGAGATCGATGGATGGCAATGCCTTTTGTGCAATCAGATTCACTACCGCTAGCGTATGGTATGCGCCGGATCCGTAGTTGGAAACATATGCCGTCTTTCCGTCCGCGGATGCAATGACTTCATGCGGGTCGTTGCCCACCGGGATCTTTGCAATCACTTTCAAACTGGAAGGATCAACGATTGCAAGCGTGTTGTCGCGCTTCGCCAGCACTAACAACGCGGCAGCGGGTGTATCTTCGGCGCGAACAACGCCACTGCTGAACATGCAGCCGAGCAGAAAGAAAGTCACCGCAGCTTTCATAATTTCAGAGCATAACACTCGCAGCATCAAAACTCGCACTCAAGCATCAGGAACCTCACGGCTCGTCATCAATAGCCGGGGCCACTTTGATCTGCACACTCGAGCGCTCACCCTCGTTCAAATGCAGCGATTTCCCAAACGCTTCGTAGCCCTTAAGAAATTCCGCATTGTAATAAGCTTCTCCATCCACACTATCCCACGCGAAGATCGTGTAATCGCCGGGGGGCAAGCCGCGCAGGGAAAAACGTCCGCTTTGATCGCTGAGAACTTTTCGATAGCGGTCGGGACGCTCGCGGAAACGCGCTTCAGGTACGGCGACAACCACAGCGTTGGCGAAGGGTTCGTTCTTCTGATCGGTCGCCACCCCCTCAGCGGTCGCTCCATTCGCACTTGCCACTAAGTCCAACGCGATTGCGCCGCCGCTTAAGCCGAATGCGGAATCCGTCACATCGCGCCCGTCAGCAACTACGGACTTCACAAAACAATCTGGCATCGCACTGCCTTCGTGAATCTGAACCGTGTAGCGGCCTGCCGGAACACTCTTCCACTCAAAGCCGCCATTCGGGTGCACTTGAGCCACGGTTGAAGAATTTCCTCCCACGGTTAAATTCGCCAGCCCTTCGTCGTCGCCATCGACTGGGCGCAGCAGAAGAAACATCTGGCTCGGATCTTGTCTGCCTTTGCCGCTGGCTTCTATACGGAGCCGCCCACGAATCGATCCGCCGGCTTGCGGGGCAAGGCGCAGGCCTTCAACGCTCTCGGAAATCTGCAACGACTGGCGCGCAATCATCGGCGAAGCAACGTCATCCACCGTAGCCAGAATCGTGTAGGCGCCGGGAGAAACATCACGAATCTCAAAGCTGCCATCTTTGTGCATTTCCGCGCCGCTCAGCACCAGATTGAAATCTTTGGATTGCAGCATGATCGTCGCGCTCGAACCCGGCGGCAGGTTCACCACTGAGCCCCGAATAGTCAAGCTCGGGCTGGGAGTCACAGAAAAATTTGCCGGGAAATCCTCACCGGCATGCAAGTGGATCGGCGACGCTTGTCCGCGATCACGCGTCCCCGGATAGTACGTTGTCTGGTAGGCCGCCGGCGCAGGTTTATCAGAGACTGCGGCTTCGCGAGTCACCCCAGCAGCTGAATTGTTCGTGCTTTCAATCAAACTTCTGAAATCGGGCGGCGGAGTTACCGAGACAAAATAGCTTCCGGCAGCGAGGCCCGGGATGCGGTATTCACCCAAATCGTTGGTGCGCTCGGCTCCGGCTTGCTCCCATCGACTGCGCCCCGCAACAAAAGTTTGGCGCAGCACAGCGACCTGCGCCTCCGCCATGGGTTCGCCGTCTTCATCCGTGACGCGTCCTTCAACCACCGCCGCAGCCTGCAAATGGATGACAAGATCTTTGAGTTCCTGGCCCGCAGTGAGCGTGATTACGTGGCCGTCCGTGCGGCGCTGATGCTGATCCACTTCCTGATAACCGGTGCGTTCGACAAACAGATGATAGCGGCCGGGCGCGATGTTCTCGATGCGAAAACTGCCGTCGGCGGCGGTGAGAGAGGTGTAGTTTCCGCCGTCGTTTTGGCTCTCGGCAATCAGTTCGATCAGCGCTTTCTTCAGAGGCTCACTGCCAGGATCTTTGCTGACGATTCCGCTGATCGTGGCGAGCGCGTGCGTAGACGTTTGTTCGGAGGATGGAGAACTCTGTGCTGAAAGCGCTACCGCAGCAGCCACGAGCCACAACAAACGTCCACGAGAAATCTTCATTGCGCTCAGAAGCGAAAAAGGGAGTTTGCCACAGCGACGAGGGATTGATCAGCCACTGGCGTTTCCATTTTAACCTGATTTCCTCTGGTCGGTCCGGAAAGTCAATCTTGCCGCCGTAAGACATGCATAATCAATAAGTTACGCTTTCCTTAATCCCAAAAGACGCGCGCCCAAGTTCCCGAAAAGAAACTCCTCTCACTAAGATTCCAAGGCAACGACTCGCGTCTTCGCATCGGGCGGACATAAGCTGTGGGGGTGGGCCTGTGGTGTAATGGCAGCACAGTTCCTTGCCAAGGTACAGGTGAGGGTTCGAATCCCTCCAGGTCCATTCCTCTTTGATGGAGGATGTCTCTCAGGGACAGTGGAGGTTCGCAGGGCAGGGTGCGACCCTCCTTAAAGTAACTTGATTTGGAGCGCGATTGTTTCGATAATAAAGACGCTACCTTGGCGAGGAACTGGTTTTCGGTTCTCGCAAACGGCCTCGGGATTTTCCCCGGGGCCGTTTGCATTTTCAGAGAATGGCAAATTGAAGATGATTTTCCTAAATCCCACTTCTCGCTGAAGGAGCGAGCAGTGAGCACCCGGCAGAAAGGCCTCCACAAGGGCATTTTTGACAAAACCGCTAAACCATTATAAAGTGGTTTAGGTTGTTAGTTCGGCTATTAGGATAGCGGTGAGAGATGACCCACCAGATTACGGTTTCGGACGAAATATTCGAGCGGCTAAAGAAGCTAGCTGAGCCATTTGTCGACCGAGAACCGGAAGACGTTCTTCGGCGCCTCCTTGAGCGAAACGAATCGGCAATGGTTGGCGATAACGGCAAACTTGAACTCCAGCTCCCGGCCTCTCCTCGCGAGAGCCTTTCGCTTATTTCGCGCCTACCGCGTGAACGCGGAACGATAGTGCAAATTGGGGATAAGAGGATCGATGCTATCTCGGTGCGGGCCCTTTATGGACAGGCACTGAAGTTATTTGTGGAGAGGCATAGCTCAAGGCTGAAATCAGTTGTACCCCTCAGGACAAGTGGCCAACGATACTTGGTTGCCCTCAAGCCCGTCCATCCGAGCGGTAAACCCTTTGTCAAGCCCGTTGAGTTCCATGGTTTTTACATGGAGTCCCATAAGGACTACAAGAACGGGATCGCGCACCTACGAAGTTTGTGCACTCGGCTGGGAGTACTTTTTAAATACCTGGAATGAGGTGCTCCAACGGACATCTTCGGCTGTAGACACTGAGGCTCTGGGTTTCGGTAAACGATCGCAGCTCCGCCAGAGGGCACTCCGATTACCGAGGTAGGCGAGTGAACCGTTTTCTAGAGATTTTGACGAATGTTCGCATCGCGACTGGGGAGATCGGCGGAACGGTGAGCCTCATCCTTCTAGTTTCGTACGGAATATACCAAGCGTGGCAGGCCTTCATCGTCAAGTTGTTCAAGTAGGATCTGGGCTATCAGTTCAGGAAGTACTGCCGATACAACGTATCCCTCTGCGCCGGCCGGAATCCCGCATCGCGGATGATGCGGCGCAGCTCTTCTTCAGTCGTGCAGTTGTTCACGCCGGCGGCTCGCACTACATTTTCTTCCAGCATTACCGAGCCGACGTCGTTTCCGCCAAATCGCAAACCCATCTGGCAGACTTTGAGTCCTTGTGTGACCCAGCTCGATTGCACGTTGAGGAAGTTTGAGAGATATAGGCGCGAGATGGCTAGCACTTTCAGATAATCGACCGCTGTAGCTTCGTCCCAGTGACGGCCACCGAGAGCGGTGTTCGTGGGCTGAAAGCTCCACGGAATGAATGCGGTGAAGCCTCCGGTTTCTTCCTGCAAGTCATAGAGTTCCTGTAGGTGGTTGACCCGGTGCTCGTAATTCTCGCCGACGCCGAACATCATGGTCGCCGTAGTGCGCATGCCGATCTGGTGCGCGGTGCGGTGAACATTAATCCAATCACCCGTGAGGCATTTGAGGCGAGCGATTTTGTAGCGGACTTCGTCATCGAGAATTTCGGCGCCGCCGCCGGGGATGGAGTCGAGGCCGGCATCGCGCAAGCGGAGAATTGTATCGCGAATGCTGAGGCTGCTGTACTCGGCGATAGCGATGATCTCCGAAGCCGAGTAGCAGTGCAGATGAACCTGCGGAAAACGCTCTTTGATGCCGCGCAGCATCTTCTCGTGCCAGTCGATCTTCAGATCGGGATGCAGGCCGCCTTGCATGAGCACGCCGGTGCCGCCGAGTTCCACGGTCTCGCGAATCTTTTCGTAGATGGTGTCGAACTCGAGAATGTAACCTTCCTTCGCCGCGGGACCCTTCAACGGACGATAGAAAGCGCAGAAGGTGCAATATTCGGTGCAAAAGTTCGTGTAATTAATGTTGCGGTCGATGATGTAGGTGACCGTGCCTTCGGGATGCAGCTGTCGCCTGACAGCGTCGGCCTCCATGCCAATGCCAATCAGATCATCGGACTCGAACATCTCCAGAGCTTGTTGCTTGGTGAGTGACATAATTACTTCTTAATTCTAATGGAGGGCGGCGGCTGGCTCCAAATGCCGCGTGGCGGCTACGCCTTTCTCATACGCCGGTATTGGATGAAACTCATAACTGCTCCGATAACTGCAAGCGCAATCAATATGCTCAATGCGGGCTTGTAGTACCGAGAAAAAAAAGTAAGTACATTGATTCCGTAGCGAAACCCCAGGCCAGCAACGATCGAATAGCGAATGCCGCGACCCAACACCAAGGCTCCCAGAAATTTCTTTCGCGAGTATTGCATCGCGCCGGCCGCCACTAGAAACGGAACGAACGGAAATGGCGGTGGCAGCAGCGCGGGAATCGCAACAGCGCCAAATCCCCAGCGCTCGAATGTTTGAGCAACTTTTTTTGCGCGCCTTCTGGAAAGCTTGCGCTCCATGGTTTCTTTGCCGCCCTTGCGCGCCATTGCGTAAGTAATATACCCGCCAATCACCGCGCCCAGCGTGGCCATCGCCGCATAGTAGGGCCACGGCTGCCGATGACGCGCAGCCAGCCATATCGTGAGGACGTCCATGCTCCCCGTCAGCGGAATCACCGAATTATCGGCAATACCCAACAAGACCAGGCCTAGTCCGCCCATGCGGCGCAGATGCTGCCACACCGAGACCGCAAGCAACGGATGAAAATGGAGCAGCATTCAGGTTGAAGGAGTTTACAGGCTAGGAGCGCGATTGCGCTATACAGGCTTTCGCCGCGTTCAGGAAACGTATCTCCGGAGCAGAAGGCAAAGCCCCGATCTCAGTCGCATAGCGATAAAACAATTGCAGCCCTTCCAGGCAAGGTTCGTCCAGATTGTAATAAATATTTTCAGTCAGGTAGGAACGAACGTCGGATTCACTGAGACCAAGGCGCGGACCCCACTCGCGGGAGATTTTATCGAGACTTATAGGTCGAAGTCCGTTGTCCCGCGACTGTTGAAAGACTGCGGCCAAATCGAGCGATGTTGCGGCCTCGCGCAGTGCAGCCTCACGGACCGCCCAGAAGGCGAAGACAAATGGTTTGCTCGTGTAACGAATCCATTCTTCTGCGAGATCGAGCGTGATGTACCGCTTGCGATCGACCTGCAAGGCAGGATCCCCAATAACCAATCCGGCATCATGCCCGGCGAGCATTTTGTCGATATCAGGCGCCATCGCAGTGAAGCTTCTGCCGCCGCCCATCCATTTTTCAAGCAGAACTTTTGTCAACGCCACCGAGGTCATCGAGGACGTATCCAAAGCCACGGTGCGAATTTCTTCAACCGGCACTCTACTCACCAGCAAAATAGAGCGCACAGGTCTGCGCGATGAGATCGCCACACCCGGCAATACCACGAGTCCCGGTATTTGAGCGTAGGCAGCTGCCGGAATGATTCCAATATCTGCCGTGCCAGTCTCGAGCGCGCGAGCGCAGGCCGAGGGCAGCGTATAGGAAATGTCGAAGTCTTTTTTTCTCTCTCTGCTCGCCTGGCCATATTCGAAATCCCATATCAGGGGAGCGGTGTTGAGGTAGGAAATCGCAGAGATGCGTAGACGTCTCATTCCTGTTTTGATTTTAGCAGACAACTTTTGACAAGCCTTTGTGACGCCTTCCCTTGACACTCCCTTCCGCAAATCACTACAGTCCGCGCAGTCCAGGTTGTGTGATCCCGTTTAAAGAGTGGAGCAAAAACTTGCCCAATGCCGTGGCTGCGCCCGCGAGTCATGTTCTGGAATGGCTTGCAATCTCGCTTACTCAGGGGCTTGGTCCAACCAGGGCACGAAAGCTGGTCGAACATTTCGGCAGTCCTCAGGCGGTCTTCCGAGCTTCCCTTACCGAACTGGAGAGCACGGGCATTCAGGCCGTTTCGGCGCAATCGATAGCCACGGGACAATCGGCCGAACTCGCGCGAGAAGAGATCGGCCGCGCCGCCGAGGCGGCGGTAATCATGCTCTCGTTGGACGATCCTTCTTATCCACCACGGCTGAAACAAATCTACGATCCACCGTTGGTCCTTTATATTCGTGGCAATCCGGAGTTGCTGGCGCAACCCGGTATCGCGATGGTTGGCACGCGCCACCCCACACCCTACGGCTCGGGGATGGCGGAGCGATTGGCGTGTGATCTTGCAGCGCAAGGACTGGTGATTATCAGCGGCATGGCGCGCGGCGTTGACACCGCAAGCCATCGTGGGGCAATCACGGCCAAGGGCAAGACGGTCGCGGTGTTTGGCACAGGCGTTGATGTGATTTATCCCAAAGAAAATTCGCGTCTGTCCGAGCAGATTCTCACGCTAGGAGGCACACTCATTTCGGAGTTTCCTCTCGGCACTGCTGCTTTTCCGCAAAATTTCCCTATTCGCAACCGGATCTTGAGTGGAATGTCCGTCGGGGTGCTGGTGGTGGAAGCGGCGGAATACTCCGGAACACGAATCACGGCGCGCTGTGCGCTGGAACAAAACCGCGACGTGTTCGCGGTTCCAGGCAACGTCACAAACAAAAATTCCTGGGGACCTAATACTCTTATTAAGCAAGGCGCGAAGCTGGTCGCGACCTGGGAGGACGTGTGGGAAGATTTGCCGGCGGAGGTCAAATTCAAACTGACTCCGGCTGCCTCGCCTGAATCCGGCAGCGCGTCTTCCGCATCTCTATTTCCGGACGAAGGGCTTCCTCCACACGAAAAGCGCATTCTGGGCCTGCTGAAGGCCGACGAAGCCACGCATATCGACGAACTTGTGGAACTCCTGGAAGCGGAGATGTCATCGTCAGAGATTTTCGCGGCACTCTTCGAACTAGAGCTCACCGGCAAAGTGCGGCAGATGCCGGGCAAGAATTTTGTGAAAAGTTTCTAGCTGCGAGCTGCGAGTCACGAGCTGAAATTACATGCTAGCCGAGATCGCCATCTCCTCAAAGAAGAGAAACCCCGCGAATCGACGCGCCAAGCCAACGAATTGCAGCGAATGCTGGCGGGCCTTATGCGAAGCGTCCGGGTCGATGAAAAGCTCTAATTAAGGAAAGTAGGCCACCGAGTGAAGACAAGGATGAAACTGAGGGAAAGGGCTCACGACTCGTAACTCGGGGCTCGAAGCTTTTCACCAGTAACTTGTTGTCTTTGTCCCATTCGTGCTAGCTTCGAAACAAATTGTCCAAGAACTGAGGAACCATTGGTAAAAAGTTTAGTCATCGTCGAATCGCCAGCCAAGGCGAAGACCATCCAGAAATATCTGGGAAAGGGATTTACTGTCGAGGCCTCCCTCGGCCACGTCAAAGATCTGCCCAAGAGCACGCTGGGGGTAGATACCAGTAACGAATTCGAAACCGATTATGTCGTTATCCCCGGGAAAGAAAAAGTTCTGGCCAGGCTGAAGAAGCTGGCCGGGCCGATGGACGCGATCTATCTAGCGCCTGACCCGGACCGTGAGGGTGAGGCCATCGCAGCCCACCTTGCCAGCGAACTCGATGGCAACGGTAGCCACTCAAAAAAAGGTAAGAAGAAAAAGAAACAAGATAAGGATAAGGATAATGA
>JBAUVJ010000245.1:0-6179 GCA_049583165.1 Candidatus Sulfotelmatobacter sp. | reverse complement strand
ATATGGTTCTGTAATCAAAGTGCGGCCGGAGTCTTTGGAGGCTTATAAGAAATATCATTTGATGGTGTGGCCCGAGGTCCTCGCCATGATCCGGCAGTGCAATATTCGGAACTATTCCATCTATTTGAAGGACGATTTTCTTTTTGGGTACTTTGAATATCATGGTACGGACTACGCCGCCGACATGGCAAAAATGGCGGCAGATCCCAAGACTCAGGAATGGTGGGCGATTATGATGCCGATGCAGAAGCCGCTGGAAACCCGCGCCGCGGGCGAATGGTGGGCCAGTATGGAAGAGGTGTTTCACACAGACTGATTTTGAGAGCATCGGTCAAGGCAACTGTGCAGATTGCGTTATACCGGCCACGGTATGGAAATCATAGATACGCACCAGCATCTCTGGGATTTGGATCTCTTTCGTTACTCGTGGCTTGACGCGCTCCCGGCGCTCAACCGTTCGTTCCGCATGCAGGACTATCTTGCGGCGACCGAAGGATTGAACGTGGTGAAGTCTGTGCATATGGAGGCCGATGTCGATGAGGCCTATATGGTCGAGGAGACTCGTCATCTGCTTGCGCTTGCCGATCGTCCGGACAATCCCCTCGCGGGGATTGTGGCTTGCGGCCGACCCGAGAGCGAGGATTTCAAGCCGTACCTGGACAAGATTGCAGGCCACGCCAGGCTGAAAGGAATTCGGCGCGTGCTTCACACTCAACCGGATGCGCTGGGCCAGGGAATAACTTTTATGAACAACGTAGCCGCGCTTTCGGGCTACGGTCTTTCCTTCGATATCTGTGTTCTGGCACGGCAGCTTCCCATCGCGATTAAGTTAGTCTCCAAATGCCCAGATGTGGTTTTTATTCTTGACCACTGCGGAGTGCCGCAGGTGCGCGAGAAAAATCTTGATCCGTGGCGCGCGCACATTACGGAGATTGCCAAGTTCCAGAATGTTTCCTGCAAGATCTCCGGTCTTGTTGCTTACGCAGATCCCACGCAATGGATTGCGGATGACTTGCGGCCTTTCGTCGAACACGTAATCGCCAGCTTTGGCTGGGACCGCGTGCTTTTTGGAAGTGATTGGCCGGTTTGTACGCTCGCCGCCAGCTATCGAAAGTGGGTGCAGGCGTTGCAAGAGATCACGCGAGAAGCAGGCGAGGTCAATCAGAGAAAGCTGTTTCACGATAATGCCCTTCGCGTTTACCGCCTGGGCTAATGCCTCGAGATTCCCTGGATTGTTGGCCAGGAGAAGTTTCGCGGATCGTTTCCGGGATCAGAGCTCCTGCTGCTCCACTTTGTCCAGATGCGTGTCAGGCACAGGCCGGCTCTGGTAGGTGCTGAAGTCTCGAACGTTTCTTAGCGTAAAGGCTGGCGCTCCTGCGGTCTGCTGCGCCTTGACGTGAATGAAGTCCGCACCTTCGACATCTTCGAGTGTGAATGTGGGCCGCATATCATCTTTCATATATCTGACTTCGACGTCGCGCATCTCGATGCCTTTGACATGGCGAATATAGAAACCGTGCGCTGGCATGGGGCCGAAGCGGTCGGGCTCGGGATAGGAGTTCTCGATCTCAGGCGGTTGAATCGCGGCGTCTTCTTTTGTGCCACCGCCCTGGTGGAGGATGAGCATGTTGCTCAGCTTCACATCTTGAATGGAGTGTCCCGGAATGCCGGTGATGATCGAGGCTTGGCGGGAGGCGCAATTCGAGACGACGATGTTGCTGATGTTCACGCGCCGCAGTTCGCCGACCGGAACGCCCTCGGGTCCGCGCATGCGGCGGCCCAGCCGGAGAAATAGTGGAACATCGACGATGTCACGCATGGTGATATTTGTGATTGAAACGTCCTCGAGGAATGCACCGTCGACCGTTTCCAGGGCCAATCCGCGGCAGTCGTTGATCACGCAATTGGAGACGGTGATGTTCCGAAAACCGCCGTTCGATTCGGTGCCGAACTTAATTCGGCCGTTGCGGGATGCTTTGTCAGGGCCGAGGCGCTTGTGACTGGCGTCGAGCAGCGTGCCTTCTTCATAGCCGCCGGTGACGTAACAATTCGTGATGGTCACATGGTCGGTGGATCGCGCATAGCCGAGGCCGTAGGAACTCTTGAGGCAGACGCCATCGTCCCATGGCGAATTCACGCTGCAATTCGAGACGCGCACGTTGCGGCAACAATCAATGTCCATGCCGTCGCGGTTGGTATCAATTTTCAGATTGTCGATGGTGAGGTTATCCACGCCCGTTGCCAGGATGGCGAAATGCCCAGCGTGCAGCATGGAGAAATCGCGCAGAATAATGTTGTGGCAATTCTTAAGGCTGATCGACTTGTTACCCACGCCCGCGGCCAGCACTGTGTCTCTGTCGCCCCGGTTCAGGCCTTTGCCCCAGATCAGCCCCGGCCCGATGATGGAAACGTTTTCGATGTCCTCGCCCCAAATCAGACTGTTATGCCAGTGGCTATGGCCGAAGTCCTGATACTTGTCCCAGGCGTTGGGCTCGGGAGGATCATATCCGCCGCTGACGCCCGGTGCGGGCGAGTCCGCAGCGAGGATGGTCGCGCCGGGACCAAGATACAAATCAACATTGCTTTTAAGATGGATGGAGTAACAGAGGTAAGTGCCGGCAGAAAAGCGAACGGTGGCGCCGCCGGCCGCGGCTGCGGCGTCGATGGCTCGATTGATGGCAGGCGTGTCGAGAGTTTTGCCATCACCCTTGGCACCGAACTGTCTCACGTCATACTCGCTCGCTGGCGCTGAGGCCGTCTCCGCGCTAGCGCGGTTTGCGAACGCGCCGACCGCGGCGCCAGCAATGCCAACCCCGGTGGCCTTCATGAAATATCGCCGTGCCGCATTCTTCGTGATCATGAGTTTCTTCCCTCGTGGTTGTGACCGAGGATAAAGTAATCACTACGGATGTCATTTTGCAAACGGGAATCAATATCGAGGACTTGCGAGAACAGGCGCGCCGGCGGTTGCCCAAAGTCGTTTTCGATTACATCGACGGCGGAGCTGAGGCTGAACTCACTCTGCGGGAGAACTTGCGCGCGTTCGCGGCGGTCACGTTTCGTCCGCGTCACGCCGTTGCTTTTTCCCATTGTGATTTGCGAACCCGCGTATTGGGTTCGGAGTTGTCGATGCCTCTGCTGTTGGCGCCCGTGGGCTATTGCCGGGTGATGCATCCTGGCGGCGAAGTGGCCGCCGCGCGGGCCGCGGGAGCTGCGGGCGCGGCTTACATTCTTTCCACGGTTTCAGGGCACCGGCTTGAAGATGTGAAAGCGGCATCCGCCGGGCCCATGTGGTATCAACTTTATTTGACCGGCGGGCGCGAAGCGGCGGAATGCGCCACGCGCCGGGCGCAGGCCGTTGGTTACTCTGTGCTGGTGATCACGGTTGATTCGCAGGTGATCGGATTGCGCGAACGCGAATTGCGTGGCGGCATGGACCAGTTATTACGAGGAAGTGTTTGGTCGAAGATTCCATTTCTTCCGCAATTCCTGGCGCATCCACGATGGCTCGCTCGATTCTTGCTCGACGGCGGTCTTCCTGCGTTGCCGAATATCGTGACTCCCGGCAGCGGGGCTTTGCAGATTGGCAATTCGCATACGGCCATGGAGCGGTTGGCCTTCACTTGGAACGACCTTCGCTGGATCCGCGATTCCTGGCGGGGCCCAATTGTCATCAAGGGCGTTCTTACCGCCGGGGATGCGCGACGAAGTGTGGACGAAGGTGCGGCAGCCATTGTGGTCTCGAATCACGGAGGACGCCAGCTCGACGGCGTTCCCGCCTCATTGCAGGTGCTGCCGGAGATCGTCGCCGCGGTGAACGGCCAAGCAGAAGTATTAATGGATGGCGGAATTCGCCGTGGCGCCGACGTGATCAAAGCGCTCTGCATGGGGGCGCGTGCGGTTCTGTGCGGGCGGGCCTATGCCTACGGGCTGGCCGCCGCGGGTGAACGCGGCGTGACACGCGCTATCGAAATCCTGCGCGACGACATGGAGAGAACTCTGCGGTTGCTCGGTTGCTCATCGGTGAGTGCGCTGGATCGGTCGTATGTAGAGGTCCCGGAAAGCTGGTGACGGACAGGGATCAAACTGCATGCCGGGATGCCGGCGACTCGATTCGGCCCGCGGCTTGATAAATCGATTCTATAAGTGCGATGCTCTTGCGGCCCTCACCGCCGTCGCACATGGGCGTAGTGTTGTGCTCAATGGCGCGAAGGAAATCTTCAAGCACAAACTGGTGGCCGCTAAAATCGCTCACCACCGGGGATGAGGCGCGCTGATTGGCGTCTGGCGTAATGGTGGCGGTTATTCCTGCCGGGGGGTTGCGCAGATCCGCCGCGATGATCTGATCGTTTTCCAGAATGACGGTGCCCTCGGAACCTGTAATCTCCAGTCGCCGGGGATATCCGGGATAAGCCGCAGTGGTGGCTTGGAATGAGCCGATGGCCCCGTTGACGAAATCGAGAATTGCGACTGCCGTATCTTCGCCTTCAATCGAGTGCAGTGCGGTCGCCCTGCGTGCCTGCACTCGCAACACGTCGCCCATGAGCCACAACAGCAGGTCGACGGTATGCACTGCCTGATTGATCAACGCGCCGCCGCCGTCTAAATCCAGAGTTCCGCGCCAGCGTGAGTTGGCATAATATTCCTGCGGGCGATACCACTTTACGCGGGCATCAACCAGCAAAGGCTTGCCGATGACGCCATTCTGAAGCCACTGCTTCAGTTGGCGGATTCCGGGCTTGCTTCGATCCTGAAAAATCACGCCCAGCTTTACTCCGGCTTTGTCCGTCGCCTCAATCAATGCATCGGCGCGCGCCGTGCTGATTTCGATCGGCTTTTCCGTGAGCACGTGCAGACCGTGTTGAGCCGCCGCAACGCCGTGTTCGGCGTGCAGCCCTGAGGGACTGCCAATGACTACCAGGTCCATTGGGCGATGATTTAGGAAGGCGTCGAAATCTTGATACGGTTTCCCGCCGTGCTCGCGGCAAAGGGCGTCGATTTTTTCGGCATTGACTCCGTAGATTGCGGAAATTTGAACTCCGGAAATAGAGCGGGCTGCGCGCGCATGTGTGTCTGTAATATTGCCGCCGCCGATCAGGCCGACATGGATGGTCATAGTGGATTGGCGCTCTTGGCATCTTAACCTGCATTCCAAATTTTGATTCCGCCCTCAATCCGCCGCGCTCTCCCACCACTTCCACGCCTTCCGATATTTTTCCCACCTTGATTCCTTCTCGTCAGTCCTGGGAAAATAAAGTTTCGGCGACGTTCCTCGAACCATGATTTGTTTTTCGGGATTGCTGATTTTGAGGTATCCCCCTCCCCCCTGGTATCTATGGGGATCATCGGGTTAGCAGAAAATTCCCCGCAAAATCCGTCGTTCAAAGAGATTAGATATCAAAATATAGACAACAAAAGGCTTAGAGAACGGTGCTTTCGTCTCTCGCGGACCGTCACGGCCTCGACTAGGATTACGCAATTTTATGGCGGTGACAAGGTTGGATATCACACGCGCGGTGTGGATTTTTTCGTCATTTGTTGATCGTCGGCGACCGTGGTCGTGACGGTATCCACTTCTCGGAAGAAACGCGAGAAATGGGCCGGCCGCCAGTATTATCTGGGCAATGCCTGGGACGGGCCAAAGGGTCGCTTAGGTTAAAGGACTTGGGCGAAAATCGGAAGCGTAGCATCTGTCCACGATTTTTCCTATTTGCTCCCGACGAAGATGGAGTAAGTCAACACCCACCCCGAAGCGCGGCTCTCGGATTTCGGCTGGCGTATACTCAACCGCTAGAAGTTAGGCTGACCACAGGAGTTAGTCCTCATTGTCCCTCTTGAGGTGAGAAATGCACGATTTCCTCTTGCATCTGGCGCTTGCTGTCGTTTCTTTCCTGGTTGGAGCGTCGCTCACAAGGGTGTGGGAAAGAGCTCGACCATTCTTGCTGTTGGAAGGTTTTGGTGAACTGCTCAGTGATGAACAGGTGGATTGTCCTGACGACCTAGTTCAACTCTGCACCGAGTCGTGGAGAACACCCGAACTGCAGAAAGGGAAGAACCCGTTAAGTCTTATTCGCAGTGTCTATGACTCCGCACAGTATTGCGCGATATATGAAGATAGCCTTGACAGGCTACCTTCACTCACTCAACAACTCCAATCTGCGCAGAAGGCAGATATCATC
>JBAUVJ010000244.1:0-5144 GCA_049583165.1 Candidatus Sulfotelmatobacter sp. | reverse complement strand
CTCAACGATCGTGTAGATAAAATCCGCTGAGACGCCCCGCAGAACTTCAGTTTCGCCATTCGGCCAGCGGATACTAACTTCGTCCATCTTGTCGCTGGCTCCCAAGCCAAAGTGCAGACGCAGGTCGTTCTGCGAAAGATAACTTGCGCCGCCGCGAACTTCGCTAAATTGGACCAGAGGGCCTGCTTTCACCGTGACTCGCGCGCCGATTGCGGCTTTATTGCTTTTCATCCCCACCAGCTTGAACAGCACGCGATGATTTGAGCTGTCGTTATGATTCAGCAGCAGAGACGGCGGCTCGCCAACATTGAGCACCACGATGTCAACATTGCCATCGTTATTGATATCGCCAAATGCGGCGCCCCGCCTCGATTGCTGCGGCATGTCTGCCAGCGCCTGGGAAACATCGTCGAAGGTTCCGTCGCGATGGTTGCGGAAAAGCAGCATCGGTTGCCGATAGGGAGTACCGTCGGGAATCGCATCTGCCTGAGGATAGACATGGCCATTGGCGATAAATAAATCCAGCCAGCCGTCGTTATCCATATCGAAAAATGATGTGCCCCAACTCACGAAGGGATACGTCGGCTTCATCACTTTCGATCGTATGCTGACATCGGCGAAATTCTCTTTGTCGAGATTGTGATACAGCGTGGAGCCCTGCTCGACAAAATTGGTCACGATCATCGACAAGCGGCCTTCGTGAAGATAGTCACCCCAGTCCACGCCCATGGAGCCTTGCTCCATGCCATCGCCGCTTAACGCAGTTCCAGCGAGCAAACCGACATCTTCGAAGGTTCCATCATGCTTGTTGTGGTAGAGAAAATTCGGCCCGGCATCGTTGGCAACATAAAGGTCGGGCCAGCCATCATTGTCGTAATCGCCCCAGGTCGCGCCCAGGCCGTAATAGTGATGCGGGTCATCGACGCCGGCTTTCTTCGAGACTTCTTCAAAGGTGCCATCGCCCCTGTTGTGAAACAGCAAATCGGATTCGCCTGCCATTCCCCACGGACCGCATTGCACAAGAACACCTTTGAAGCGGCAAAAGCGCGGATCGTTGCCGAACTGCGGCAGGTCATTCATATCGACTTGGACATAACGCGAGACGAAAAGATCCACCTTGCCATCACGGTCATAGTCTGCCCATGCGGCGCCAGTGCTAAATCCGCCTGCACCGACGCCGGCCTTGTCGGTGACATCTTCAAACTTGCAGTTTCCCAGATTGTGATACAGCGCGTTGCCGCCGTAGCCGGTCACATAAATATCTTGCAGGCCGTCATTGTCGTAATCGGCCACGGCCACTCCCATGCCCCAGCCCTTGCGCGTCAGGCCGGCGGATTTGGTAATGTCGGTGAACTTGAGGTCATTTTTCTTAGCATCTCCGCTTGAATTGCTATCCTGATGGTAGAGCGTGATCATCAAATCTCCACCCTGGCGATAGCGGGGCACGGTTGAGCCGTTCACGGTGATGATGTCGAGTTTGCCGTCGTTGTCGCAATCGATCAGGCCTACGCCGCCGCTCATGGATTCGACAATGTATTTCTTATCAGGAGAAGAAATGTGCGGCACGGTGAGGCCGGCCCTCTGAGCGACGTCCTCAAACTGCGGGAGGGATACCGGAGGATTGGAATGGGCGGCTTGCGCAAACACCAACGGAGCCAGAAGCAGCCCCGTCCACAAGAGAAACAATGTTCGCATGGGCAGAAAGCTGATTATACAGGGCATGACCGGCGCCGACCGATTCGCATAAGTATCTCTATCTAAGTACTGACGTATAATCGATCCCGGCTAAGACCCGTAACTAGGGCCATATACTTAAATAGCCAGACCGGCAGCGAACGCCCTGCCACAAGAAACCTGTCCGGTCGCATTTAGGATTTATGTCGAAACAAGACCCCATCGCCGTTTACTACGAGCATCCCGTATGGTTTGAGCGGTTGTTTGCGGAATTGGACCGCCGGAAAATTCCCTACGTAAAAATAAATGCTGCTCATCATCACTATGATCCTTCGGCCAACGGCAACGAAAAGTTTGCTTTGGTTTTCAACCGCATGAGTCCCTCGGCCTGGAACCGCGGGCGGGCCGACAACATTTTTTATACTCTGAATTATCTATCTCACCTGGAACAGCAGGGCGCTCGCGTGGTGAATGGCAGCGAAGCTTTCCGCTTCGAGATTTCGAAGGCGCTGCAACTCTCTCTGCTGCAAAGTCTGGGATTGCCTTATCCGCGTTCACGGGTGATCCATCACGCCAGTGAAGCGCCTGCCGCAGCAGCGGGATTTCGCTTTCCTGTGGTCGTGAAGCCGAATATCGGTGGGAGCGGTGCGGGCATCGTTCGTTTCGACTCGGCATCCCAGCTTGAGAATGCGGCAGCGAAAGGCATTCACCTAGGGCTGGATAGCACGGCTTTGGTGCAGGAATTCATTCCCGCAAGGGATGGTCATATCGTCCGGGTGGAAACTCTTGCCTATAAGTACCTCTACGCAATCAAGGTCTTCACCTCCGGGGAGACGTTCGATTTGTGCCCGGCCGATATTTGCCGGACATCGGACGGCACGGAGCTAAACACTTCCTGCGTGATTGAGGGACCGAAGAGCGGGCTGCGCGTGGAAAGTTATCAGCCTCCGGGCAGCGTGATCGCCGATGTGGAGCGCATTTTCGCAGCCACTAAGATTGAGGTTGGCGGCGTGGAATATGTGGTCGACGACCGGGACGGCAAGCTCTACTACTACGACATCAATGCTCTTTCAAATTTTGTTTCCGACGGCCCAACATTGATCGGCTTCGATCCATTCGCCAGGCTGGTCGATTATCTGCAACAGGAGGCGGCGTGATGCGCTACGGCTACTGGATGCCGGTTTTCGGCGGCTGGCTGCGAAATGTGGAAGACGAAAAAATGCAGGCCAGTTGGGATTACGTCAGCCGCCTCGCGCGCCGCAGCGAGCAGATCGGCTTCGACCTTACGCTCATTGCCGAGTTGAACCTCAATGACATCAAGGGACCCGAGGCTCCATCTTTGGACGCATGGTCCACAGCGGCCGCGCTCGCGGCCGTCACCACTTCGCTCGAGCTTATGGTGGCTGTGCGGCCGACATTTCATTTCCCAGCACTGTTGGCCAAGCAGGCCGCCAACATTGACCACATCAGCGGGGGAAGGTTGTCGCTGAACGTCGTCTCCTCCTGGTGGGCGGACGAAGCGAAGCAATACGGAGTCCACTTCGAGCAGCACGATGACCGCTATGGGCGCACGGCCGAGTGGCTGGAGGTGGTGAATGGAGTCTGGAGCCAGAACCGCTTTTCATTTTCTGGAAAGCACTACCGCGTAGAAAATACCGCGCTGGCGCCCAAACCTCTGTCGAAGCCTCGACCACTGCTCTACGCTGGAGGAGAGTCAGAAGCGGCGAAGAACCTTATCGCCAGTAGTTGCGATGCCTATGTCATGCATGGCGATCCGCCGGCGAACGTTCGCCCGAAGATTGCTGACATGGCGGAGCGCCGGAAAAAACTGGGATTGCCGCCGCTTAAATTTGGCGTCGCTGCATACGCGATTGTGCGCGACACCGCCGAAGCGGCCGATGAAGAGCGGCGACGGATCACGGATGTGAAGCAGAACGCGGCCGGATTCCAGAACTATCAGCAGTGGCTCGCCGGCACTCAACTCGAGCAAAGAGTTTCGCTGGAGGACTACTCGGTTTCGAATCGTGGTCTGCGATCGGGGCTGGTCGGCACGCCGGATCAGATCAAAGCTCAAATAGCGGAGTTCGAACAAGCGGGCGTCGATCTTCTGTTGTTGCAATTTAGTCCGCAGCTCGAAGAGATGGAGCGATTCTCCGAGCTGATTATTCGCGACCACCCGAGACCGGCTTTCGCGGACCGGCCAGAACTCGCTCGCGAACCCCAAACATCGACAGGCCCACGCTAGTCCTGCTCACTTATCAATGTACTGAGGCCCAAGAAAAGAGAGGAACTATGTCTAGCGGTTCACCTACTGTCTCATCCATCTTTGAATACCCCGTTCATGAATTGATCGCCAAGCGGCACAGCAGACGGGCTTTCAGCTCGCAACCGGTGGACGCGGCATCGATCGGAAGCCTGCTGGAAGCCGCTCGCTGGGCTGCATCCTCTTCGAACGAGCAGCCGTGGAGCTTTATCGTCTCTGAGGAAGGGACAGCATCCGGCTACGACCGCCTGCTCGCGTGCCTGGTGGAATTCAATATCAAGTGGGCACAGCATGCTCCAGTACTTATTCTCTCGGTCGCACGGCTCAACGCTGCCTCGACTGGAAAACCGAATCGTTACGCTTTTCACGATGTAGGGCAGGCGACGGCCAATCTCGTGTTGCAAGCAATCGCTCTGGGATTGATAGCTCATCCAATGGCCGGATTCGACACGGAAAAGGCCCGCAATGAATTCGCAATTCCCGAAGGCTTCGATCCGGTCGCCGTGATTGCGATCGGCTATCCGGGAGATCCCGCAAACCTATCCGACAAATTACGGGAGCGAGAACTCGCACCACGCCAGCGGAAGCCAATACGCGACTTCGTTTTTTCCGGCAAGTGGGGAGAGCCAGCTACGTGGCTCCTCCATCGGCCTCGCTAAGTTATTTTCGAATCGAGTGCTGTCAAATTTTATGGGGGAAGCAGTTTGCGGCTAAAGATTGTGCAGGCGGGAGAGCCGGTTTTGCGGCAGTCGGCGCGTCCTTTGACGCGCGACGAAATATTGGGCGATGAGGTTCAAAGGCTGATTCGCGATATGAAAGAAACCATGTATGACGCTCCCGGCGTTGGGCTCGCCGCGCCGCAGATCGGACTTTCTCTACAACTTGCCGTGATTGAGGATCGCGAAGATCTGCTGCAAGATCTGCCGCCGCGGGAATTGGCTGAGAAAGATCGCCGGCCAGTTCCCTTCCATACCATCATCAATCCCCAGATCACGTTCGTCGAGGATAACAATGTAGCTTTCTACGAAGGCTGCCTCAGCGTTACCGGATTTTCCGCCATCGTCCCGCGCGCTCGGGTGATCCGCGTGGACTATTTGGATGAGCAAGGGGAGCAACGCTCGGTTGAGGCATCCGGGTGGTACGCGCGGATTCTGCAACACGAAATCGATCATCTGCGCGGCACTCTGTACATCGATCGCATGCACAC
>JBAUVJ010000243.1:0-8169 GCA_049583165.1 Candidatus Sulfotelmatobacter sp. | reverse complement strand
ACTCACTGCCAGAGTCATCGCCGACGTACCAAAGGGATAACATTTGCATGTTGTGAATTCTTGGCGGGAAGTTCGGATCTGCATCTCGCTGGAATCCCTTAATCGAGGTCTCTAAGAGTTTTCGGTACGGCTTTTGAACAGCATCCTGATGTGCCGTAGCGCTGCAGCTACGAGTTAAGAACATTTCCCAAATAAGGACGGTCTACGATGTTGAAGCTAAGCTTCTCCCGCCACAGCGTGCGATTTCTAATGTCGACCCTGGTTACCCTGTCCGCATTGCTTATCTCCACTAGTGCGGTTGCCCAGACCTCGATTGCAACCGGCAGTATTGCGGGCAATGTAACGGATGCCACCGGCGCGGTTTTGCCCAACGCCAAGATCACAATCATAGGCCCGACTGGGCAGACGCTTCACGTGACCAGCAATGCTTCGGGATCGTATTCCCAGGGCGCGCTGATTCCAGGTGTTTATCAGGTGCGGGTTGAGGCGAAAGGATTCAAGACGTCGCAATTGTCGTTGGATGTGAAGGTCGACAACGCGGCTAACGGCAGTATTAAGCTCGAAATAGGCCAAGAGAGCACTGTGGTTGAAGTGCAGGGAAGTGAGGTTCAGGTCAACACAGAGCAGGCCACGGTGCAGGGGGTTTTGACGGCCAGCCAGATCGAGAACTTGCCCGTGAATGGTCGGAACTTTCTTGACTTGGCGCAGCTCGAACCCGGCGTTCAGATTCAAGACGGTCAAAATTTCGATCCTACGAAAGCGGGTTATTCCTCTATCTCATTCGGCGGTCGTTACGGTCGGACAGCCCGTATCGAAGTTGACGGAGTGGATGTCTCCGACGAGACCGTGGGCACCACCACAACTGATATTCCAGCCAGCGCTATTCAGGAATTCCAGATCGGCCAGGCAAGTTTGGACATGTCGACCGAACTTACCTCTTCCGGTTCTGTGAACGTAACCACAAAATCCGGAACCAATGGACTTCACGGCGAAGCCTTTGGGCAATTCCGCGACTACCGCGCTGGTTGGGCAACACTCCCAGGAGGTGCCACCCCCTATTCCCAGCGCAGTCAATACGGTGCCTCTTTGGGCGGCCCGATCATCAAGAACAAGTTGTTCTTCTTCGGCGACGGCGAGCGGACCGTGCAGAATACGCAAACCCCGGTTCCCATCTCGGCTCCATTCCAAGCGTACTCTGGAAATTTCAGCGATCCGTTCCGTGAGGATAATCTGCTCGGCCGGTTGGACTACCAGCTCACCAAGAGCGCCCGGCTCTTTGGTCGCTACTCCTATTTCAAGAATTTGCTGGGAGCAACTTTTGGATTCGGCTATTCCCTCTACGACAACAAGAACATCACTCGCAACACCGTGGTTGGCGTAGATTTCAACACCGGGCCGTTCACCCACTCCATCCGCTTCTCGTTCTTGAAATTTCAGAACCAGATCGTGGATGCGACCACGGGTAACAGCGCTCTGCCTTTTGACAATCTGGGCGCGGAAATCTTCATGGGAGCCACTGGCCTAACCGCCGGACCGAATCTATTGGCCCCACAAAGCACGCCGCAGAGCGATCACGAATTCAAGTACGATGGCAGCCGGGTATTGGGCTCGCACATCATTCGGTACGGAGCCACGTTTAATCACCTTCAGGGTGGCGGCTTTGCTTCCTTCTTCAGGAATGGACCACAGGTCGTTTCCCAAGTTACTACAGCCGATATCACAGCGGCGGCATCTGGACCCTTTCCAGGAGGCTCGGCTAATCCGTTAAACTATCAGGCCGATGGCGGCTACACGTTGGGCAATGGCTTGGGCTTCTCTACCTCAAAGGCCGCGCTTGGGTTCCCTGCCGGCGGGTTGGGGCCTGACAATCGTCTTCTTCTTTATCTGGGAGATTCCTGGAAGATCAGGTCGAACTTTACCCTAACTTATGGATTGCGGTACGAACGCGATACAGGCCGCACAGACAGCCAATACGCCGCGATTCCTCAGCTCAGCGCCCTACTTCCGGGCTTGGGTGACCAGGTGAACCAGCCCAACAAGAACTTCGGACCCGATCTCGGTTTTGCTTGGGATCCGATGAAAAATGGCAAGACCTCAATTCGTGGTGGAATCGGTATATTCTGGGAAAATGCCATCTGGAACAACGTGCTGTTCGATGGTCCGTACCGGGAACCTACGGGCGCTTTCGCTCAATTCCCGTCACCTTGCGCGGCTGCCGGACAACCGTCACCTTTGCAAACCCCGACCGGCGCCATCACGCCAACGGCTGCGGTTTGTGGGACCGCGTCAGGCGGGTTCCCGTTAATCGGGAATGCTGTGCCTGCGGTTGTTGCTCTTTCAAAGGCATATCAGGCGGCGTCGCCCCTGGATTTACAGGAATCCAATCCGGGCTTTGCAGGCCAGTACCTCGGCGGTTGCGCGGACGGGTCCAACTGCTTTTTCCAGTCCGGTACGAACCTGTTCAACCCAGACTACAGGTCGCCGCGCTCGGTCGTGATGAACATTGGCATTCAACGCGAGCTTCATCCCGGCATGATATTGAGCGTTGACTTCATCCGCAATGTGCAGACACACTTCCTGCTGGGAGTAGACCAGAATCACGCCGGCGACATTCGCTACTTTAACGCGGGTGCAGCCGCGACTGCGATCGCAACGACGGTCGCAAATTGCGGAAACGGAACCGGCAATGGGGTCGCGGGGACTTATTCAGCTAACTGTGCAACCGATCCGGCGAACGGAACCCTAGATGTCGTAAACGGCGTTTCAACCTGGACGCCGCGCCCCGCCACAATTGCTGACTTCGCGGGGAACGGCTTAACCTCCACCGCTGACTTTGGCGGCTCGAGCTGCCTCGCCGCAATCGGTCAACCTTGCGCCTTCGGTGGCATCAACCCGACCGCTCCGCCGCTTAATTTCCTTTCGCCCGTCGGCCGTTCGGAATACGACGGCTTGCAGATGAAGTGGATCGACAATGTAAAGAGTCCAATCCGCGGCGTCAAAGACTTGAACTTCCAAGTCTCCTACGCCTTGTCCCGCTTCAATAACTCCGGTGGCGGCGTGGATCCCGGTGCTACCGTAACGGCTGCGGCTGCGGATCAGGACTTTATCGTTCCGGCGCTGGACAACCAAAATGTGAATCGCTATTTCGGACCTTCCACGTTGGACCGCACCCACCAAATCTCTTTTGGCGGCTTTATGGATGTCCCGTTCGGCTTCCAGATCGGGATCATGTCTCACTTCTACAGTCCGCTTGCCATCACGCCCACGGTGCCAAATACGGGAGATGGGGCGGGGGAAATCTTCCGCACCGACTTCACGGGAAGCGGAGTTACTCAGGATCCGCTTCCGGGAACCAAAGTCGGCAGCTTTGATCGCGGCCTGAATGCCAGCAACCTCAACGCTAGCATCTCCAACTTCAACGCTCAGGTTGCAGCGGGAACCCTGACACCAGCCGGCAATGTGGTGGTTCAGAACGGCCTCATGACGCAGGCTGATTTGGCTGCTTTGGGTGGTGTGTACAATGGCGGTGCCCCGTTGGCCTTGGCGCCTGCCGACCAGGTCAACTATCCTTGGCTGAAGGCGTTCGACGCAACCCTCGCCTGGAGCCACAGCTTCTTCGATGGGCGATTGACAATTAAGCCAGGAGTTGGCTTCTTCAACCTGCCCAACTTCGCCAACTTTGACAATCCATCGAGCATGATGTCAGGGCTGCTGACCGGTTCCACCGGCAGCATCAACGGCACCAACTACGCCGGACAGCTTGTAAACAGGGTCGGCGTCGGGACTGGCGTCTACACGCTCGGCTCGCCGCGCGAAACAGAATTCAGCCTGAAGATAGTTTTCTAGGCGACTTGAATCGAACACAGTTAACACCAGCGCTACCAGCGCTGGTGTTTTTTTTGCCTCGGAATGAGCCGATCCATTCCCGCGCTTTGTGTACAATGCGGTCATGCCTTTTCGCTCGCAGGGAAACCCGAATGCCGGCAAGCGCGGGCGGACGCCTCCACCGGAGGAGACTTTTGAAGAGGCCGGCTTCCTCAAATCCTTGGGGGAGAAGCAGAAGACGGTCAGCGTCAAGCTGATGGACGGTCAGACCGTGCGCGGATGGATTGAATACTACGACAAGCACATGGTGCGGTTGACGCGCGAAGGGGTGCCCAACCTGTTCATCTTCAAGCACGAGATCATGTACATTGCCGAAGACGGCGGCAAGAAGTAAGGGCGCGTAGTTTCGGGCGAGACTGCCAGCAAGGATTGAGGCAAGAGAAACAGTAGGCAGTGATAGAAACGCCCTGCGGACCGATGGCAGCGCAGGCGGGCACGGGGTCCTTCGCTACGCTCAGGATGACAGACCTGAAATATTCCGAAAGCTTGATTCCTTCCATATCAGAGATTGCGCGCGAAGCGGGCGCGCTGCTGATGGATTACTTTCACCAGCATCTGAAGATTGAGTACAAAGGCGAGGCCGACCTGGTTACCGCGGCCGATCGCGCATCCGAGGAGCTGATTCGTGAGCGCATTCGCCAGAAGTGGCCGGACCATGACGTCCTCGGCGAAGAGCAGGGACTGAGCGACCAGGGCAGCGATTATCGCTGGTATGTCGATCCGCTCGATGGCACCACCAACTTTGCGCACGGCTATCCCGTATTTTGCGTTTCGATCGGGCTCGAACATCGCCGATTGCAGGAGCTTGCGCCGGGACAGGAATCGTCCCCGCCAAAAAGCAGTTGCATTGCGGCCGTAGTCTACGATCCCACGCGCGACGAGTTGTTTAGCGCGGAGCAGGGGAGGGGCGCGTGGCTCAATGGTGAACCCATTCGCGTTTCGAAAATCTCCACGCTCACAGAGAGCCTTCTCGCCACGGGTTTTCCCAGCCGAAAGCGGCATAAGAATCCTAATATTCACTTGTATCACCAGATCACGCTGCACACGCACGGAGTGCGCCGGGCGGGATCGGCGGCGCTCGATTTATGTAATGTAGCCTCGGGCCGCTACGATGGCTTCTGGGAGTTCAATCTCAACCCCTGGGACACGGCGGCGGGCGTGCTGATCGTGGAAGAGGCTGGCGGCAAAGTCACGCGCTTCGATGGATCGCCATTTGAACTCAACAGCCGCGAAACGTTGGCCTCGAACGGCTTGCTGCATGAAGCTTTGATCGATGAGTTCAAAGCAATCTTCGCCGGACGCGGAATGGAACCGCTTCCCGATCCAAGGGAGTATAAGCGATAGAGTTTCCAAGCTGATCCCATCGGCCCCACCTATCGAACCTGAGCTCGGCACAAGGCGTTACAATGATAGGGGACGGTGGCCGCGTCCTCTAGTTCCTTATCCCTGACCTCGCAGGTCTAATGTGATCAACTCTCTTCTGGAACGCAAAATCGAAAAGCGGCCCGACAAAGTCCGGCTGCAAGGACGAATTCTTTTCCTCACGGAAGATCCGGACCTTATCAAGCGGCAACTTGCCGGTGAGGATCTTCCATGGGACATGAAAAGTCCCGCGAATAATCCTAAGCTGCGTGACGACATCTCAACCGACGAGATTACTCCCGCGCACTACTGCTTCTACTTTGACGAGACGCTGGGCGAGATTCCCTACCTTGGGCTGAAATGTGGCGACCAGATGCCGATTGGGCGCGGTGACGTGAAGCGCGGCGGTTTTGTGTGCGCGGTGAGCGGGAAACGGCGCGGTAAAGGATCGAGCCGGGAGCAGTCTCCTTATGCCGAGATGTGTGCCGGCATTCGCGTGGTGATTGCGGAAAATATTGAGCGCATCTACAAGCAGAATTGCCAGAACTTGGGCGTATTGACTTCGACCAACTTTTCGCTGATCGATAAGATCCGCGGCGGCGAAGATATCGCGCTGAGCGAGTTTACGGCGGGTGAGGACGAGATTACTCGGCAGGTGATCGAATACGGCGGGCTGTTTCCCTTCAATGTGGCGCGCATGCAGAAGAAGGTTTCTTTACCGCCGATCAACTCCAGCAATCGTCCGATGACCGTGGCGGAGAAGATTATCGCGCGGCACATGGTCAATGAAAAGGGCGGCATTGGCGTGGCCAGCGTGAAGCCCGGCGATACAGGGTTTGCGCAGGCCGACCTGCGCTTCAGCCATGAATATGTGACGCCGATGGCGGCCATTTTTTTTGAGCGCTACATCGGCAAGGATGCGAAGGTCAACGACGCTGCGAGCATTATTTTTTTCCGCGACCACCTGACGTTTCTCGATGAAGTAATTTCAGAAGAAAAAAAGAAAATCGGGCTGCTCGATCTGGCGACGCAACTCAAACTCAAACAGGAAGACTTCGCTCTTAAGCAGGGAATCAAGTTGCACGGGGAGTTGAAGGACCGCAAGGGGTCGGAAGGCATTTGCCACTCGATCGTTCTGGAAAGCTACGCGCTGCCCGGCCAGTTAAATATTGGCTCGGACTCGCACACGCCGCACGTCGGAGCGATCGGCTGTGTGGCTTTTGGAATTGGAACTACAGATGTGTTCAATAGCTGGATTACGAAGGATGTACGGGTGAAGGTTCCGGAGTCGGTGAAGGTCGTGATCGGTGGCAAGCGGCACGCGAACGCCACGGCCAAAGATTTCATCCTGAAGATTTTGAGCCTGGATTACGTTCGCAGTGGCAAGGCGCTGGCTAAGGTAATGGAATACGCCGGCGAAGCCATTGAAGATCTCAGCGTGGACGAGCGCGCGACGATGACCAACATGGCGGCCGAGATCGGCGGATTCACGGGTATTGTGGCGCCGGATAAAAAAGCGGTCGACTTCCTGGCGGAACGGCGAAGAATGAACCGCGCCGATGCGCAGGCAATGATCGAGAGCTTGTACAGCGACAAAGACGCCCAGTATGCGCACGTGATCGAGCTCGACGCGGCTGAGATTACACCGATGGTTGCCACTCCGGGTGATCCGGGCAACGGAAAATATGTGCGAGACCTGAACACGCCGGTGCCAGTCGAGATTGCGTATGGAGGCACCTGTACCGCGGGCAAGAACGAGGACATGGATATGTATGCCGCGGTGCTAACCGAAGCGCTCAGGCGGGGGAAACGCGTTGCCGACTCGGTGAAGTTCTACATTCAATTTGGATCCCAGGAGACGCGCGAGTACTGCTTGCGTAAAGGATACCTTGACGTGTTTCAAAAAGCCGGAGCGATCGTCATAGAGCCAAGTTGCGGGGCCTGCATCAACGCCGGGCCGGGAGTTTCCACGCGTCCAGATCAGGTAGTGATCAGCGCGCAAAACCGCAATTTCCCGGGTCGCAGCGGTCCGGGGCAAATGTATCTGGCCTCGCCTTTGACTGTGGCAGCGAGCGCGGTGGCGGGGTACATTGTGGAATATGAACCGAGCGAGGAACTCGTGGGAGCCTAGGGAGCCGCAATTCGCCCGTAAATGGCTGAATTCAGGCGAGGTGGCCGAAATCAGCCAATGGGGAGACTGCAACTTTTCTTTGGGTTCCGAGTTCAAATACATAGGTGCTTCGGATAGACAGAAAATCCTGAAGGCCTGCAGGTCCGGCGGGTTCGTGGCTGGGATGGCGGATCTGAGACAAGGGGGATTATGCGGTACATCAAATATTTGGCTTTGGTAAGTGTTCTGATGCTGCCCCTGGCCTACTCGCACGCTCAGGTCGGTGTGGGCGTGGGGTTTGGACCGGGGTACGTTGGCGTAGCGCCGACGTGCGACTACGGATATTACGGGTATTACCCTTACGCTTGCGCACCTTACGGCTACTACGGCCCTGATTGGTTCGCGGGTGGAGTGTTCATCGGTGCGGGCCCCTGGTATGGCTGGCGTGGCGGTTGGGGACGCGGCGGCTGGGGCTACGGTAGGGGCTTTTACGGCGGACGTGGCTTCGTGGGTGGACGTGGGTTTGCCGGCGGTCGCGGCTTTGTGGGCGGTCGCGGCTTTGCTGGTGGACGCGGGTTTGCTCGCGGTTCGGCAGGGGGCTTCCACGGCGGCGCTGGATTTCATGGCGGCGCGGCGGGAGGCTTCCATGGTGGCAGCGGCTTCCACGGTGGAGGCGGGGGTGGCTTCCACGGTGGCGGCGGAGGCCATGGCGGCGGGGGACACCGGTAATCGTCGTGGGATCCGGGATGCTCTTAGCCTCAGTTGGATGTCCTGAAGGAAGATGAGAAACGGCGGGCAGCGAGGCTGCCCGC
>JBAUVJ010000242.1:0-1826 GCA_049583165.1 Candidatus Sulfotelmatobacter sp. | reverse complement strand
TGCTCCCGAGCATTCCAGCGCGATGCCAGTCTTCCCCAAACTCCGCGCCACCACGCAAGTTGGCGACCGCGTAAACGCCGCCATGCTCCATCCACAAATAGGCGGTGCGGCTGAACGCCGGGGTCATGCTGACATTGAACCCGCCATAACCCGTGAGCAGCGTTGGATTGTGCCCGTCCTTTTTCAATCCTTTTTTGTTGACCACGAACATGGGCACGCGCGTGCCATCTTTGGAGTGGTACCACTCCTGATTTACTTCGTAGCCTGTAGGGTCAATCGAGGGCGCATCCACCTTTGCCCACATCGTTGTCGCACCGGTCTTCAGGTCGTAACGATAGACCGTTGGCGGAACGGTGAACGAGAGAAAACCGTAAAAGATTTCATCCCGATCCCATTTGCCCTCGGAGCCGTAGACCGTGCCCAGCGCGGGCAGCAAGAGATCTTTGAGCTTGTTTCCTTCGATATCAAAAATTTTTAACTGCGATGTCGCGTTCTGCTCATATTGCGCGAACAACTTTCCGCCCCATACCGTGGCGCCCTGCAAAACCGCATCCGTCTGCGGAATGATTTCTTTCCAATCGTCGCGCTCATAGTTGCCGGCCTCGGCCATAAACACGCGATAGCGCGGGGCATCTTCGTTGGTGACGATGTAAAGCCGTCCGTTGTATGCCGATGCGCTGTAGAGAAAATCCTTGCCGGTAGTGATGCGCGTGGGTGGCGTGCGCTTTTTCAGATCCATCATGAACAGCTCGGTCTTGGTCCAGCCTTGCTCCACGCTGATCAGCAGCAAGCGGCCGTCGTTGTCGAGGCTCACGCTTGGCCAGTCTTCTGGGTCGCGGCCCTCGCCAAAAATCGGAGGATCGGTCTCTGGATCGGTTCCCAATTCGTGATAGAACACGTGCCGGTTATACATCTCCTGGCCGTCGCGGACCTCGCCCTTCTTGGGATAGCGAGTGTAATAGAAGCCTGAATTGTCGAGCATCCATGCAATGCTGCAAGCGCGGGTGCGCTCAATTGTGTCGGGCAGCGGATTGCCGGTTTTGGTTTCGATAATGTGCAGCGTGCTCATTTCCGATCCACTCGGCGAGGTTCCGTAGGCCAGATATTTTCCATTCTCTGAAGCCTGGTACCAATCGAGGGCAATGGTTCCATCGGCCGCGAGCTGATTCGCGTCGACGAGCACGCGATCTTTTCCATTCACGCCTTCGCGCACATAAAGTACGGGCTGGTTCTGCAAGCCATCGCGCCGGCTGTAGAAATAATATTTTCCGCCAATCTGCGGCTCGCTGATGCTGCCAATGCGAAGGAGCTCCGTGAGTCTTTTGTTAATGGCGTCGCGGCCGGGCAGAGGATCGAGCACTTCGCGGGTATACGCCATTTCCTCCGCCACCCACTTCTGCGTATCCGGGCTGCTTCCGTCCTCCAGCCAGCGGTAGTTATCGACAATCTTCACCCCATGCAGCGTCTCCTCCAGCGGACGCTTCTGCGCCTTCGGCACCGCTGATGTGGCAGTATCTTTGGTATTATCTGCCGCGTTATCTTTGCTATTGTGTGCGGCGTTGTCTGCCGCATAAGCGGCACCAGCCAAAAGGAAAAATAAGGAAATCATTAAACGCACGCCTCCACCCATACTCACCTCGCAACTCGATATCCTACTCACCCCGCAACTCGAAGCCTACCAAAATCCCACGCACGCCGCTGTTTTCAGGCGTCCCTCAAAATGTTATGATTGATGCGTCCAAGAAGGGCGCATTTCGCGCGCTCTTCACCACACTCCTCAGTAGCTCAATGGCAGAGCATTCGGCTGTTAACCGAAGGGTTGTAGG
>JBAUVJ010000241.1:0-3571 GCA_049583165.1 Candidatus Sulfotelmatobacter sp. | reverse complement strand
GCGAAGAGTCGTTCGATATGGTTGTGCCCGCCATGAAGGTCCGCGATTTTAATTTCACGGAAGTGACCAAATTCTAGAGCCCATGGCATTCATCTGGCTGGAAGTGCCTGAGGCCTAGCGTACAAAGCACTTGCGCCGATCCACCCCTCCACACTTATCGCAGCTTGAGTTATCCTCGGTAAAATCTCTCTAATTCGCTCATCCACAAGCAGTTAGCACCCTTTTGTTCCATGACTTCGGTAACTTTGCACACCTGATTCCTAGGTGTAGGCTGCCCATAAGTTCCGCAAAAATCCAGATGCGCCCAGCGGCCTCAGCGCACTGGAAAAAGGCTGGTTAGAAACCGTGTCTGACGAAGCGGCAGAGGAGCAACTGACGGTGGACCCGCAGTCACAGCAAACTGCGATCAAGCACTACGCCTCCATGCAGAGTGCTCCGAGGTTTCCGCTGCACCTGCCCGTGGAAGTCAACTCGCCGGGCGGGGCGTGTTCCGCCGAGACACAAAATATCTCGGCCAACGGCGTGCTGTTCGCGATGGATCGCGACGTTCCCGTGGGTTCGGTGGTGGATTTCACGATTCTGCTTCCGGGAGAGGTTGTAGGTTCGCGTCGTGATGTCCAGATTGACTGCCACGGCCGCGTGGTTCGCAGCTTTGAAGACCAGGGCCGGCGCGGTGTGGGCGTAGTGATTGACGAATACCATTTTGAGCGGGCATAGGTGCAAAGAAACTGATGGCGAGCACTTCGGTCAGCGTGGGAGAAAATAACGGCGTTCCCGAGAATGGCGGCACGGGCCAGTTCATTCGCGTGATCCTGGCCGATACCCAGGCTATTTTCCGCGCCGGGCTGCGCAAGATCTTTGCGCTCGAAGATGATATTCGCGTTGTCGGTCAGGCCGAGACTTTACCCCAGACGCAATCTGCTGTCACCAAGTTCTCCGCCGATGTTCTGATCTTTGAGGCTGCGCTGGCGCCGAATCCGGTCGAAGCTGTGACGGAGCTGCTGCGTCAGGCACCGCAACTGAAAATTGTTGTAGTCACGCCCACGTCGGACGAACAGCTCACGCTTGAACTGTTCCGCCGCGGAGCGCATGGCATCCTGTCGCGCGAAGTAGAGCCCGAGATCCTGGTCGATTGCCTGCGCAAGGTTGCCGCCGGCGAACCGTGGCTCGACAGTCAGGCGATTCATTGGGTGATGGAAGCGTACCGCGGCCACAACTTGCGGCCCTCCGGAGCCCGCCCGAAAGTTCAACTCACGCCCAAGGAAACGCTGATCGTTTCCTGCGTAACCCAGGGCATGAAGAACAAGGAAATCGCAGTTCGCGTGGGGACGACCGAGCAGGTCGTAAAGAACTACCTGCGCAAGGTATATGACAAGCTGGGCGTCGCCGACCGACTCGAACTCGCGCTCTATTGCCTGAGCCATCACGTAGTCGATGGGGTCAAGCCGCCTCCGATTCCGCCAACGGCTCCTCAGGATGGCGATGGAGTCAACGGTGCCGCTGCCGCCGCCGCCGCAGGTGCGGCCACTTCGAGCACGGCTGCGAAGCCTTCGCATTCAGACACTCCCAACCACACCCCATCGCAGAAGCTCTCTTAGGTTTCTGGTTTTCTGCCTTTCCTATCTCTAATGGAGCCTGCTGTTCCTGCAGTGCCCCCGATTTGCTCTAGTGCGCTTCTGACCATAGAATGAAATGAACGCTAAGTTGGCGGTAATTCCGGCCAACTCAGCGTGCCCCGATAGCCTTCCGGAGAGCTATCGTCCCGCGCAGATTTTCGACGGAGAGATGGCCGAGTGGCTGAAGGCGCACGCTTGGAAAGCGTGTTTACTCGAAAGGGTAACGTGGGTTCGAATCCCACTCTCTCCGCCAGTTTATTTTCAATGGTTTACGGGGATATTATTATTCCAGCGTGCAATGGCGTGCAACGTGCATCCAACCTTGCATGGCCCTCAACCTCTATCGACGCCACCGCAAGGAATGTGAAGGCTCCCACCCCGAAGACACCCGCACCGGCCAGTTTGAAGAGGGACGGCGCGGCTGGAAAAAATGCGCGTGCCTGATCCACGTATCCGGCACGCTCGGCGGGAAGTTCAACCGCAGACAAACCGGCACCGCCGATTGGGACGAAGCCAAATCCATTGTTGCTTCACTGCAACAGTCCGGCTCTTGGGACGGCCAGGACGAGATCGAAACGCCCTTAGCGCTTCCCGCCACGAACCCCGAACCCGAACGAATTAGCGTAATTCGTGCAATAGCCGCGTTTACAGCCGAGTTTGAGGAACACACGGCCCCGAACACCCAACGGAACTATAAATTCGTCCTGAAGCAATTACGGGGCTTCTCGGATGCCAAGGGCTATGCCGCTATCGACCAGTGGACGCCTATCGACGTGCGGGAGTTTCGCGCGTCGTGGGGAGTGTTGCCGAGCACCACCGCTAAAAACATGAGCGTCGTCAAAGCCTTCTTTGAGTTTTGCCACGCGAATGAATGGACGCCGCGCAATCCGGCCCGCATGGTGAAGAACCAGCGCGGACAGCATAACGACCCGCGCAGCGAACAGAAATTACCGTTCTCCGATGAAGAACTCCGCCGCATGTATGACGCCTGCGATACAAAATACGGGAAACGCGAGATCCAATTTTCCAAAGCGACCAAAGAACGCAAAGAGCAAGGCCCCTATGCCCAACACCGCACCCGATGGAAAGGGCAGGACATAGCGGATTTTATTTCGGTGTCGGTATATACCGGCTTGCGGATTTCCGACGTGAGCACGTTTCACATTGACCGGATGCGGCCAGACGGCACCATTCAACTGAGGACCACCAAGGCGCACACGCACGTTTATACCTGGGTTCCCGAATGGTTACAGCAACGCATTCGCGCCCGCGCCCTTGAGGCAGGCCCGTATATCTTCGGGGAGCACAGCACAACCGACATGAATGTCATCACCGACTTGTGGCGGCGCAAGCTGAATAAACTCTGGGAACTGTGCGGCCCGTGGAAGGACAAGCCGACGCCGCATCGTTTCCGTCATACCTTCGCAAGAATTTTGCTTGAGCGGCCCGGCGTCACTGTGCGCGACGTGGCGGAGTTGCTGGGCAACACCGAGCAGATCGTGAGGAAACATTACGCCGCATGGATTCCCGAACGTCAGGAGCGATTGACGGCGGTACTCAGAGCGGCTTTCGATACGAAGCCGAAACCAAAGCCGAATGTTATTGCCATGCCGAAACCCGCGAAGGGGTGACAGGAGAATTTCACCATCCTACTTTAGGCTCCCATCAGCAACCGCGTATGAATGCGCCGCACAGCGGATTCCGGCACGCTGTAAACCGTGTGCGCCCGCTTGCGTCCCATCCTGATTTTGATGACGCCCGGATCGTCCTTGACGAGCTTTCGTACCGTCTCCCTGCCCAAACCCCAAAGTTCCGCGAGGTCGCTAACGCGATAGTGCTTTTCGGCGAAGCTATCGTTAGCGGCCAAATAACGCCGCTCCAGAGCAAGTGCCGCCTGGCTGGTGTTCTGGATTGGTTTTTTACCAAGTGACTCTGCGCTCATCATTGCCGTCCCA
>JBAUVJ010000240.1:0-3203 GCA_049583165.1 Candidatus Sulfotelmatobacter sp. | reverse complement strand
AGGTGTGCCATAAAGAAGTAAAAACCGTAAGGTGCAGTCAAGACAGCGGATTTTTGTTTCAGGCGATTCCAACAACAGCTAAAAACGGTAATTGGAGTGATGATAGCACGCCCGGAAAGCAAACGCCGACGGGATTGCCGCCGGCGTCGTTCGCTTCGATTTGTAGAACAACCAGCTCAGTACACTCCGGAGATCTGAGTCAAGATACCGGCGATGTCTGCTCCCGGATCCTTGCCCAGCGGATCCCTGCCCTTATATTGACTCGAGGGCGACAGCTCGTAGTTCCCACCGATTCCTCCGTTGAAATTGACGAAGTTGACGTCGGCAGCAGAGGCCGCGAACGAATTGTCGGAAGGCCACCTGCTGGGTATGTAGAACTTCGGTGGTGCGATGATGATATTTCCAGAAAAGGTAAGCGCCGAGAAACAAGCATCCAATACTGTCAGTGGAACGTCAGGACGAGCGCAATTTGTGGTTCCGCCAGTGCTCCATACCGGATATTCTCCCGAATTGACGATGCTGTTCGTGAAGCTGAAGTTCGTCATCTTGGGACTCACCGCGCCTCCGATGTTGAGCAGTTCGGCATCCGGGAAGGCGGTGACGTGGTCGATCGTCAGATTTTGCAGCAGAGGAGCGTCGGAGGTCTTGACCTGAGTATCGACTTGCGCAAATACGCCATGACCGGCGTATTTTGCGGCATTGATATCATCGACAACTACGTCATGAATACTGTAGCGCTGTCCTTCCTTGGCGTAGAACCCGGTGGCGGAAATCGTATCGGCCAACTGGAAGCCGCCACCAACATGGCTGATAGTGTCGTAGCGAATTGTGATGTCACTCACCCGGCAGACGCTGCAAGCTCCATCGTTTTTGGGGGTCACCAGAACCGAGAAGCCGGCCTGGGAAAATCCTCCCCAGGTGTCTTCCATGACGTTGCCTTCGACCAGAACCCGCTGAGCGTTCTTGAATTCAAGGTGGTTCTTGACGACGAATCTGACTCCCACAAAGCCCGGCTGTCCTTCCAACCAGGTCATGGGCTTGAAAAAATGGTTGCGGCGAATTTCGATATCCGCTGGAGTATAGGCGCCGGAGCTGCCGCCGAAGATGACGCTTTCTCCCGAAGCTTCCAGAAAATTGTCGACAATTTTATAGGTGCCTATGGGAAGCGACCCATTTCCTCCAGCCAGCGCCTGCGCATCCGAGCACATGCCCATGCTCTTGCAATGGAAGTCAGTGAAATACGAGTCGATCACCGCGACGTATGTACCCCCGTCCAGCAGGATGCCTCGCGTGGTTTCATCGGCGGCGTCTCCGTGGAACCAGACACGGTCGAAGATAACATGGTCAAAAGAGGAGTTCTTGCTCGGGGAAGCGAGCGCCTCTACAAACTGTCCCGCTTTTTGTTTGGTTATTTCCAGCCCGATGAAGCGGTAATGAGTGGCTCCGTCCTTAAACACAATAGGTCCCGAAAGGTTTTCGCCGCCCCACTGGATCTTGGCGAGCACGTTTTCCGTGGAAGAGCAGCTGAGTGCGGGACGGCCGGGAAGAGAACTGACTCCAGCGTAGCAAGGAGTCATTCGCGTTCCTTCCGGAGGTAAAGCGGCGTCGGAAGCACTGGTGCGAATCGTGATCCAGTTGCTGTCGTTGCAACCCTTGTCCGGGAAGCCAATTTGCTGGGTTACCGTCCATACCGCTCCGGCCTGGAGCATCAAGGTGTCGCCGCATTTGGCGTCGTCGATCACGTCTTGCAAGTCAGAGCCGGCGGCCACTGCGGTGACTGCGCCGGGAGAAGGTGTAGCGGATAAGGCCGTGTAAAAGCAGGCGGTTGGGAGGGCGGCGGGCCCATCCGAGGTAGCGCCGAAATCAGGGGTATTGCCCGCAGCGCAATAGCGATTGTCTGGGCCGGAGGTGGACGCGACTGGTGTGGAGACTGCTTCCACTTTGACCGAAGCCTCTGATGCTTCCGCCGGGTCGGCTATGCTGGTGGCGGTTACAGTGGCTCGGCCGCCGTTGTTCTCCGCCGGAGCAGTATAGAGACCGGTGGCCGATATCTTTCCAGTAGAGGCGGACCAGGTGACGGCCGTATTGCTGGCGCCGGTCACTGCGGCTGAAAACTGCTGTGTTGCACCGGGTCTCAGCGAAACGAGCGATGACGGAGTAATTGTGACCTTTACGGGAGATGCCGCCGAGGTTGCACTCAAGGCAAATTGCTGAAAACCACTGTCGCGACGCGGCAGGTCGGTCACGACAACAATAAAGCCGAAAGATCCAGCTTTGGAGATATTGCCCGAGATGGCCCCGCTGGAAGGCGAAAGCGTCGCGCCCTCGGGCAATGTTCCGGAAGCCAAAGCAAACTGGTAGGGAGGAGCGCCGCCAGTAACGCTAAGAACGGCATTGTAAGAGTGACCTACAGTGGCCACAGGCAAATTGCCTGACAAGGTGAGTGTTTCAGAGTCCATTGGTTTAACGGCTAGAGCGGGAGCGTGTGAACCCTCGGCCATAACATTGTTACATCCCGTTAATGTAAGGCTGGCGACGGCGACTGCGAAAACGAAGAGTGATCGACTGGTAGCGTGAGAAAAGCGAAAAGTCTTCGGGAAGAAGGTCGGCCTGGTCGTGGAGACCCGGTTTGCTGGCAGCATGCGTTCTGACCTCGTACGAAAAGTTGGGGGGACCGAATCGTTCGAGGTCCTGCAAAAACTTTAGACTTGAGTTGGTAACTACCCTAGATGACGACAGGACATACCCCCTCTCGGAAGTACATAGCCCTTCGGAGCAGCAGAATTAGATCGAGAGAAACTGCGGTGAATCCTTGAGAATGATCTAAGCTAGCGGGCTGTATGGTCCGTGATGTTTTTATCACCCGACTCTTTATCGCCCAACATCGATGCGCGGAAACGATCGTAAAGAGAATTTCCCATGAGGGTTCTGGCTGAGTTTTGCAGCGACTCACGAAGCTGCTTTTTCCACAGCCCTTTTCCGTGAGACATGGAGCGGAATGCAGCCTCGTCGATGTCGCGCATCATCGCAATTCGACCCAGCGAGAACGGATCGGTCGAAGAGTCGTTCAGTGAGTTTTTACTATTGGCCATGGATCGATAGCCAGCGGCTCGCGCAACAGTGATTGCCCTTTGATCGTAGCGGCCTCCGGGACAAGAGAAATGCGAGATGGGTTTTCCAATGATCTGCTCAATCCGCTGTTT
>JBAUVJ010000239.1:0-1853 GCA_049583165.1 Candidatus Sulfotelmatobacter sp. | reverse complement strand
ATCGTGATCAGGCCATGTTCATAGCAATATTTCGTTATTTGTTTCGTCTCGTCAGTGGCAGGAATTTTTGTTTCCTGCGATTGCACCAGTTCAATCGCCTGCATACCGCCGAGACCGCGCACATCGCCGATGATGGGCCAGCGGCGCTGCCACTCCCGGGCACGACGCTGGAATCGCTCACCGAGTTGATTGGCACGGTCTAATAGATTTTCTTTCTCGAACAGATCAAGCACGGCAAGCGCGGCCGCGCAGGAGAGCGGATTACCCGCGAAAGTGCCGCCCAGACCGCCAAGGGCGGGCGCATCCATGATTTCGGCACGGCCAGTAACAGCAGCAAGCGGCAATCCACCGCCCAGGGACTTCGCAGTGACGAGAAGATCGGGCTCAATGCGATAGCGTTCGCTGGCAAAGAGTGCGCCGGTGCGTCCGAAGCCGGATTGAATTTCGTCGGCAATGAAGAGGATGCCGTATTTTTGGCAGAGATCGACGAGCACTTTGAAATAGTCTGGAGGCGGCGCGATGAATCCACCTTCGCCCAGAACAGGTTCAGCGATCACCGCAGCGACCTCTTCGTTGGCCACCACGCGCTTGAAAGTATCTTCAAGATGGCGGGCGCAGTAAAGATCGCACGAAGGATATTTCAGGTTATACGAGCAGCGATAACAGTACGCGAACGGAACACGATAAACCTCGCCGGGAAACGGCGCGAATCCAGCTTTATAAGGATGCGTCTTGCTGGTAAGAGCGAGCGTCATCATGGTGCGGCCGTGGAAGGCGTCTTCGAAGGCGATGATCGCAGAGCGCTTGGTGTACGCGCGTGCGATCTTGACCGCATTCTCGACCGCTTCAGCGCCACTGCTGACGAATAGAGTTTTCTTGGGAAACTTTCCCGGCGTAATTTCGTTCATCCGCTCGGCGAGACGAACGTAGCCCTCGTAGGGCGTGACCTGGACGCAGGTGTGGAGGAACTTGTCGAGCTGGCCGCGGATGGCATCGACAACTGGCTCCTGGCGATGACCAACGTTGAGGCACCCGATGCCGCCGGCAAAATCGATGTAGTGATTACCGTCGACATCCTCCAGCCACGCGTCTTCTGCTTTAGCCACATAGATCGGCGTGCCGTGGGAAAGCCCGCGGGGCACGGCTTTATCCCGACGCTCAGAGAGCGCGCGGGATTTTGGACCGGGGATTTCGGTGTTGAGGCGGATTGTACTCATAATCAGTTTCTCGTAAGAACTCCCCAAATCCTCCTAGACGCGGCAGGAAGCGCAGGGGTCCTTCGACTGCGGTTGGATTTCGCGCTAATGCGCGAAGTCCCATCCTCGCTCAGGATGCCAATGTATAACGCTAGCATCAATACCAGCCAATCGGTTGCTCGTTCAGATTGATATAGACCTGCTTGGTCTCCAGATATTCCTCGATGCCCCACGGCCCAAGCTCGCGACCGAAGCCCGATTGCTTGTATCCGCCCCACGGCGCTTCGACGTAGGTGGGTTGCATGTGATTCACCCAGACGATGCCCGCGCGCAGAGCTTTCACCGCGCGCATGGCCTTGAAGATATCGCGCGTCCAAACCGCGGCAGCCAGGCCGTAGGGCGAATCGTTGGCGATTTTGAGCGCGTCCTTTTCATCTTCAAACGGAATCACTGCGGCCACGGGACCAAAAATTTCTTCGCGGGCAATGCGGGCTGAGTTCGTCACATCAGAGAAAATCGTGGGTTGCACGTAATAACCCTTCGCAATCTTTTCGGGGCGTCCGCCGCCCGAAGCCAGCTTAGCCTCTTTCTTGCCGATCTCGATATAAGAGTTGACTCGGTCGTATTGTTCTTTGCTGACCAGGGGGCCCATCTTGG
>JBAUVJ010000238.1:0-1540 GCA_049583165.1 Candidatus Sulfotelmatobacter sp. | reverse complement strand
ATCCATATCCTCTTTTTCAAAAGTGAAGGTGCTGTGAGGCTGATGTGCTTCGCCGCCGGGACCGTAGTATAAGTTGCGGGAGCGGATGTCGGTGGGCTCGCGCCACAGAACGTTGATCAACTCGTTCGGGACCGACCCATTACTTACCGACTCATTCCCGGTAATTTCTCCTGATCCAGGGGCCGCTTTATCCCCTTTTTTCAGGCCTGCAACAGCTGGAACAGTGAGCATCCAGGCTGTAACAAACAGTCCCAAAACATTTCTCTTCTTGTACATACGAATCCTCCACGCCGGAATGGCCACCAGCCTGAAGAGCAACGGGTGTGCCATTCGAATCAGGCCCAAATTCGCCAGGAGTATTAATCGAGTGAAACTATTCGTTCAACCCGGCGATGGCGTGATGCCCTTGGTGCAGGCCATCAACAACGCGCGGAAGAGCGTTGAGATTGTGATCTTTCGTTTCGACCGCAGCGAAGTTGAAAAGGCGCTGGCCAGCGCGGTGAGCCGCGGTGTTTTTGTGCACGCGCTGATCGCGTATACCAATCGCGGTGGAGAGCGCAACCTGCGGAAGCTGGAGATGCGCCTGCTGGCCACGGGCGTCACGGTGGCGCGGTCATCGGACGATCTGGCGCGCTATCACGGCAAGTTTATGATCATTGACCGCCGGGAGCTGTTTGTGCTGGCGTTCAATTTCACCTATCTCGATATCGAGCATAGCCGGAGTTTCGGGTTGGTTACTTCGAATCCCCAGTTAGTGCAGGAAGCAGTAAAGCTGTTCGAAGCGGATACGAAACGTCAGCCATACGTGGCAGGTGTTCCAGCCTTCGTGGTGAGTCCCGTGAACGCGCGCAAGCAGCTCTCCAGTTTCATCAAAGGCGCCAAGAAAAGTCTGCTGATCTACGATCCGGAAATCAGCGACGCGGCGATGATTCGATTGCTGGAAGATCTTGCGAAAGCGGGCGTGGAGATTAAGATCATCGGCCGGCTATCGCGAAAGAGCAGCAAGCTGGATTGGCACAAACTGGCGCCCATGCGATTGCACACCCGCACCATCATCCGCGACGGGCATCAGGCGTTTATCGGAAGCCAGAGTCTGCGGGAGGTGGAACTGGGCGCGCGGCGCGAGGTGGGCGTGATTTTTCGCGACGCCAAGATTGTGAGCCAGCTGAGCAGAATATTCCGCGAAGACTGGGAGGCCACGGCGCGATCCAAGGAAGCCAGCGCTGCCGCCGATGCCGAGCCCGCGGCCAAGCTAGCCAAGAAGGTGGCCAAGGCCGTGGTGAAGGATCTTCCTCCGGTGGCGCCGGTTCTGGAAATAATGGTTAAAGAGATGGTGGGCGCCCAGGCCGACGTTGACATGGATCCGAGCGAGCTGGAAGAAAGCGTCAAGGACGCCGTGAAAGAGGCGGTGAAGGAAGTGGTAAGAGACGTTGTGGAAGAAGCGGTGGCGCAGAATGGAACGGCGCGGGCCCCCGCGGCCGTACTCAAATAGAATCCGCGGCAGTTTGCGCCGATTGGCAATCGACGCCCGGGTTACCAA
>JBAUVJ010000237.1:0-13859 GCA_049583165.1 Candidatus Sulfotelmatobacter sp. | reverse complement strand
CTACAACATCGTGGACTCTGATGATCTGCACAATGCCATGAAAATGACCCCAGAGTTTATTGCAAATTCGTTGCAAATCGCTTCAGACAATCCACGTAAGTAATTGATGGCGCTATCGTCTAGGGGTTAGGACGGAAGATTCTCAATCTTCAAACCCGGGTTCGATTCCCGGTAGCGCTACCAGCCTTCATAAGTGTGCCTTTGTGTCAGAAAGTATTTAGTGGGCGTCTGATCCTGCGAGGCTGAGTCAGCTGTGGCTCGGCTTCGAACCTTGAAGTGCTTAAAGGTCACGAAGATTGCCACCGCATTTAGTAGATACAATGGCTGCCCACAATATCGTGCATCTTCCGGGTAGTGGACTCCCGATCCTCGACCTCCTCATAGGGATACCATCCCGTCCTGGCCCATTGATGAGACGACTCGATATTGTGCGCATACGTCTTGTGAAGGCTTCGGCCTCCCACGCAGTTCCTGAACAGTAGCCGCGCTCCATGTAAACCGGGTTTCCGCCGGCCGCAGAACACCGCGAACTTGGCGAGAGTCCGCAGAGCCCTGCGCGATGAAGCCAGTTTTATGTTGGCCCAGCGCTGAAGGTCGCGCATGGCTTCAGCGTCGATATGGGGATGGTTCCAGACGAGGTTCCGGGCGTTGTACTTACTCAGATTCGTATCCGATATTCCGTAATTCGATTCGATCGAGGCGCGTTGCTCGGTTTTCGGAAATGGAGTCAGGACCTGCACTTGGACAACGTCAATCTCAAGCTCGGCCAAACGTTCAATGTCATCCCGAATCGACTGAACAGTATCTTGTTCGAATCCGAGAATATAGAACGCCTGGACAAACATGTGGTGGCGCTTCATCTTTTCGAGGAGCTTAATGCTGTCGAGTTGGCTGATCTTCTTGACCGCCCCGGATAAAGAACTCTGGTTCAGGCTCTCAATGCCAAGATGTGCGCCAAAGAGTCCTCTTGCTTCCCAGTAATCGAAGTTTTTCAGGAGAGTATCCACCCTGGTGAGGGCGATCCAGCGGATTTTGTAACGATGCAGCAGGTCTACGACATCGTTCGAGTGGCTAGTGAAGGTGCCGAAATTCTCATCCAGGATATTGATGCCAGTTACACCGCGACGACGATACGTCCAGATTGCTTTTTCGATTGTTTCAAGGGAGATCTTCGCCACTTTTCCGTAAAAGCCGGGCGTTTGGCAGAAATTACAAGTCCATGGGCAGCCTCGGGAGGTAAATAACAGTCCCGAAAAAAGCATCTCGGGGAACAGGTTTGTGCCAATTGCGCCGTACATTTCTGGGTGAATCAGATTTTCCGCCATGATCGGCGGCAGCCCAAGGAGCGATGCCACCTGCGCTTCTCCCCATCCCGTGAAGACTCGATCAAAAACCCCGTCGACGGATGAGTATCCTCCGTAGTTTCCCGCCCAAATTTCCTTGACTCCGGCGCGACGGGCCATCTCCACCATTTTCAGTACTAACTCAGTCTCGTTTATATAAAACGAGATTCCCAGCACGTCAGCTGGATCGTTCAGCGCGGCTCGGTACTCCTCAAGGTTTGGGTATTCGAGGATTGTGCAAGGCAGGTTCGACTTCAAGAAGCAAAGACCGGGATGATTTAGGAATGACATAGCCACGCGTACGCGGTGGGGAGATTTGTCCCAGCCGTACACATTCGGAGAGCAACCGCCGATAGGTTGTATCGGCGAGGTAAAGAGAATTCTCGGAGGCCTTCCATTCGGTCCAGTGGTTGTCATCGTACTTCCCTTCCGCATCGCGTGTCAGGGAACGCGAGAAGCTCTGTGCGAACAAATGCTTAGAACAACGTGAGTCGAGCTGATGAGGCGAAGACTCCGGGTGGCAGACTTCGCAACGTTGGTTCAGTTGTCCCTGGGGTCGTTCTAAATTCGCAGCATTCGGGAGGGAAAGCATGACGCCACAATTTTCAGCGCCACGGACCAAAGATGTGCAGATTTTGTGCTCAAGTGGTGTACATGTCAAGCACAATGAAGGGCAACGGGGAAGCGTTTCGCCTGTTGCGGGAACGTGGAGAATCTACTTCAGGCCTTCCACCAAATAGAGGTCTCCGAGCGTGCGATGGAAACCATAGACGTACGTTTTTCCGTCCGGTGTCATCAGGATAGGTCCAATGGTGGAGACGCCGGTGGGATCGAGCGGAGCAATCTGCTTCCAAACAGTTTTCTTTCCGGTAGCCAATTCCACGCGGTAAACCTTGGCGGGCACCTCGCCACTGCGGTAAAGAAAAATGGAGTGACCGTCGGGACTCCAGGTGATGGGAATATCGCCTGCCTCCATCCCATTCACGAGCCGACCGTCACCACCGCCGGCGGGAAACAGGTAGCCTTTCTGGTCGGGGCCGATGCCGACAACTTGCTGGCCGTCGGGCGAAACTGCAAACGATTGGGCGTCGACTCCTTCGGGTGAAATCGGTTTCGGTTTGCCGCCAGCGATGTCCTGGGTATACAGGCGCACGCCGTGCTCCGGTTCGTTGCCGGAGAAGACAAAGAGCTTGCCGTCGGGAAACCAACGTGCCCACTGGTGGTTAATAGCGTCATTGGTGAGCGACTGGGCCTCGCCCGCTCCAGTGGGCAACAGCCGGAGTTGCTCCGGCGAGCGTGGGGTCTGCACGATCGCCCATTTCTCGTCGGGAGAAAGAGCAGCGGCTGCCCCTTCGCCCAGTCGAATGGCGGGCGTGCCATCGGTGTTCCGGATATAAACGGCATAAGTTAAATCCTGCGCATCTCCATACTGCACGCCCCCACCAATGCCTTCTTCATCGAAAAGAAAAGTTTTGCCGTCAGCGGAGAGGTCAGCCGGATAGGAGTAATCAAGCCAGGAAAGATCACGCTCCTGCGTTGCGCCTTCGCTCAGGGTCATAACCTCACGCCTGCGGTCGGAGCGAGCCAGCAGCACGCGGCCGTCCTGCCATATATCGAACATAATCAGGGAGCCGGGGACGCGGTCCACCAATCGTTGCTTCCCTGAAACAGTGACTGCGGTGATGTAGTGGAAAAGTCCCAATTCGCTGGCCGTGAACCAAATTTCCTGGCCATCGGGTCTCCAGGCAAGGCCTTGCGTGCCGTACCACTCGCGGGTCAAATCTTTTTTATGTCCCGACATATCGACGACAGCAATCGAGCCGCCGTCGTCGCCCTGATTCGGATGATCCATGAACGCCACGTAGTCGCCCTTCGGGGAAACTCGCGGATAACTCATCCAGCCGCCGCTGGTTTCGTATAGCACCTTGCCGATGGGATACTCGAGCCGGTCGCGACCGCCGACGTTGCGCACCACTGCCAGGTTGCTTCCATCAGGAGACCAATCCGCCCACTCCACATCCTCTAAGACAGGCCGGGGTGCGCCGCCCGCCAACGGCGCTCTGGCCAGCGTGCCCACGTTGATCCACGTTCCGACGGGATGGCTGCCCAAGGAGAGAGCCATCTCGCCCTTCGATGAAATCGACAGCAGCTCGGCTCGACCCAATCCGAGAGAGCGTGACTCGACCATCCCTTGGCGCGCGGAGAACGTCTCCACCGGATTCCCCTGCCATGCCGCGCTGTATAAGATGGTCTGGCCGTCCGGGGCAAAGCGGGCGGAGCGAATTTCGCCGCGGCGGAAGGTAATTTCGTGATACAGCGGGGCGCTGATGGCCGAGGATTCCCAGATGCGCTTGCCCGCGAACAATCCGATCGCAAGACAAAGAAGAAAACCAACCGCGACAAGCACAGGGAGCAGGCCGCTACGCTTGCGCACGGTCTCCTGTTTCGCCGCTGTTTTCGTCTCTGGGGCTACGTTGATGGGAACTACGCCGCTCACTCCAGAGCGGGACGAGTCTGTATCGCGCTTCATGCGCTTTAAGTCAGCCCGTAACTCCCCTGCACTCTGGCAGCGCAGTTCGCGGTCTTTTTCCAGCGCCTTGTTCAAGACCAGCTCCATTTGCACTGGAAGCCCTGGATTCAACTGGATTGCTGGCGCGGGTACTTTGTTCAGAATTGCTTCAAAAACTACCGCCGACGTAGCTCCTGAGAACGGCTGCTTGCCAGTAGACATTTCATAGAGCACGACGCCGAACGAAAAGAGATCGCTGCGCTGGTCCAGCGGTTCGCCGCGCGCCTGCTCGGGCGACATGTAACCGATGGTTCCCATCGCCGTTCCCGGCGTTGTGAGTTGCTCCGGGCTGATGGCAGCTGGGGTCGCTACCGTGGCGGCCGACGCATCCACCACCTGGCTCGATTGCGGCGTGAGCTTGGCCAAGCCGAAGTCGAGAATCTTGGCTTGACCTCGCTGAGTGATAAAAATATTCGCCGGCTTGATGTCGCGGTGCACAATTCCACCGGAGTGCGCTGCATCGAGAGCGTCTGAAATCTGAATGCCCAGTTCGAGCAACTGCGCGGTTTTGAGCGGATGGCCCTCGATCATGTGCTTCAGGGTCGAGCCTTCGAGATACTCCATGGCGATGAAAGCGTGGCCGTTCTCTTCGCCGATGTCGTAGATAGTGCAGATATTCGGATGGTTCAGAGCTGACGCAGCCTGCGCTTCCCGCTGAAAGCGGCTTAGGGTCTGAGGATCTTTGGCCACGTCTTCGGGGAGGAATTTGAGCGCGACAAACCGGTGCAGTCGCGTGTCTTCGGCCTTATACACCACTCCCATGCCGCCGCCACCGAGTTTCTCCAGGATGCGGTAGTGCGAGGTGATTTGGTCGCTCATTCGTCAAGTACCCGGCTTCCGGGACGCTTCATCTTAAGGGTGTTGGCTCCGCCCGTCAACGAAATCAAGCCTCTGGCTGCGGTTGGGCTCTATTTGGGGCAATCTACTCAGGGACGAGAGTTCCTGCATCGCTGGAGATCTCTCTGCTTCGCCCAAATGCCTTCTGGCTACGCTCACTTCTGCGAAATGCCTCGTCTTGTGGCCAGATAAACCGCAAAGCTCCCCAGCCAATGACCACCTTCGTAATGCTCGCCCGTCACCGCTGCAAGTCCAGCACGTCGATGCTCCTCCGCAGCCGCAGTGATCAGGGGCAGGCGCTTATCCCCTTTGGGCAAGGCCGCAGCAATGCCTTCCAGCATCCATGCGCGACTTAGATTGAGTCCATCCAAATGTGCCAGCTTGGGGTCGCTGGGATCGGGTGACACTACTGGCTGCAACCAAGGCACTCCTCCTTTTGCCTGAGAAATCTGAGGCAGAAAAGTTCCGAGCCAGCGAGCAAACTCATCGCTCGGCAGCACACGCCGCATCAGATCTGCTTCGCCAAGACACGGAGAGAGGAAATCCTCTCCAGAGGGTTCATAAGCAAGCGGACAGTTTTTGTCGTTTGAATAGAATTGGCGGGCTTTCGATTGCAGCAGGTCGGCAAATTTTGTATCTCCCAATGTGCTTGCATAGTCCAGCATCAAGCCGAGAGCGAAAGCGGTTTGCGAATGTTCTCCGATTCGCACGGGATACGATAACTTCGGAAGCCAGTCCTTCAGGCGCTCCAGCGCAGCCTGCTCCACTGGGTGCAGATTCGCAGCCATCTCACGAGCCTGAGGGTCGTCCCACTCACGAAGTTCGGCAACCAACTGGAGTAGCCATGCCAGCCCGTAAGGCCGTTCGAAGCTGGCCCGTCCCTCAGTTCGCAGATACACGGCCTCCTGGGCGATGTTCTCCGCGGTCAAGCTTTGCCGCAGCGCTTCCCGCGCAGCTGGAACGAAGCTAGCGTTAGGAAAAGTCCTGACCAGACGCACCAGCAGCCAATGTCCGTGCACGGAAGAATGCCAGTCGTAGCATCCGTAGAAGGCTGGCGTCAATTTTCGAGGCGGGGCCACGTCGGCATCGCTGTTCAAGCTGTGAGCGATCTTATTTGGATATTCTTTGTGGACGCACGCGAGCGCAAGATTCGCAAAGCGCTCAGCCGCGTTGATGTCAAACATGGCCGGGGTTCCAGCGCTCTGCGCGCCAGTTTCGCAAATACTGAAGAGCAGGAAAAACATGCAGATGACGTATTTCATTTACGGATCCTTAAAACGAATCTCTGCCGAGGGAGTGTTCAGGCCTCCGCCTCAAAATAGTAGTGATAGTGATTTCGGCAAGCGGGGTTGAATTCCGCGTTGCAGCGGGGACAACGATATCCGGAGCTCATATATCTGTTGATCGTCAGTTCGGCGCCGCACACGCCGCACAAAATAGCCTTCTGATCCCACTCTCTCCGCAACCACACTACGATCTCGTGATCCGCCAGCGCGATGTGACAATCCTTGCAAGCGTAGTACACGCCGCAGCACTTCATTTTGATTGCGATAATATCGACGGGCTTGCAGTAGTGCGCGCACCGGGTCTGCGAATCGACATTGATCCCCCGGACTTCTGGCAGATTCTGGCTCATAGATCTGGTTGTTGCGTTGTCCACAGAGAAGACCGGCGATCAACCGATGGTCAGCAGTTCCTCATAGAAGCCGCCGAACTGCCGGGAACGATCGACAAAATGAATCTCGAAAATCCAGTGGCGATCCCGTCCCGTGGCATCTGGTTCCCGCATGCGACGGTGATTGCCGGGATGGACGTACAACGTAATTTTGTCGTCGGGAATTCTTTCGTGAGGAAATTGGCCTATCAGATGTCCCGCGATCGGACCGCCATATTCCCAACCGGCTTGCTCCGCCAGCTCTTGAGCATGCCGGTATAGCTCTGCCCCAGTGATCTCCGGATACTGCTGAAAATATTTCTTGCCACTGGCGAACCCTTCTTCGATGTCCCGGACGAGCTTGAGTTTCAAGGGATCCGAGCCAGTCACGTAAGTACGGCCGAAGTCGGCCTCCCAATCTTCGAACACGGGCCCCAGGTCTAGGAATACAACATCGTCCTCAGACACTCTCAGGTCAGGCGGATTCTCGTCGTAAGGCTTCAGGGTATTGGGACCAGCGCGCACGATGCGTTTATGCCAGTAGCGGGTGATTCCATACATGCGCTGGGCGAGAGCGTAAATGCTTTCGTTAATCTCGGTTTCGGATATTCCAGACCGAATGAGATTCTGCTCCTCGACCGCTGCAAACAGCCGCTGGGCCTTGGCCTGCGCATCTAACAATCCGGCTACTCGGACTTCTTCCAATTGCTCCATCGTTCAAAAGATTACAACATCTCGAGCCGCAAAAAGACTCCGACGCTTGATCTTTTTCAGCGGCCGTAGTTAGCGGCCATAGTGCGCGATGAATACAGCCTTTCCGAGCAAGTGATCCTTGGCGGTCGACACCACCATCGCGCCGCTGGAGTCCGGTGGGACGTCCAGTTTATCGACGCTCAGCGCATAAACCGTGAACGTATAGCGATGTGGAGGGTCTCCCTTATCCGGGCAAGGTCCGTGATAAGCGTCGTTGCCGAGATCCGTGCGGCCCTGTTGCGTGCCCGGCGGCAAAACGGAGCTATGCTCCACGCCTGCTCCCTTCGGGAGTGAGGTGACATTCGCCGGCAGGTCATAGACAACCCAGTGCCACCAGCCCGAGGGATCGCCGTGCTCGTCGGGGTCGAACAATGTCAGAACGAAACTTTTCGTTCCCGCCGGCGCGCCGCTCCACTGCAACGGTGGCGACATATTTCCCCCGGTGCAGCCGAAAAGGTTCGCGGTATAGACCTCGGGAACCTTCGCCGCGAGCTGACTGTCTGGGCTGGAGAGAACAAATTTAGAGTGAGCAGCCGGTTTCGTTTGTGCCGCGACGTGCACAGGCGCCAGTAAGTCGATTGCCAGCAGCATTGCGCCAAAGGCGCCGATTATTTTAATGAGCGACATGTCAACCTTTCTTTACAGATTTTGCGAGCGCTTTACTTGCTGCGATACAGCGATGGATTTCTATATGCGTGGTTTCGATTCCGCTAAGGATTCCCTACCTCAACCGCGGTTGCATGGAATGGCTTCGGTACTTGGTTCGAATCTGGTGGACCAAACAGCGCAGCGAGCTGGCCTTCCAGCACATAGGCTGTCGTACCCACAACCGTCACCGAGACCGCGCCATCCGGATAACCTTCCCTCAGCGGAGTTATTTGAGCTGAATCGCCATCGATCTTGATTTTCGATAGCCACCCTTTTCCGCCGCCTTCCGCGACCAACATACTGTCTTTCCCGAAGCTTCGCATGCCGTCCGGGTTATGGATGGCGCGGCCAAGTTTTATCTCAGTAATTGCACCCGCCTTGCCATCCGCTTCGATCGGCACCGCGAAAAGTTTGTTGGTTTGAAGAGCATTCACGAACAATCGATTGCCCAGCACGGAGATGCCATCGAGTATTCCGCCCTTGGGGCCGAATCCGCCGTTGCCCGCCCAAACCTGGAGTTGATGGCTTCCGGGCGCGAGGCGGTCAACTTCCATATTGTTGGTGTCGGAAATGTACGCAGAGCCGTCGGCTCCAACTGCAATGTCATTGCAGAAAGCATTAGCCGTAGGCAGAGGATACTTTTCTTTGAACGATCCGGTTTGCAAATCGAAGGCCTTCAAGACCGAAGGCGCCGCATCGTGGATCGAAGAAAAACACGCCCAGAGGGTATTGGCTTTTTCGTTCGCGAAAACCCCTAAGATTCCTAGCTTGGGCTCATCGTCAGGATTGATCCAGGGTTCGGCAGTGGAGGAGCCCGGCTTGACTACATAAATCGTTCTCGCGCCAATGCTGCCAATGATGACTCTTCCATCCGCAGTCGAGGTGATGCTTTCCGGATAAATTTTCTCGCCCGGGATGATGAGTTCAGTTGGCGAGCCCATGTTCTTGCCCGTCGTTGCCGGATGACTGAGGGTCCAGACATAGGCAGCAAGCGCAGACGCCTGGTCAGCTGTGAGTTCTGCCCCGCCCATCGGTGGCATGGGACTGCGGAATCGCTTGGGTTGAGGCACGCCGTCGGTAATCACTTTCAGAATTCCGGCAAAGCTGCCATCGCTCCACATCCAATTCTTCTTCGTCAGATCTGGACCCAGCCCAGATCCCGTGCCATTCGCGCCATGGCAACCGATACAGGCGGCTCCGCCTTCCTGTCCGTGGAAAATGCGATCGCCTTGTGCCACCATCTCCTTCGTCACTCCCTGAGGAAGCGGAGAACCCGCAGCGCCTGCGTCTACATTCGCTCCCTCGGGCGGTTTCGCTGGAGCTTGAACGATGTCACCGGCGGGAGTCGAAGCACTGGGGCATGGAGTTCCCATCGCGGCTCGATCACTGGCACCGCCCTGATAGACGATGCGGTAAATTCGTCCGCGAATATCATCGGAAACATACAGCGATCCATCCGGCCCAACTGCGACGCCGGAGGGGCGGTGCGTAGCACCCTCGGGAGTTTTTACCGCGCCCGCAAAACCGTCGGCGAATATCTCGCAAGTGCCCGACGCGTGTTCGCCTGCGAGTGACTGAAACACTACGTTGTAGCCGCCCTGCGGATACGGCGCTCGATTCCAGGAACCATGGAAGGCGATGAATACGCCATCGCGATAGCGTTTGGGAAATTGTTTCCCGCCATAGAACGCCATTCCGTTCGGGGCCCAATGCGCGGGAAATGCAGCCGCCGGAGCCGATTTCTCCGCGCACACGCCAACCTTCTTGCCGCCGTCACCGCCGTACTCCGGTGCAAGGACGAGCTTCTTTTGTATCCCGTCGTAATAACACTCCGGCCAACCGTAGTCGCCACCGGATTTCAAAAGCACCACCTCTTCTGCCGGCTGGGTAGCTTCATCAGCGGGTTTATAAAGTTCCGGCCAATTCGAATGCAGCTGATCCCGCCCATGCTGTGTCACAAACAAGCGGCCAGTGGGGTCGAAGGCAAAGCCTTCGGCATTACGTATTCCGGTTGCGTAGCGCTCGGCCGGCGAAAACTTCTGGTCCGTCTTATTCGCGTCATAACGCCAGACTCCGCCACGAGTTTTCAACTCGGTGCATGGATTGTCGCCGGGTACGTTGGGTTGACGATTCTTCGCCTGGCAGGAATTAGTCGCAGTCGCGACATCCACATACAACGAGCCATCGACACTGATAATAAACGGATGCATGGGATGGTCGCCGCCGAGAGGCAATCCAGAGACGATCGTTTGCGGAGCCTCTTTCGGCACGATGGCGCCGGCAGGAAGCGAATAGCGCACGATGCGATCGTTGATCTCCGCGTAAATCGATCCCTTATACAGGCCGATGCCTGTTCCGCCGGCTCCGCCGGTCTGAACGGTTTCGCCGAAGCGTTCGATCAAATCGGCCTTTCCCGCGCCGTTTTTGTCTTGCAGGGCTACGAGAAATCCGCCTTCATGCGCCTTGTCATTGTCGTAGTAGTCACCCGACCAGGTGTTGACGTAAACCACTCCGCCCGGCGTTACCACCATATGACGAGCGTGACCAATGCCATCGGCAAATACAGTCGCACAAAAGCCAGCGGGCAACTTCAATCCGCTGTCATCGCTTGCGCACCATGGCTTTTTGCTTTTGTCAGCAGTGGTTCCGCCTTGCGCCGAGGCCGTTGGGTTAACTGCGCAGAACGCGGCCAGCAGGGCCATGCAAGATAAAAAACTCCCATATGAGCGAAGCAACCGCATTGAAGCCTCCGAAGATCGAGTGAGAAATGTCGCGAGCGATTCTATTACATTTTTCGCGATAACACGCTGCACACTCCCAAATATTCGCCAGCGGAAAACGATGCCAACCTGCATTCAGCATGGGAGCACAGGGAAATGTAGAATGACGGTGCCTGTAACTTTTAAAACCCCTATGAATCCAACCATGGTGAAGTATTTGAAATGCTGCCAAAGAATAAAAGTGTAGAGTGGGCGAACCGATGCTGATCTACTTACTGGCCTTTGTTGGCGGTGTGCTGACGATACTAAGCCCATGCATTCTGCCGGTGCTGCCTTTTGTCTTTGCTCGCGCGGATCAGCCGTTTCGCCGCTCCAGCCTGCCGTTGCTCGGTGGCATGGTGCTGACTTTTTCGGTGGTTGCGATCGCGGCTGCTTTCGGCGGTCATTGGATCGTCCGCCTCAATCAGGGTGGACGCTACATCGCCATGGTTGTGTTTCTGATCCTGGGTCTCACCCTGCTATTTCCATCCTTGGCCGAATACCTGACGCGTCCGCTAGTCCGCTTTGGTTCAGGGCTTCAGAGCGGTCCGTCGAGCTCCACTGGAGTCGGAAAATCGTTCTTGTTGGGAATCTCCACCGGCTTGCTCTGGACTCCTTGCGCGGGGCCGATTCTCGGCTTGATTTTGACGGGCGCGGCAATTCAGGGCCCTGGCGCACGCACTTCTTTTTTATTGCTTTCGTTTGCACTAGGAGCCGCCACGTCTCTTGGTCTTGCCCTTTTCGCCGGGAATAAGGCTTCTGTCGCGATGAAGCGATCTCTGTCATTTGAAGTCTGGATTCGCCGCGGTCTTGGCGTCGCTGTAATCATGGGAGTGGTCGCACTCGCGCTGGGATGGGACACGAACCTTCTTACGAAATTTTCATTCGTAAATACCAGCAAGGCCGAAGAGCATCTGATCGGCGCCTTCGGTTCGGCCCGTCCAGTAATGGCAGCCGCGCGGACTGAATCGGACACTCCGGTGCTTCAGGATGAAGGCCGAATGCCCGCCATCCCCGACGGAGTCCAGTGGCTCAATTCAAAACCTCTGACCCGCGAGTCTCTGCGCGGCAAAGTCGTAGTCATCGACTTCTGGACTTACTCCTGCATCAATTGTTTGCGTGCGTTGCCGTATGTCGAAGCCTGGGCAGCTAAATACAAGGATGCAGGCCTGGTCGTGATCGGCGTCCACACACCGGAGTTCGCCTTCGAGAAGGAGCGCGCCAACGTGGACAAGGCAGTGCGCGACTTGAAAATTACTTATCCGGTGGCCATTGACAGCGAGTACAAAATTTGGCAGGCCTTCAACAACGAGTATTGGCCGGCTCACTACTTCATCGACGGCAAGGGCCACATTCGCTACCACCACTTTGGCGAAGGCGAGTACGCCGAGTCGGAGCGGGTCATCCAGGAACTTTTGAAAGAAAATGGAGCAACCGGCTTGAGCGGAGGCACGGTCGACGTATCTGCCAGCGGAGTCGAGGCAGCGCCGAGCCAGGGAAATGTGGTGCGTTCTCCTGAGACCTACATCGGCTATCATCGCGCCGAGCACTTTGCATCACCCGAATCATTAGCCAAGGATTCGCGCAAGACTTATAGTCCGCCCGCTAGACCCTCCTTGAATCAATGGGGATTGAGCGGATCATGGAACGTGGGCGCTGAAAGCGCGGTGCTCCAGTCGGCGGGCGGAAAGATTTTTTTCCGCTTTCATGCCCGCGATCTGCACGTGGTATTGGGACCAACCAAAAGTTCCAAGCCCATTCGCTTTCGAGTGACGTTAGACGGCACCGCCCCCGGCGACGATCATGGCGCGGATACCGCTCCCGACGGCACCGGCGAAGTTCGAGAGCACCGTCTCTACCAACTCATCCGGCAAAAAGGCGACGTAGAAGACCGGACGTTTGAGATCGAATTCCTCGACCCGGGCGTTCAGGCTTTTGCCTTCACGTTCGGTTAAGAAATTTGCAGAGATGTGTGATCGACGGCAGTGGTTAAGCTCTCACGCGAAGTGAAAAATTCTGTCGGCGCCGATCACCATTCCCAGAGTCAGCGCTGCGATTACGATCTCTCCTACCGCTCCCACGATGAAGGGACGCAATCCCTGTTTCCGCATTTCGCGCAGATTCGTCCGCAGTCCAACGCCCGCAAACGTCAGCAAGAACGCCCAGCGCGATAAGTTTCCCAGGCTGCCGATCTGTTCCTTGTTGAATACGCCGACCGTGGCCAGAAGCGATATCAGCAGGAATCCAAGAACGAACTTTGGAAATTTCTGCCAAAGGAATGCCGCTTTGTTTTGGACGGTTTGAGCCTGTCCCTTGCTCGCCCAATAGATGGCATAGGCGAGCACGACAAAGCCTATCATCGCGTTTCTAGCTGTCTTGGCCAATACTGCGATCTTACCGGCGGCGTCGGAATAAAGCGCTCCAGCAGCCACGGCTTCCGCCGTGTTATCCACCGCCAATCCACTCCACAGCCCGTAGGCGTGGTTACTCATGCCCAGCAAATGCCCGATGAAAGGAAAGGTGAAGAGCGCGATCGCTCCAAGGGCGAGAATGGCGGCAATCGCCATCGACGAATCTTCATCGTCGGCATCGATCGCTCCTTTCGTTGCGATGATGGCGGAGACGCCGCAAATCGATGAGCCTACGGCCAGGAGACTGATTAGTTTTGGACTGAGGTTGAATAATCGTCCCAGGGCAGTCATCAAGGCAATCGCAACCAGGAGTTCGATCAGTACCAATCCCAGACTCAGACCGCCCAATTTAATGACATCACCGAGAAGGAAGCGCGCACCCAGCAAAACGATCCCGACTTTCAACCAGAATTCATAGGTGTCAATACCTGCCTTGAATACCGCGGGAATCCGAATCGTATTGGAGATCGCAAGACCGATTAGGATCGCCCACAGTACGTACTCGATGTTCGGCAGGCTGAGATGATGGCTCTTGCCGTAGCGAGCAACCGATTGTTCAATGAACTTGCCTCCGTATCCGATCACAGCCAGCAGAATGACTCCCGGAACAAATCTCAAGAGACTCGACGAGAAGTTGGCTGATGCGCGTTGTTCGACAGCGACTGAAGTACTCATAGGGTTCTCCCGGCGCGAGAAAGCGAACTACCACGGAATCTTTGGAACAAGGTTGAAGCGAATAAGCACCGCCAGCAGAAGTGCGAATCCCACCGCCCATTCGTCCAGCGACAGTTTGAATCTTTTATTGCGCACTTGGCACCTCTATTCGAATTTCAGACATACACGGCGACTTCATTGGGACTCATGGATATACATGCAGCTTTATTG
>JBAUVJ010000236.1:0-13845 GCA_049583165.1 Candidatus Sulfotelmatobacter sp. | reverse complement strand
GCCCAGCGTCGTGCTGTGATTAGTCACGTTCTGTTGGTTGGCCAGCGCGAGATAACCAGCCCACCTGGGCGCGGCGTAACTGGTCCCGCCCGTTTCGTTGTAAGTGCAATCCCCGTCATCGCAGAGAATGTTGTCGAAATTGGCCTCCGCAGCCACATCCGGCAGATCGCGTATGGTGGAAGACGCTCCGTTCGCCGAATCAGCCACGCCAACCTGCCAGCTCGGAATGGCGAACCCGTTGTCAGCTGGACCGCCGCTGCTGTCGGCCCACGCCGTCTCCGATTCCCATGCGCCACCGGCTCCATTAGTCGTCAGATCAGTTCCGCCAACGGCAGTGACGTAAACATCTTCCGCCGGATAACTTTCATCATTGGCGTTGTTTCCGGTATATGCTCCCGCATCTCCGGAAGCGACGAAAAGATTCTGCCCTTGCGCCGCAAATTCCTGAAAGATAGGATCGTCATCCGAAGTGTCATCCGGATTCCATCCCCACGAGCAGCTCAACGACTTGGAGATATTATCCGTGGCCATCTTGTTGAATATGTCGACGTCGCCCACGCCGATCGAAGAAGTTCCCGGCGCGATGTAGACGCGAACTGAAGTCAAACCCGGGGCCATGCCAATTGCTTGCGCAACGTCCAGTGCCTGTTCGCCATCGTCGCCGTCAGATGCCCCGCTGCCACCGTCCACCAGCACATTCGTGATGGGAACGGTGTAGGTAACTCCGCCTTCATCGCCGGTCACATCGGCCGTCTCATAGCCATCAAATTCCAACAGGCCGACCGACTGTCCCGTACCAGTGAGCGAACCGGAACCGTAGTACGCTTCCCGCATGTCAGAGGGACGGTAGGAGCCATCCGGGCCTGAGCCAGTGGCGTGGCTGCGCGCTCTCGAACCTGCGGCAAGTCTCTTCAGTTTGGGCCGCGGTATGGAGTAATCATTCAAGCCGGCGATATGCGATACCGGCACGCTTAGCGCCAGCGAGGGCTCTCGATCCGGCGAATAGAACGTCCGGTTTTCCGTGGGATGTTGGTACACCGTCATCACCACATGGAAGGCGCTCTCGATCTGCGCCACCGTTCCGTTGATATCCACCAGCAGGCGATTCGCAGGCGTGTCGGTCACGGTAAAACCATTGGCCTTGGCAAAATCTACGACCGCCTGGTAGTCCTGTGCAGTTGGACCGTAAGTTTCAGTAAACTCGGCCACGCTGAGGAATTTACGAAAGTCGGGACTGTTGGGATCATAGAGCCGCCCTAGAAAGCTTGTGAGTTCGGGTTGGTCGCGAAGCGGGAGCATGATGGCAAGGTTCATGCGCTTCGTGGCCGCAAGCACGCCGACAGGAGCGGCCTGTCCGTTAGCCACCACGGCACGCACATGGTTGTGCAGTACCTGAGTTTTCTGCTGGGCTTGTCCTGAAATCGTGAACAGCAAGAACAAAGCTGTACAAATGCTGACAGTCAAAGCTGTCAGTGGGGGGGTGTTAGTTCGCATATTCTCATCCTCTCGATTTTCCTGGGTTACCAAGGCGAGTGGCGGCTGATTGGGCAACTATTTTTGCCCGATATGCGCGGCATGTTAACTCACAATGAAGCCGCCAATTTAAATTTCTCTGAAGCGTTACGAAAAACGGAACCCCAGAGTAGAAAAGACGTTCGGCAGCATTCGCGAGCATCAGGCATGCGAGCGTGAGAACTAGATTTCGGGCAAAGGGGAGGAACGGAACCATCAAATTCCAGCCCCGAAGGGGCGGCATATGATAGCCCGGCACGTAAGTGCCGGGTAGAAGCGAAAACTTGGAACCAGTCCCGAAGGGGACGGCACCGGCCCTCTCACGCACATTCCTTAGCCCGTGAGATGGTGCTTACGCTCTGGACGCTTTCGAAACACGACCTTCACTCCCTCCCGCCATCGCTCGTCAATCCCCACAAATTCCCATTCAATTTCCGGCGAAAGATAGCGCAGCAACACATCGGTGGCGGGATGCACATGAAATGCCGGAGCCACCAGAAACAGCAGCGGCTTCTCCCGCGATAACTCCCGGCCCTCAAAATATCCAAAGCTCGGAAACTCGCCCCGCGAATGATGCCACTCCACGCGCGCCCAGTAATCCAACCCTTGCAATGGCAAATGAATATCTTCGTCCGCCTTCAACTCCACCACCGCCAGCCGCCCAGCTTGCGTAGTCGTAAGTACATCGATCATGGCCCGGTCCGCAGCGGAGAAGGCCGGAATCTGCGAATACTCCCACGACCCATCCAGGCTGTCATCCACCACATTCACATCCTTCACAACCAGCGACTCCAACCACCTCTCCGGACGCAAGCGCCACAGCGGGTGCTGGCGCGGGCCGTAAGGATGACGAGTATCGCGCAGGCAGTGCGCCAGTTCAACGAACGCAGGCTCATTGGACTTCTCCAGAACTTTTTCCTCCGCGCCGACTCCGAACACGATCTCCTCGCTGCTTTGAAACGAACCCGGAACACAGCCCAGCCGTGCCCGCGCGAACTCCAGCCCGCGCCACCGGAAAACCAACTCCGCTGCCGACAGCAAATCGATCTCGCAGTTCGGCAGGATCTCCTGCACCCGCTGGATCGATTCCTTGAATCGACAGAGCGCTTGTTCACGGTCGGCAGCGTGCACCAGCCGCGTCGACACATTACCGCGATCGGTGCAATCAATTTCCACCAGCGCATCGCATCGCTCATCCAACTCAAACAGCGACCACTTAGCCGCATCGCGGTTCAAATTCGCCATCCGTTCCCGCACCAGCCCGGAAGTCCCAACCGGAACAAACAACTGCAAACCCTCCACCAAAACATTCGCTGCCTGCGACTGCCGGCAAACATCCAGCCACAGAATGCCAAACGTAAGCGCCGCATCGATGGACGATTGCGTCTCCCGCGCATTCACTCCGAGCAACGCAAATGCCGCACGTCCGCGCCGGATCAACCCTCGCGCGTAGATCGGGCCAAACGATTTCTCCAGGTCCACCCCGCCAGTAAGCCGCACGACCTTGAAGTCCGCGAAATGGCGCTCCAGCGTCCTGCGCAGCTTTTGCTCGTAGGCGGCGCGGCAAATTCGCCGAGTCGAGGGCGATCGCCGGTCGCGTTCCCGGCAAATTTCCAGCTTCGAGGGCCTCGCCTGGCCCATTCGCTGCACCGCCAGCCGAAGCGTCCCATTCTTGACTTCAGCCTCCAGCACGCGCCTCACCGCGTTTCGCTCCGCCGACCACAGATGAAGCAGGCAGCGGTTGTACTCGCCTGAAATCGAGTACTTCGATCGCGCCAGATCGAAGGCCACAGCTCCATTTTCCAGCACCACAGCCCCGGCCGCCTCGCTGAGAAAATCCTGCACCGTGCGGGTTAGGGCTTGCGGCGTCACCGTCGGCATTGGGAATTTCTCATTCCAGATTGTCCATTGCAACGATTGTCCAGTGTGGCGATTGTCCAGTGCGCACGGGCCCCGCGTCTGTGACATGTGACCATCGTCACTCGTTGGCTGTGGATGTCTCCTGCTCAACTTCGTATCCGCCTATGGGATAATGAACCACCCGCTCAACTGAGTCCGCGTCCAGCACGGCGGCATCTAAACCTTGTGAGTAAAAGCTTGGACAAACAACTTCTCGCGAATAGTCTGGCAAACAATAAAGATAAGCAACGCTTCTTCTTCGACCACTACGGCGTCACCGAAAACGATCTAGAACGTTATCTGGCCGCCGCTCTTTCCGCCGGCGGCGACTACGCCGATCTTTATTTCGAATATCTCTCTTCCACCTCGCTGATGGTGGATGAGTCCATGGTCAAGTCAGCCTCGCAAGGCATCTCCGCCGGCTGCGGCGTGCGCGTCGTCTCCGGTGAGCGCACCGGATACGCCTACACCGACGATCTTTCCGCCAGCCGCATCCTGCACGCGGCGCGCACCGCGGCATTGATCGCCAGCGCTCCCGCAAAGACTCCGGTAGCCGGTTTTCGGCAGACTGCGGCGCGCAGTCTTTATGCAGTAACTCTCCCCTCGGTCGATGCCGAGATCACCGCAAAAGTTGAGCTGGTGATGCGCGCCGACAAAGCTGCTCGCGCCTACGATCCCCGCATTCAGGAAGTCCGCGCCAGCTACTCCGATGAACTGCGGAACATTCTAGTGGTCGCCTCCGACGGAACCTTCGCGGAAGATTCCCAGCCGCTCGCCCGCGTGAACGTGTCTTGTATCGCTAAGACCGAAAGCAATTCAGCTCGCGGCGGTTCCGGCGGCGGCGGACGCGTCGCTCTCGACTTCTTCTTCGGTGACAAAAATCCCGAGTTCTTCGCGAAAGAAGCCGCACGTCAGGCAATCCTTCAGCTCGACGCGCGCGAAGCTCCCGCTGGGGAAATGGAAGTAGTTCTCGGCCCCGGCTGGCCCGGCGTTCTGCTGCACGAAGCCGTCGGCCACGGCCTCGAAGCCGATTTCAATCGTAAAAAAACCTCTGCATTCGCCGGACTGATCGGCAAACGCGTAGCCAGCGAAGGCTGCACCGTCATCGACAACGGCACCATGCCCTGGCGCCGCGGTTCCTTGAACGTCGATGATGAAGGCGAGCCCACGCAGGAAACCGTGCTGATTGAAAAAGGAATCCTGAAAGGCTATTTGAGCGACAAGCTTTCCGCGCGCCTCATGGGCATCGCCGACACCGGCAATGGACGCCGCGAAAGCTACGAGCACATCCCCATGCCCCGCATGACCAACACCTACATGCTGGCGGGCCAGGACAATCCGGAAGACATTATTCGTTCGGTGAAGCGCGGCATCTACGCCGTCAACTTCGGCGGAGGCCAGGTCGATATCACCAACGGCAAATTCGTCTTCGGTGCGAGCGAAGCCTACATGATCGAAGACGGTCAGATCACCGCTCCCATCAAAGGCGCAACCCTGATCGGTAACGGTCCCGATGTTCTAACCCGCGTCTCCATGGTCGGCAACGATCTGAAACTCGACGAAGGTGTCGGCACCTGCGGCAAAGACGGCCAAGCCGTCCCCGTAGGCGTAGGCATTCCGACCATCAAGATCGATCGCCTAACCGTCGGCGGCACCGCCAAGAAAGATCCCGGCGGGTTTATGCAGTAAATTGGGCGGAGCCGGATGAGGACAAATGTCGTCGGATCGTTTCGGCTAGTCTCTTTCGCCTTTGGCGCTGCTTACCTGTGGCGTACCGGTTTGTTTCCCAAGAGCAGCGAACCCAAAGAGCGGCTTGACCGCGCGGGCTGCGCATCTTCGGCGCTGTTTTGCGCGTATGCCCACTATGCGTCCGCCAGTAGACACGACGCAAAAGATGGCGTGCGTTTGCCGATAAGAAACTAAGTCCACTTGACCGGAATGCTACTATTTCTAGTTCTTTCGTCGCCGTGCTGACAAGAAAACCAATTCGAGAGCCGAATCAGCCTATACAGTCTCTGCCAACGTACACGTTCCGCGAGGCCGCTACGTTCCTCGCAATGAGCTCTAGCCGTCTATTTGCATGGTACGCGGGCGAACGACCTATTCTGAGGCCATCTGGTTTTGTGGGCAAAGTTGCGCTGCTCTCCTTTGAAGATTTGGAGGAGGCTTACAAGGTTCAATTGCTCCGCTCGAAGCACGCCAAATCGCTCCAATATCTTCGTAACGCAATGCACGATGCACGGGAGAAAACCGGAAGCAATCACCCGCTATTGACGCACGAAATTGATGTCATGGCGCGACTCGCCTTAATCATTCCTGGAAAAGGTCGCCGCAGACGCCGGGCCGTAATACTGGGCGACTCTGCGCGACCGGACTACATCCCAGAGGTTGTAAAAACGTGGGGCGTCCGGATCTCTAAGGACCACAATGAGATTTTCCCTTGGCGATACGCAGCGGACGATGACATCAGCACACCGGTCTCGTTGAACCCTGAGGTAATGTCGGGCAGGCTTGTGCTGCGAGGAACAAGAATTCCTGTAAATATGATTTGGGGCCGAGCCGTACACGGGGAAAGACCGGAAGCAATTGCCGAGGATTATCGCGTCGATGCAAAGCAGGTCAGACAGGCCCTAGCCCACGTTGACAAAACCATACCAAAAGTGGCGTGACGACTGCATAGTTTTCTTGGATGACTGCTTCGCCAGCGATTCAGCCGTCGCTACGCTTGCTCCTTATTTTGAGATTCGCGACTTCAGAGTTGTTTTCCCAGACGCGAGAAAAGGCAAGCAAAATGGCGTTCTCGATACGCCCGTCATTCGCAAATGTCATGAGGAAAAGTGGTTACTGCTCACACATGATCGCGAAATGGCAAAAACCCACATTGAGGAAATAAAGAAATGCCCCAATGTAACCATCATTGCCACCGCGCACAGTGCAAATACACCAGAAGAATATCGACGCTGGCTCGGCGCGGTCATCAAACTCAAACCCAAGATCCTGCGAATGTATAAGAAGGAACAGCGTCCTTGGTTTGCAACATTTAGCCTAGAGGCCAATGTTACGAGTTTTAAGACCATTACCTCTGCACACGGCACACGTAGAACTAGGGACAAGTAGCACCTACGTGAGCCTAAGGGATGATTACCTTAAGTCATTGGGTTTGGTCTTGGGCTGTACGGACGAAGCTAAGGGAGAGCCCTCGTATTCCTAACGTCGCTCAGCGGTAAGGCTTCATCTGCCGTTAAACAGGTAAGAAAAGAAAAAAACCACGTCGACGAGGCTACAGCAGCCGCGCCGTCTGCCCCTGCGCCCTGAGCATCTCCACCGCCTCCTTATCGAACGAAACAAAGGTCTCTCCGCCGAGCCATTGGCCTTCGTAGGCAATCACGCCATCGGCAAAATCCCCGCCCGCGTCGAGCATGGCGAGTCCCGCCGCGACCATGAGACGGTCTACTTCTACGTTGCCTGCCCCAATCAGAGCGCGAATCGCCGCGGCGGCGGCCGTCGCCGAGAATCCGTACGCGCGGCGCAGAACCCACACTAGCTCGCACAGACTCGATACGGCGACCGCAAGGAGATCGGCGTTGCGCAAGAGCTTAGCGGCGGCTTCCGCCTGCCTCCCATCGTCGCGTACGACGGCGCGTACCAGAATATTGGTATCGACGGTCACTTTCATTTTCTGGCGACGCGTACCTTTCCGGCCCAGCCATCGGCTGCCGCCTCATTGATCTCCTCGATAGTCGCGACCTTCTTCGTTTTTCCCGCAAGGAACCCAATGAAGTCGTCGATAGTTCCTCCCGGCCGCGCCGCGCGGATCATGCCTCGGCCATCGGGAAGCAAGTCCAACTCGATTTTTTCTCCCGGCTTGATGCCGAGATGACGCATCACACTTTTGCGAAAAGTTACCTGTCCTCGCGCGGTTACCGTGAGTGTGCTCATAATTTCCCATTGTAAGGTAATATTGCATTATACTCAAGTACTTTGCCGCCATCGCGCCGTTTGCTTTCGGAAGGGACACAACCCGGCAAAACTTGGGATAATCAATCTATGCCTTCGACCGAACTCGAAACTAGAAACCCAAAGCTCGAATCTGACCTCCGCGAACTCGCCCAGGACATCGTCCGCCGCGCCATGAACGGAGGCGCGACCGCTGCCGAATGCGTCGTGCGCGAAGGCGATGAATTCTCCACATTAGTCCGCCTCGGCCAGGTCGAAACCCTGAAAGAATCCGGCTCACGGTCCATCGGCGTGCGCGTCTTTCGCGGCCAGCGCGCCGCCAGCACTTACTCGAGCGATTTTTCTCCCGCCGCTCTCGACCGCATGGTCAAGTCCGCACTCGAACTTTCCAAGATCACATCGGAAGACCCATTCGGCGGCATCCCCGAAGCTTCGCAACTCGGCCAACTCACCGGCGACCTAGCTCTTTATCACGAAGACGTCTACTCCCTCCCCGGCCCCGATCGCATCGACTACGCCCGCCGCGCCGAAAAAACCGCGCTCGATTTCGATCCGCGCATCAAGAACTCCGAAGGCGGATCGTTCGACGCCGCCACCGGCCACAAAGTTCTCGCCAACTCGCATGGCTTCGTCGGCGAATACCGCCGCTCCTATTGCTCCGTAGCCGCCGTCCCCATCGCGCAAACCGAAGACGGCGCCATGCAGCGTGATTATTGGTTCTCCGTTGCGCGCACGCTGAGTAAGCTCGAATCGCCCGAGCAGGTCGGCAAAGTCGCGGCAGAGCGCACACTTCGCCGTTTAGGTGCGCGCAAGGCCAAGACCGCGCAAGTCCCGATCATCTTCGATCCCATGGTCGCCACGTCGATCCTCGAACACATCTTCGAAGGCATCAACGGCGACTCCGTCTACCGTGGCGCGTCGTTCCTCGCCGGCAAGCTGGGACAAAAAATCGCCGGCAACAACGTCACCATCATCGACGACGGAACCATCCCCGGCGGCTTCGGCACCAGTCCCTTCGATGGCGAGGGCGTGCCCACGCGTCGAACGGTGGTCATCGAGAACGGCGTGCTGAGCTCTTATCTTTTGAATACCTACACGGCGAAAAAGCTCGCCCTCAAGACCACCGGCAACGCCTCCCGTGGACTCGCCGGCACTCCGGGCATCGGCCCCGGCAACTACTTCCTCCAGCCCGGAGCCTGGACGCCGAAGCAATTGATTTCCGAAATCAAAGAAGGTCTCTACGTGACCGAGTTCTTGGGACACGGCGCAAACCTGGTCACCGGCGATTATTCCCGTGGCGCCTCCGGCCTCTGGATCTCCGGCGGTGAGTTCGCTTACCCGGTCGAAGAGATCACCGTAGCCGGGAACCTGAAAGAAATGTTCTTCAACATCACCGAGGTAGCGAGCGATCTCGAGTTCCGCGGCTCCGTCGCCGCGCCAACGCTCCGAATTGACGGCCTCACCGTCGGCGGCGAATAATCGCTCGCATGAAATTCGCCAAGATCGTCTTCTGGCTCGCCGCCCTCTGGGGCCTGTTGGTACTCACGCCGCTCTATTTCATCTTCGATCTCATCGGCCGCCAGGACCCGCCGCCGGTCACCCATCCCGCGTTCTACTACGGCTTCGTCAGCGTCGGCCTCGCCTTCCAGTTCGCATTCATCGTGATTGCGCGAGACCCGGTGCGCCTCCGCCCCATGATGATTCCTTCCGTCCTCGAGAAATTCGGCTATGCCGCGACCTTGCTCGTTCTCTATCTGCAAAATCGCCTGCACCTGCAAGATTTCGCGCTCGGCGGCATTGACTTGCTCTTCGGCGTGCTGTTCCTCGTTTCATTCTTCAAGACCGGCAACTAATCTCCAGCGTACAATCGACTCACATGGGCGGCCTGATTCAACCAACTCCGGTAGCCGGAGGACGCGAAGAAGAACGCGATTCGAGCCGGCGCACCATCGCCATCGCCGTGACAGTTGTCATCGCCATTGCCGTCCTCTTCGCGTTTCTTCTTCGAAGCGCGCCCAAAACCGCCTCCGGACCTCCTCCCTACGCCGCCAACCTGAAGCTCTCCGATTTCAAGATGAGCGCCGCCGAGAATTTTGTAGGAGCCACCGTCAGCTACGTCGACGGAACCGTCACCAACTCCGGCAATAAAACCGTCACCCATGTGATTGTCGAAGTCCAGTTTAAAGACGACATGGGCCAACTCGCCCAGCGCGAAGAAATCCCCATGCAGGTCCTGAAAACCGATGGCCCCTATCCAGAAGCCGTGGACTTCAGCATCTCTCCGCTCGCTCCCGCCCAGAGCAAACCTTTTCGCCTAACCTTTGAAAGCATCTCCGCCCAGTGGAACCGTCAATATCCCGACATTCAAGTCATCGATGTCGTCGTGAAATAGAGTGCTGATTCACCATCCTCCTACCGCCCATCAAAATAAGTCAGAGACTTGCTCGCAACTCAGTACCCGGTACTCGGTACTGGCGACGGTACAATGACCCCATGCCCGAAGTTAAATCATTCCGTCTCACCGAATCCGTAAAAGCCGCGGGCTGTGCGTCCAAGCTAAGCCCGGCCGCTCTGGATAAGGTTCTTGGCAAGCTCCCCCGGCAACACGACCCCAACGTTCTGGTCGGCTTCGATCACGCCGACGACGCCGGAGTCTATCAGATCGCGCCCGATCAAGCCCTGGTCCAGACTGTCGATTTTTTTACTCCCGTGGTTGACGATCCCTACGTCTTCGGCCAAATCGCAGCCACCAACGCGCTGAGCGACGTTTATGCCATGGGCGGGAAACCCGTAACCTCGCTGGCCTTGGTCTGCTTTCCTGAGAAAGCAGAACTCGAAATCCTCGAGCGCATCCTCGCCGGCGGCCTCTCGAAAATGGTCGAGGCCGGATGCTTCGTAATCGGCGGCCACAGCATTCGTGACGACGAGCCCAAGTTCGGATACGCCGTCACCGGACTCATCAACCCCCGCAAAGTTCTCACCAACGCAGGCGCCAAGCCCGGCGATGCACTCATCTTCACCAAATCGCTGGGCACCGGCGTGATCTCCACCGCGATCAAGAGGGGCAAAGCCGAACCAGCCTGGATCGATGGCGCCGTTCAATCGATGACCACCCTGAATAAACGCGCCGCGGAAGTAATTCAGCAGCGGGAATTCCGCGTTCATTCCATGACCGATGTCACCGGCTTCGGCCTGATCGGCCACTCCCGCGAAATGGCTCTGGCCAGTAACGTCGCGCTGCGATTCTTTTCCAAAGATATTCCAGTCCTGCCCGGCGCTTTGGAGTGCATTCGCGCGGGTTACATACCCGGCGGTCTCAACAACAATCGCGACTTCGCCGAATGTCTCGTGGATTACGAAGCTGCCATCACTCCCGAACTCAAGACTCTGCTTTTCGATCCTCAAACCGCTGGCGGACTTCTCATCTCGATCGCGGAAGAGGACAGCAAAGAACTCGTCCGCGAATTGAGAGATGCGGGAGTTCCCGCGACCTGCATCGGCGATGTCTCTGAATTCGAGAAACCGCTCATCCGCATCTATTAATGGGGTCTGTTACGAAACTAGTGGAGGTGTTACAGAACGCGAGGACTTGCACGACTGGCGGACTAACGACGCTCCAGCCGCGTCGCGGCGGGATGTGAAAGCCCGGCACGGCAGTGCCGGGAAACCAAAAGTGGGATGAACCTGAGTTCCCTCAGGGACGGCACGAAGTTTCGTAACAAATTTGTCTACTTCCCGCCTTCCAATCCAGAGATGCGGTTTTCGTGAATTTGCGCGATCTGAAGGAGAGATGCAGACGCTTCCCGGAGACCGTCAATCCGATCCCTAAGCGAACTAATCTGCCCGGCATTCTCCTGAGCGGTGCGCACAACATCCTGCGTCGTGCGCGCAATCAGTTCGACCGACTGTGTAAGAGCCTCATGCCGTTCAGTAAGCCGGTCAAGTCGTTCATCGATGGTCATACGGAAACTCCTCATCGAGCTGGCCGGACCCCAAAATCTGCCCGCTTGTACTACGCTCGCGCCGGACTTTCCCCGCCCTTCGCAATTCCGCGTCCCGGCTCCGGCTTCAACACCTGCTGCACGCCATCATCCGGTTTGGAGGGAGACTTCATCGGAGGCAGTTCCTTGCCCTCGACCAGCAGCATCACTTCGGAAGCATCCAGCACTTCCCGCTCCAGCAAAGCCATCGCGATCCTCTGCAACGTGTCGCGGCTGCCTTCCAGAATGTTCTTTGCCGTTTCGTATCCCTGGTTCACCAGCTTGCGGACCTCGCCATCAATCTTGATTGCGGTGTCTTCGCTATAGTCGCGGTGCTGGCTGATCTCGCGGCCCAGGAATATCTGCTCTTCTTTCTTGCCGAAGGTCAGTGGTCCAAGGTCGCTCATGCCCCACTCGCAAACCATCTTGCGCGCCATCTCCGTGGCCCGCTCAATGTCGTTCCCCGCGCCCGTGCTCATCTGGTTCAGGAACAATTCCTCGGCCAAACGCCCGCCCATTAGAATCGCGAGGTCGGTCTTCAAGTAATCCAGGGTGTAGTTGTGCCGGTCGTCAACCGGTAACTGCATAGTTACGCCCAATGCCATGCCGCGCGGAATAATTGTGACCTTATGCACCGGATCGGAGCCCGGCAACTTGGCCGCAACCAAGGCGTGTCCAGCTTCGTGATACGCCGTCACCTTCTTTTCCTCATCGGAGAGAATCAGTGACTTGCGCTCCACGCCCATCAGCACTTTGTCCTTGGCCACTTCAAAATCGAACATCAGCACGGCCTTGCGATTCTGCCGCGCCGCCGCCAAGGCCGCTTCGTTCACCATGTTGGCCAAGTCCGCCCCAGAAAATCCCGGAGTGCCACGCGCCAATACTGAGAGGTCGACATCCTCGGCCAGTGGAATCTTCCGGGTATGCACCCGCAGAATTTCTTCGCGCCCGCGCACATCAGGACGGCTCACCACAACCCGGCGATCGAATCGTCCCGGCCGCAGCAGTGCAGGATCAAGCACGTCAGGCCGGTTCGTCGCCGCCATCAGAATCACGCCTTCATTCGACTCGAAGCCGTCCATTTCTACCAGCAACTGGTTCAGCGTTTGCTCACGCTCGTCGTGACCACCACCTAGGCCCGCTCCGCGATGCCGACCCACAGCGTCAATCTCGTCAATAAAGATGATGCAGGGCGCGTTCTTCTTGCCTTGTTCAAACAAATCGCGAACCCGGCTGGCACCAACGCCCACAAACATTTCCACAAAATCCGAACCGGAGATCGAAAAGAAAGGAACGTTGGCTTCGCCGGCAACTGCCCGCGCCAACAACGTCTTGCCCGTTCCCGGAGGTCCAACCAGCAGCACTCCCTTGGGAATCCTGCCGCCAAGTTTCTGGAATTTCTGCGCCTCGCGCAGAAATTCAATAATCTCGCGCAGCTCCTCTTTGGCCTCTTCCACCCCGGCCACATCTTTAAACGTCACTTTCTTTTGCTGCATGGAAAGCAACCGCGCGCGGCTCTTGCCGAACGACAGAGCTTTGTTTCCGCCGGTCTGCATCTGCCGGATCATGAAAAACCACAACGCTCCCAGCAGGATGAGCGGAGCCCATGTCCCCAGCAATTGCAGCGGCCAGCTTCCGCTGTTCACGTCCTTGATATTTACAGATACGCCCTTGTCGTTGAGCGTCTTGAACATGTCGGGATAATTCGCCGGCACCGTGGTGTGGAACGCAGACCCGTCGCGGGCCTTCCCGTGTACCTGTTGGCCGTCGATGGTGACTTCATGGACGTTCCCTTGGTTCACGTCGCTCAAGAATTGCGTGAAATTGACTTCCTTGTCCTTCTGCCCGCTGCGGCCGGCCTGAATCACCTGCCACAACAACAGCGCGGACAAACCGATTACCAGCCAGAAAGCTACCGTTTTGACTGTCGAATTCACCAAGAAACTCCTGAAGAAACCGGGGCTCGATCAGATTGTATGAAGCCCAAGGCTCCTGCCACTTAAATTAGATGCCGTTTCAGCACTTTGGATAGGAAAATTCCCTAAGGCCTTTATTCTACCTTTTCTGGGGGAAAAAGGCGCGTCGCCACAGCCATAACTTTCGATACCTTAAGTCATCGCGCCCACCGGCGCCGCAGCCAGATAGGGAATATTACGGTTGGTTTGCTCAACCGCTCCCAACCCGTAGCCGACCAGGAACACATCATCAACCAGAAAACCAAAGTAGTCGGGCTGCAAAGCCACGCGCCGGGCCGACTGCCGGTCGAGCAGCGTCACCAGCTTCACGGAGGCCGCCCCCCGCGCCCGCAAATCGCTCATCAGGAACTCGCTGGTAACCCCCGAATGCACCAGCCCCTCAACCAGCAAAATATGCTGGCCCCGAATATCGGGCTCATGGCTGAAGAAAATTTCCATGATCTCCGCCGCCGGGTTTCCGCCTTCGCTCCCGGGCTGTTTGCTGTACTTCGGCTTGATGAACTGGCATACCACAGGCACGT
>JBAUVJ010000235.1:0-7587 GCA_049583165.1 Candidatus Sulfotelmatobacter sp. | reverse complement strand
CGGCCGGCCGTGTAAAAACTTTCTCCGTCTCAACCTTAGTCCTGTTACTTTCCTGCCTTGCTTTCGGTCAGGGCGGCGTCTCTACCGGCGACCTCCATGTCACCGTGAGGGATCCGAAAGGCAGCCTGGTGCCCAACGCGACCGTCACTGTAAGCGATGTTGAAAAGGGCGTGGTACGTACCGCTACGGGCGACGGCCAGGGAGGCTACACCGTTCAACAACTTCCTCCTGACACTTACATCGTTACCGTGGAAGCGCCCGGCTTCGGCAAGGTGCAAGCGACGGATGTAAACATCACTGTGGGAGGCACGGAAGAGCTTCCGGTGGCCTTGGCGGTGGCAAGTGGAAAAGAAGTTGTAGAGGTAAGTTCTCAAGCAGATTTAGTGGAGACATCCCGCACTTCAACTACCGACACCATCGGGCAGCGGCGCATCGACAATCTGCCGATTAATGGCCGCAATTACATCAATTTTACTTTGACCGATTCGCAAGTGGTCCGCGACAACGCGCCGAGTCTGGGTGCCGCACCCACGTCGGGGCTAAATATCAGCGGGCAGCGCGGGCGGGCGAACCTGGTCAATGTCGATGGCGCAGACGCCACCGACAACGCCACCAACGGCGTACGCTCCACTGTTTCGCAGGAAGCGGTGCAGGAATTTCAGATCATCACCAACAATTACGCGCCGGAGTATGGCCGCGCCTCCGGCGGAGTGGTTAACATCATCACCCGCTCCGGATCGAACCAGTTTCACGGCGACGTATTCGGGTATCTGCGGAACCGCAACTTTCAGGCAGTGAACCCGTTCAGCACGGTTTCGAATCCCGCCTATACACGGGTGCAAGCGGGCGTGGCGTTTGGTGGGCCGATTAAGAAAGACAAAACCTACTACTACTTTTCTTACGAGGTGACGCGGCGGCACGAGACCGGGTTTTCCAGCATCGCCCCCGCCAGCGATATCGGGTACTATGGCCTGCAGAATTTCGACACTTCCACAATTGCCGGCGGCCTGGTCCCGCTTCCCTTCGGAACGATCCAGGTTACTCCGCAGCAGGCACAATTCCTCGCGGGTTTGAGTCCGGCGGAAGTCGGCGCGATCGGGCTCAGCAATATTGAAAACTACGTGGTTCTTGCCGGAGCGTCTTCTGGGCAGGCGCTGAACGCCACCTGGCCAACCGGCTTAGTCCAGGGCTCAACTGGTGGACTGCTCTCCAGCTTCTCGGGCTTCCCAACAAGTTGCACGCCATTGGCTTGTGCAGCGCCGTCGAGCTTTGGCCCCAGCAATGTCCCGGCCTCGTATACATCGCTGGGTTCGCAGTCGGGCAATTTTCCGGTCTTCGAGGGGACCAGTCTGTACTCGCTGCGCCTCGACCACAACATAAATAGCAACAACCGGCTCACGCTGCGCGTCAACGTGAGTCCCAGCACGGTTACCGGCCTCGAGGGCAGCGGCGAGGATCAACCGTTCGGACAGAACGCCTACTCGCGAACATCCGAGCAGACCTACCGCGATGTGGCGGCGGTTGTGCAAGACACATGGACGCTGGGCAGCAACAAGGTGAACGAACTGCGCTTTCAGTTTGCGCGCCGCGGACTTTCCTACTTTTACAACACGGCGATTCCCGCCGGGGCAGATCCCGCGGTAAATATTCCGGGCTTCGCTTACATCGGCCGCGAACCTTACTCTTACATTCAGCGCGTGGAAAAGCGCTACCAGGTCACTGACAATTTCTCCTGGACCATCGGCCGCCACAACACAAAGTTTGGCTTCGATTTCAACTACATCCCGACAAGCGCCACCTTCACCGTCAACTATGGCGGCAATTACGACTTCGGATCGGTCGCCCCATTCCCCTCACCCTTCCCCACCTTGAACGCAGTGCAAGCCTACGGGGCCGGGCTGCCCGGGGATTTCGTACAAGGTTTTGGCAGCCCCAGCGACTCGTTCCCGAACATTCCGATCGGAGCCTTCTGGCAGGACTCGTGGCGCGTCAGTCCGAAACTCACTTTGAACTACGGCGTGCGCTATGACGTTGAGATTCCACCCACCTTCAAATCGGTAACCCCGCTCGCGCAAGCCGGATACAACTATCTGGGACTTCAGAAAGGCATTCAGACCGATACCAACAATATCCAGCCGCGCGTGGGCTTGGCGTGGGATCCGCAGGGAGACGGCAAAATCGTGGTGCGCGCCTCGTACGGAATCTTCTATGACCATCCTTTGCTCGGTCTGTATTTCCTGGGAGACGCTTCCGATGGCTCCTCCAGCGGCCAGTTGGCCTTTCCCGGAACCGGAACTTGCGCTGGCCCGGGGAATCCGGCGAATCTGAATGCGATTCCGGTGTTTCAAGGGCTCATCAACACACCCGGATGTTCGCCCGGCCCTTCGGCTCTCACTCCCGCACTGGGTTATCTGCCCAATCAGCAGCAGTTCACCTCATTGAACTTCCCTCAATCATTGTTCCTGAACCAGAATTACCTAACCGACGGATTCCCACTGTTCTTTCAACCGTTTGGTTATCCCCAATCCAAAAACTTCGTGTTCTCTTATTCTCAGCAGGCGAATTTCACGATTGAGCGGGACCTGGGCCGCGGCTTCGCGCTAAGCCTGGCGTATAACTTCAACGGCGGACGCCATCTCAATCGTCCCATCAACGCCAACGCCCAGCGCGGCGACTTGTTGGTGGCAAATTTCAACAATGCTCTTTCCGATCCGACTTCGTATGCCTCGGTCGGTGGACCGCTTGGCGTAGGGTCCGGGCCATCCTCGCAGGGCTTTGCTCCTTGCGGCGTCAACCCCAGCGGACAGCCCTGGGTTTCGGCCGCCCTCACCAGCTTTTTCCGCCCCAGCGGTTTGAATCCGTCAATTGCCAACGCTCTAATCGGAGCCGGCGCGGGCGCTTGCGTTACTACCCTGTTCCCGGCGGTTTTGGGGTATCTCGCATCCACGGGGTACAACGTCGGGGACATCAACACCACCTGCAATCCGGGAACTTTGTCCGGCTGCATTCCCTTCGGCGACATGGACGCGAACTATTCCAACGGCAGCTCTGTGTATCACGGCCTTAGCGCGAATCTGCGCAAGCGATTCGGCAACCACTACGAATTTCTGGGATCCTACACCTGGTCCCACGCCATCGATGACTCGACCGATCTTCAATCGACTCTCACACCGCAAGACAGCTATTATCCTGCGCTGGACCGCTCCAATTCCGACTTTGACCAGCGCCATCGCTTCGTATTCAGCGAAGTTTACATGTCAGGCAAGCTGGGCGGCAGCGGGTTCGCTGGCAAATTTTTCAGTGATTGGACGGTCGCTCCGCTGATTGAGTTCGACTCCGGACGGCCCTTCAACATCATCACCGGCAACGGCGACAATCTTCAGGAATCAGCGCTCACCGGCCGCCCCAATACTTTTGTCAACCCTGCATGCACGGGTCTCGGCTTTCCCTCAGTAAATTCGAAGTTCTCTCCCACGGGCGTTTTGCAGGAGCCCTGCATTGCGGACTTTAACGGAACCCTACTGTCGCTGGATGGCAACCTCGGCCGCAATGCCGGCTTAACACCCGGAAACGTGTTCGACGATCTGCGCGTCGCCAAGCGGATCTACTTCGGCGAGCGCTTCAACTTAGAACTGATCGCAGACATGTTTAACATTGCCAACCGCTACAATGTCTCCGCGGTCAGCCCGCTCTTCACCAATGCAGGGCAGGCCACGGCAGCGTACGATCCAAGGCAGTTCCAGTTCGCGATGAAGCTTTATTGGTAGACTTGTGCCTATCGACCATTGTTTGAAGTTCGTGATGCGGCGGGCCCAAACGTGAAGGCTGGAGCTAGGCCGGAGTTTTTCGCGTAAATTAATTGCATGTCGGCTCCAGAAATTTTTCCCCCAGAGCCACCATCTCCGCCGTCGGCAGAGGCCAATCCTGTTTTCCGTGGACCGAATGGAATTCGTGCCGGCTGGCGAGCGCTGATCTTCTTGGCGATCATAGGCGGCCTCATCGCAGTTGCTGCCTTAGTGATCGCACTGGCAGTACACTTCCTCCACATCGGCGCCGGCAGTATTGGAGCTTCGTCGCTTACACCTGCTGGCACGGGTCTTACTGAGGCGGTTATTTTCTCCCTCACCGCGATCGCTGCGCTTGTGATGGGCAGGATGGAGCATCGCAAGTGGGGTGAATATGGCTTGCCAGTAAAATTTGCCTTCCGCGAAAATTTCTGGATCGGCGGCGTCATCGGTTTCCTCGCAATCAGCATCACTCTGCTGGCGATATTTTTGGCGCACGGATTTCACCTCACCGGGCTCGCTACCCACGGAAAGACGCTTATCTTTCCTACCGCCGCATGGGGCACGGCGTTCATCATGGTTGGGCTCGCGGAAGAGTTTGCCTTCCGCGGATATCTTCAGTTCACTCTGACCACTGGGATGGATTACTGGCCAGCCGCGATTCTGCTATCCGCATTGTTTGGTCTCGCCCACGCGGCCAATCCTGGTGAAACCAAGCCCGGATTGCTCTCCGTAGTTTGCTTCGGATTATTGTTTTGCCTTTTCCTGCGCCGTACCGGCAATCTGTGGTGGGCGGTGGGATTCCACGCAGGATGGGACTGGGGACAAACCTTTTTCTACGGTGTGCCCGATAGCGGCCTCGCGCCCTATCACAGCTTCTTCAACTCCGCTTTCAATGGACCACATTGGCTGACCGGCGGCAGCGTGGGTCCGGAGGCCAGTGTCTTCACTCCGGTCGTACTGTTAATTGTCGCGATCATCTTCAGTCTCGCCTATCGCGAAAATCAGTACCATCCACTGGGCCGGTAGGTTGCCCGGGAACCCTGCTCAGTGACAGCTTTGACCCGGTTGCGGGTGCTACACTTTTCCTTTACCCATCCTTGGCGCTTGCCGGAGTTCATTCCCACATGTCTCAGCCTTATACCCCAACGCTGCGGACCCGTCTGGTCCGCGAAGCCGATCGTGCCGTTTATGACCGCGAGGTAGCCTATCGAATTTTGGACGAAGGATTTCTGTGCCACGTTGGGTTCGTGTCGGATGGCCAGCCATTCGTGATTCCAACGTCCTATGGACGCAAAGACGATAACCTGTATATTCACGGCTCCGCCGCCAGCCGCATGTTGCGCCAAATGAAAGATGGCGTTGCCGTTTGCGTGACCGTCACTCTGCTCGATGGACTCGTGCTCGCCCGTTCCATCTTTAATCACTCCATGAATTACCGTTCGGTTGTGATCCTCGGCAAGGCAATGCTGGTGGATGATCCTACGGAAAAGATCGGGGCATTGAGACTGCTTTCCGAACACATCATTCCCGGCCGCTGGGCGGATTCGCGCCAGCCCAACGAGCGCGAACTCAAGGCAACATCCGTACTGCGACTGCCAATTGCCGAGTTTTCTGCCAAGGTTCGTAGCGGTCCGGTCGTCGACGACGAAGAAGATTATTCGTTTCCAACCTGGGCTGGAATTGTTCCGCTTGAGATGAAGGTGGGAACGCCCATCGACGATTCGCGCCTTTTGCACGGACAAGCAGCGCCGGACTACGCGCGCAATTACGGCAGAAAGCGTTAATCGGCGCTAGTTCTTAACGTAGGGGGAATTGACTTCATAGAGCATCTCACACGATCAACAATAGCTTGCCTGCGACCTTGCGAGCTTCCATATCGCGGTGTGCCTGCGCTGCTTCCGCCAGCGGATACGTTTTCGCGATCCGCAGCTCGATCTTAGCCTCGGCGATCATGCCAAAGAGTGCGCTGGTGCGGGCCAGTAATTCTTCGCGAGTCGCAGTGAAGTGCGCCAGAGTAGTGCGCGCCATGTAAAGCGACCCTTTCTCCGAAAGCTTCGCCGGATCAACGGGAAGCACTGGCCCGCTCGACATGCCATAGACAACGAGCATTCCCCGCAGGCGCATGACATTGAGATTTTTCTCGAAGGTCGCCTTGCCTACTCCGTCGTAAACTACTTCGACGCCCTTGCCTTCTGTCAGACGCTTCACTTCAGTTTCAAAATCCTGCTCGGTAAAAACGATCACTTCATCCGCACCGGCCGCGCGCGCCAGCCGTGCCTTCTCCACGCTCGAAACCGTGCCAATCACCCGCGCGCCGATCACCCGCGCCATCTGCACCAGCAATAGCCCAACCCCGCCAGCAGCAGCGTGTACCAACGCCGTCTCTCCCGACTTCAGTTTGTGCGCGTCGTTCACCAAATAGTGAGCTGTCAAGCCATGTACCATCGCCGCCGCCGCTTGCTGATCGGTCAGAGTCTCCGGCACGGGCACTAGATGTTCCTCTGGTGACACTACAAACTCGGCGTACGATCCCAACACTCCGCTCCACGCCACCCGGTCGCCCACTTTCACCGTTTTGGTCTGCGACCCCACCGCAGTTACCACTCCCGCGCCTTCTTGTCCGGGGACGAACGGCAACGGCGTGCGGTATCTGCCGTCGCGGAAGTAGCCGTCGATCGAGTTCACACCGGCAACTGAAACCTTCACCTGTGCTTCGGTGGGCTTCGGCTGCGGAACCGGAACCTCACCTAGTTCCATTACCTCCGGCCCACCCGTTCGTTGCACGCGAATTGCTTTCATGGTTGTTCCTTGTGGTCGTGATTACTCAACACTTCTCATTGCAGATGGGATCGCCCCCAGCGCCAATGCAGTTTACAGAATGCAGGGGTTCTTTGCTTCGCGAAGAGTGACTAATAGTTTTGCTCTGAAAACTTCATTGCTCGCCCTACGGAGTCAGCAGCAGCTTCCCGGTTGTCTTCCGTCCTTCCAACTCGCGATGCGCCCGCGGAGCCTCGGCCAGTGGATAAATATGCTCGATGCGCAGATTGAGCTTTCCCGATGCCAACATGCCAAACACCGCACCGGACCGCGCCACCAATTCGTCCCGCGTGGCGATGTAATTCAGCAGGGAAGGCCGAGTCACATAGAGTGAGCCTTTTTGCGACAGTGCGATCAAGTCAAACGGCGGCACGGCTCCGCTCGACCCGCCGAAGAGCACCATCATTCCACGTGGCCGCAGAATATTGAGTCCCTTTTCGAACGTGGTCTTGCCCACCGAGTCGTAGACCACATCCACACCTTTGCCGCCAGTGAGGCGCCTGGTCTCGGCCTCGAAATCCTCCTGGATATAGAGGATGACCTCGTGCGCACCCGCGGCCCGCGCCAGCTTTGCCTTTTCTTCAGTGGAAACCGTGGCAATGACTCGCGCGCCAATGTTGTGTGCCATCTGCACCAACAGAAGTCCCACTCCACCGGCGGCGGCGTGAATCAGCGCCGTCTGCCCTTGCTTCAGAGGATAGGTGTCATGCGACAAGTAGTGCGCCGTCATTCCCTGCAACATGGCTCCGGCCGCCTCGCGATCGTTTACGCTGTGCGGAACGGGCACCAGCCGATCGGCCGGGACTGCGGCATATTCCGAATAGGCCCCTAGTACGCTGGTCCAAGCTACACGGTCCCCGACCTTCATCGAACTCACTTCGGAGCCAATGGCAGTCACGACTCCTGCGCCCTCCTGACCAGGAGTAAATGGCAGGGTCGTTTTATAACGTCCCTCGCGAAAGTAGACATCGATAAAGTTCAC
>JBAUVJ010000234.1:0-3713 GCA_049583165.1 Candidatus Sulfotelmatobacter sp. | reverse complement strand
GATTACTACACCGATTAGCTGGATCTCTACCGCCAATGCCGCGGCGACTCTGGGCGCAAAGGTGGTCTTTGCCGATGTTGATCCATGCACGCTCAATTTGGATCCACAATCAGTAGCCAGCAAAATCACCGACCGCACCAAGGTGATCCTGCCAGTCCACTTGTATGGGCAATGTTGCGACATGAATGCATTGAACGCGATTGCCCGGCCGCGCGGGATTCTGGTGGTTGAGGATGCCGCTCACGCGGCGGGAGCTGAATATAAGGGCCGGAAGGCAGGCGCTCTTGGTGACATCGGGGTCTTCAGTTTTCATCAGCAGAAAAACATGGTCACCCTCGGGGAAGGCGGCATGATCACAACCAGCAGCAAGAAACTATTTGAGAACATGCTTTCGCATCGTTCCCTCTGCTGCCGCACCTACGACCCCAAAGGAAAGTACCTTCCCATCGATGAAGCGGTTCAACCCATGGGCAAGAGATACTGGCACCTGGAGTTCGACGGAATCGGCTTCAACTATCGGATGACTGAAATTCAGGCTGCCGTGGGGTTGGTCCAGCTACGCAAGCTCGACCAGCTGAACGCTCGCCGCATTGAGATTGCAAAGAAGTATTCGGAAGGGCTTAGTGGCATCCGAGGACTGCAGATACCGCATGTTCCGCCTGAACTGAAACACGTTTTTCACGTATATCTCCTCCTGCTCGAGCCGGAATTCCGGCTCAGCAAAGAAGATTTTATGTGGGCACTCTACACCGAGAAGCAAATCAAAGCGTGGTCGCATTACATGCCGATTCATCTGACCGCGATTTATCGAAGTCTAGGCCACGGCGAAGGCGAGTGCCCCATAGCCGAGGCGATGTCTGAAAGATTTGTAAGCATACCGATACATCCTCGAATGTCGGAAGAATCCACTCAATATGTGATTCGTAGCATCCTGGAATTGGCATGAACAGTTTTGAACAAGTGGTTTCTGGATTGCGCGGGCCAGAAGAGTTCTTTTCCGCTGCAAGGCCTGTGTACATCAGCCGCGCACCGGGGCGCATGGATCTGATGGGAGGGAACGTCGATTACACCGGAGGATTGGTGTTTCAAGCCACCATCCGTGAGGCGACCTGGGCAGCGGCTCAACGCCGGGACGATGGCTTAATCATCTTTTGGAATCCGCAGATGGAGCAGGAGGACTGGCTGGATCGAGTGGAATTCGAACTGGCATCCCTCACCACCGACGCGGCTGTGCGCCAACAGGTGAATAGCAGTCCGAAAATTCGATGGACAGCCTACGTATTAGGAGTTTTTCATCTTCTCCGTGTCAAGTATCCTCACGAAGTTAAAAATGGCGCCAGCGTTTATATCGAGTCTGACGTGCCTCTGAACAAAGGAGTTAGTTCTTCGGCAGCAATCGAGGTCGCGGTGATGAAGTCGGTTGCCGCCGCTTACGGAATTGCGCTCACGGGCGTGGAACTAGCCGAAGCGTGCCAATGGGTGGAAAATGTTATTGCCGAGTCGGCCTGCGGAATCATGGACCAGGCGGCTTCTGTGCTGGGAGATGAAGGTTTTGTGCTGCCTCTGCTGTGTCAGCCATGTTTAGCCTACCCACTGGTAAAGCTTCCCGCGGGACTTCGATGTTGGGGAATTGATTCCGGAGTGCGTCACGCGGTGACTGGTGTGCAGTACGAGGCTGCCCGCGCAGCCGCATTCATTGGCTATCGCATGATTTGCGACTGGGAACATTCACCCCTCACTCTGGACAATAGTGGAAGGATCCCACGTTTTATTGAGCCTCGGTGGAATGGGTACATTTCGAATATTTCTCCTTCCGTATTCCGTTCGAGCTTTGAAGAGGATTTGCCGCTTTTGGCCTCCGGAGCGGAAATTCAGGCGCTAGGCAAAACTCATCCAGACCCATTTACCAACGTCCGCCCGGAAGTGAACTATCGCGTGCGCGCGTGCACACGTTACGCCATAGAAGAAAACCAGCGCATTGAATTGTTCGTTGAACTGGCCCGTGGAGCGCAGCTGGGAGAGGGCGTGAACACGTTTCGGCTGATGGGCGATTTGATGTTTCAATCGCATTGGTCTTACAGCGAATGCGGCTTAGGTTGTGAAGCGACTGATTTGCTAGTGGATCTGGTTCGTGCGGAGATAAGAAAAGGGAAGTTGTACGGGGCTAAGATCACGGGCGGTGGAGCAGGAGGCACGGTTGCGGTACTGGGCGCTGAAGACGGCGCGGACTCTATTCGCCATGTCGTTAATAAATACGCTGAGGCTCGCGGCTGTGATCCTTACTTGTTCGAAGGCAGCTCGATGGGCGCGGTCGGCTTTGGCATTCGCACGATTGAGGCAGAAGCATGAGCGCGACGACGGCGGTGATTTCCTCCAAAGGAAAAACGGGCTGGTATTTTTTCCTTATGGCCCTCGCTTCGCTCATGTGGTCTGGACAAGGTACGGCGGTCAAAATACTTGACCGCCACATGGGCCCGATCGCAATCACCTTTCTGCCGTTCTACATAACCACTCTTTTATTTGTGCCGCTGCTGTACAAGATGCGCCGGGAAAATCCTAATGCGCATAGTCCGTCCGCAGGCGATTGGGTCAAGTTTGCTGTTGCGGGCGTCGCCGGACAAGTGCTGGCACAACTTGGAATGACCTGGGGCATCAGCAAGTCGCTGGCTTCGAATGGGGCGATCCTCAACCTGCTGATTCCCGTAATCAGCGCGGTGCTGGCTTCATTGATGCTGAAAGAGCGGATCACGCTCTTACGGATCGCATCCCTGGCGATCGGCCTTATTGGCGTTCTCTTAATGTCCACCCCAGATCTGAAGCAGGCTTCATTCGGCGAGATGCGCTTTCTCGGGGGGAATCTTCTAATCCTGTGCGGATGTCTGGGCTCGTCGTTCTATAACGTCTATTGCAAGGGCCTCATGCAGCGCTTCACAGAGATTGAGATTTTGATTTTCAGCTATATCACGGCATCGCTGGCCAGTTTGCCGTTGCTGATATGGGTGGAACCGTTTTCCTTCCGCAGCTTTGGTCGGTTTGATTGGCAAAGCTGGGCCGCTTTTGCGTTTCTCGCTCTGTTTATGTATGGCGCATCGATGCTGCTTTTTTTTAAAGCGCTGCAACATCTCGACGTAACCACGGCTTCGGCCTCGCTTTATCTGGTTCCTGTTTTTGGAGTGTTTCTGGCTGCCGTATTGCTCGGGGAGCGACTTAATATCCTCGCCATCGCGGGTACGGCAATTGTCTTGATGGCCACAATTCTGGTGATGAAATATGACACAAGCTACTAGTGGGAACCTGGGGTCGCTTGTTCTCAAACGCTGGTTGATGGCTTGGGCAGTTTTATTTTTACTCTCAGCGCTAGCGGCTGCGGAGCAAAAAAAGTTTCCGGTTGTCTCCACCGTCGATCAGCCCGAAATTGCCGGCAGGCCTGTGCAGCTTGATGCGCAAGGCAAACTCTTGCCGTGGCCTATGCCGGACAACATTGGTTATTCCTACTCTTCGCACGTTCTCACGCAGTGGCAAATTCTATGGGACCAGTACAACCGCCAGCGTCTGCCTTACTACTATTGCTGCTTTGATTTCGACCGCACTACGTTCGAGATGTTCCCCGATCAGCATTGGGCGAACTCAACCGGCTATCTGCGAGCCATGCTGCAAGGATTCATCGAGCGCCTCTATCCCTACACCGGCGACCCTCACATGCTTACCTTCCT
>JBAUVJ010000233.1:0-7708 GCA_049583165.1 Candidatus Sulfotelmatobacter sp. | reverse complement strand
TCCAACGTCATCGGCGCAATTTCCTAGGCAAGCCCCTGTCTCAGAAATTGAAGGTGGCCACCAGATCGATGCGGCGATTGGCTGCGCCATTTGAGTAGGGACCGCCTGTCGCGAGTCCGTTGGCCGTGTCGAAAAATCGAGATCCTAGAATACCGCTTGGATCTGCCAAGTTCACTTTGTTGAACACATTGCGCCCGTAAACGCCGAAAGTAAGGCTGTAGCGGCGGTCGGAGCCGCCGCTGGAGAATCCCCCCGGACCACCGCCAAAGAGAGGACCGCGCGGACCACCGCCTCCGCGAGATCCTCCGCCACCGCCCGGTCCGCCGCCTCTTGGTTGATTGCCGGAAGGCCCACCCGTCTTCGGGCCGAAGCCGAATGTCCTCGTAAGTCGGAGATTGACTGTGGCGTGCGCTGGGCCGGTGGCGTAGTTGATCGGAACGATTTTTTCGCCAGCGATGGGAGCTGCATCGAAGGTTCCCAGCGGAGTGCAGTAAACGGTCGAGGGCGCGGTGGGCGCCACGACGGAGGGGCAGGTGGCGGTCGAAACCAAACCCGGGCGATCATTGAAGATCGAGTCGTTATTAAGGTCGTTGGTTGTGGTGAGGTTAAACGGTGTACCGGAGCTGACGAGAATGAACGGGCTCAAGCGAAAGTTCAACGGAAGCCCGAACGAACCACCAAGGAAGAATCGATTGCGGAAGTCAAAGGAAGCCCGGCCGTAGTCGGTGCTGATGTTGTACGAGTTCGAGGGGAAGCTGGAAACGCCGGAGGTATCGCTGTTGGCGTAGTTCAACACATAGTAGCCAAAAAGCTGAACCTTGGTTCCGATCCGCCAGTTGGTGTTGGCAATCAATTGGTTCTGCCGGAAGACGGCCTCGGAAACGTAGCGGTAGAGATTTTCGCTGGGAGTGGGGCATGTGGGGCTGCACGGAGTTCCGGGGAAAGGAGCATCGGCGTTGACGGTGAGTAACTGATCAAAGCCGCGAGAATTCAGGTAAGTAAGGTTGAGAGTAGAGACCTTGGTGAGCTGCCGCTCCAAACTGACCGCGGTCTGCAAGGTGTATGGGGCGTGCAGGCGCGGGCTGATCTGATAAATGGTGGGCGTAATCGGAACGACCGCGCCCGTGCAGGCGGAGAAATCGGTGAGCGATGGGCATTGAGGATTATCGATGACGAATTGTTCCTGCGTGACGCCATTCAAGCGCTCCGCTTCCAGGATTTGTGCCTCCATAAAACGGTCATAAAAAACGCCGAAGCCACCGCGCAGCACGACTTTTGGCGGCGCACTCTTGCCTCCAACGCCCCAGGCAAATCCGAAGCGCGGCGCCCAGTCTGCGTGATCCTGAATTCCGGTCTGAGTTTCGAAACGCAGACCGTAGCTGAGAGTGATGTTGGGGCGCACCTTCCAATCGTCCTGGTAATAAAGCCCAGCATCGAAATTACTCACCATCAACGGCGGACTGCCAACCGTATAAGTGAGTTGAGTTGCGATGGGGATAGTGGTGTTTCCAGGGTTCTGGAGCGCGGTCGCATAAGAGATTGGGCATGGCGCTTGCCCCGGCGCGGGCACACAGCTCGTCTCCTGCGAAGTGGGAAGCAGCGACGAGAAGGTAAATTCTCCGTTGAAGCCGGAGGTCTGGCTGTTGGCGTCTCGAATGCCGCGCAGCCGCGCGCCGAACTTGACCGTGTGATTGCCGTGGATGATTGAAGTGTAGTTCTGCAACTCGTAGTGGTCCTGATGGTCGAGGATGGTTCCCTGGTTGTTGCCGCCGCCGTCGAACGATCCGAGAATATTGAGAGTGGGCTGAGTGTTTTGCGCGAATTGATTATCCAACTCGCGTAGGTACTGGAATCGGGTTTCATTCACAATCCTTGCGCCGAAGACCTGCGTGTCGCTGATTTGCAGCGTGTGCTCTGTAGAGTCGGCGTTGTAGCCCTGAGAAGGCAAGGTGAATGCGCCGACGCCTTCGTTTTCCTCTGTATCGCGATAGTACTGATAGCGGACCGTTAGAGTATTGTTCTTGCCGAGCTGGTAGTCGAGACGAGGCGTGAGGTTAGTTCGGTGCCGGGGATACGGTATCGCTTCAATGACCGGCGTTTCGATGAACGTGGTCGGATCGAGGGTAATGGCATTGACAGCATTAAGGTCGTTGATGTTCCGCCGCTGGAAATCGAAGAAAAACGAAGCCTTCTTGTTGATGGGCCCGCTGACCGTGCCGCTGAACTGGCTGGAATCGTAACCGGGCTGGTTGGAGCCGCCAAACGGATTGGGCGAGTTGAAAGCAGAGTCGTTTCCATTCACCACGAACTGCCCGTGAAATTTATCGCTGCCTGGCTTGGTGAAAACTTCGATGCGGCCGTAGCCCAGCTTGTCGAATTCGGCGGAAAACGGATTCTGATTGATGCGGATTTCACGAATTGATTCTTTGGGAGGAAGCTGGCCGGCGGTGAAACCGTCAATATAAAGCTGGCCGCCATTAGGGCCGGCGGACGGACCGGCAAGGGCCTGCAAATCTGTAAGCAATTCGTCGGGATCATCGGGTAAAGCTTCCAGTTCCTTGCCCGTGATGGTTATGGCTCCGGCGTTGTTGGCGGGATTGACATCGACCGTGGGTGCAGTGTCGGAAACCTGGATCTTCTGCTGCTCGACTTCAATCGCCATCACGACATTGAGGAGAAGAGCCTGGCTCGTCGAGATGACAACGTTGTCGTTTTCGTAAACGGAGAATCCATCGGCAATCACATTTATCGTGTATTGGCCCACAGGAAGCCCTTTGAATTCGTAAAGGCCTTGTCCATTGGCTTGGGTTTTGATGGGCGTGGAGGAAGTTGCCGCAGGCGTAAGAACCACGCTCGCGTTGGGGATCGCCGCGCCGGAAGGATCAGTCACTTGTCCGTGCAAATTGCCCGAGACAGGCGCCGTGGGAGTCTGGCACCAAGCGAGCATCCCGCCCAACAGGAGCAACAGAACAATAAATAGAAAACCAAAACACTTCCGTACTTTCTTCCGCACTCTCATCTAGGATTCCGTTTCGTAATTAAAAGGACCTTGGCTACGATGTTCAGCGATGTGATTGTGTTGCATGCGCGAATGCTATGGACCACCAGCGTCAGCGGCGGGCGCGCCGAGGCTCCATGGCGCAAGCATCATGGCTTGACCGGCGTTGGGTGCGGCTTGCAGAATCGGTTCGACGCCGCTGACCAGTTGAATTGCAGTGCTTCCTCCGGAGGCCGTGCCCTCGGTCGAAAGAATGACCACGGCGTCGCCTTTGTGCAGATCGGCAAGCGAAGTTGCGGGAGCGCGGTTGATCACCCGCTGCAAATCCGGAGCGCCGCCTGGGCGTGCACCCATCCCACCCCCGCCGGGGTATCCGGAAGAGCCGGCTGCCGCCGCACTTCCTGCATCTGCCGCGGGATGGGATGGCGCGCGGGGAGTAGAGCCGCTAGCCGCGCCACCGGTCGCACCCGCTGCTCCTCCCTTTAATCGCTTGGCCATCATCTGCGCCATTTCCGGGGGTAACTTCCGCAGCTGCGAATCCTGCGTAATTTTGATGACGATATTTTTCTTCGACAACAAATCATGAACGGTGAGGGAAGACGAACTTGCATCGACGGAATCGATGGTGCCGGCAATGTTGCGGAATGTTCCGGAGACGATTTCCTCGGCTGAGACTTCGCCTCCATCGGCGCTGCGGTCGCCGCGCGCGCGCACCTGATCGCCAGGATGAACTTCAGCGAGCGTGCTGGGCTTTGCATCGTCAAACTTCACGGAGTCCGGCGCGTAGCGGCGAATTACCGTACTGCTGGATGTGTGAACAACTACATCCTTACCGCGCACAGAAATGGTCACGGTTCCCGCCGCTGGGTCCACGGCTTTTGCGAGTCCGTCCACGCCACGTTTTTGCCAGTCTTGCAGATCCTGCTCGTGCCGGGCCGCAAGATCGGAACTCTTCATCACGACCACAGTGGAAGCCGCGAGCGACGATTTGTCGCCAGACAGCTTGCCCCCAACCAGAATGCGATCCCCAACCTGAATATCGGTCAACTGGATCGCCACAGCGTTCTTCAGAGTTTTTTCACCGGGCGCGATGCGGACAATGCGAGTCGCCGGCTGCACCGTCACGCTGACGGCTGGGCCGGAATCCGGAGCCAATGTAATTGTGCCTCCGCTAATGGCTTTGACCGCGCCAATGGTCCGGGTTGCAGATGGGGCCGGCGCTTCCTCAGCCGCCAATCCGGAGATTGCTCCGGAGCTCATGAGTATCAATAGCATGCCCGCTGCGACAGCGAGAAATGATGCCATAGCCGTCGCGGGAAAACGTTTCATGAATGCACTCATACCCTTATTTAATTTACATCGCCAGAGCACACAAAACGCGGGATTTACAAAGTTTTACTTCGAGTGGAAGCTATTGCATTAGCGAGACATTCGTATGCTGTAAAGGAGATGCAGAAAGCGAGAAGCTACTCTGCCACCAGCAAGTTTTCTGCGAAGGGCCACTGATCGTCTACCCATTGCACGTCACAACGAAAACCGGCGGTGCGGGACATCTGACAAACCTCTTCCAGAGAATATTTATGGCTGCTTTCGGTCCAGATGGTTTCGCCCTCGAGGAACTCAACGGTAACGTCCGCGGCGGGAATGCTTACTCTTTGCTGCCGCATGGCACGGAGATGCATCTCCACACTGCACGTTTCCTGATTGATCCTGGCTACATGCTCAAAGTGCGAGAGATCGAAGTCAGCGTCCAGTTCGCGATTGATCCGAGCGAGAAGGTTTAAGTTGAAGGCAGCAGTGACGCCCAACTCGTCATCGTAGGCGGCCAGAAGTTGCGAGCTGGGTTTGATTAAATCAGTTCCCAGCAACAGACAATCTCCCGGTTGAAGAATGCGGCGGACCTGATTCAGGAACTTTAGACCTGCCATGGGATCAAAGTTTCCAATCGTGCTCCCGAGAAAGAGCACGAGAAGATGCTGGCCGGTGCGCCGCTGTGCAGCCACTTCGAGCAGTCCATCGAGGTACTCGCGCTCAAAGCCCACAATGCTGATGCTATCGATGTCGCTGAGCTCGCGCTGGCACATCGCGAGTGCGGCGGCAGAGATTTCGATGGGATAGTAGCGGGTTTTCTGGCGATGGCAGAGAGCTTCAAGAATCTGGCGGGTCTTCTTGCCGCTGCCGCTGCCCAGTTCAGCCACGGCTACCGGAGTCGGCAGGCGTTCGACGATGTCATCGGCATGGCGGCGCAGGAGGCGCTCATCGGCGCGGGTAAGACCATACTCGGGAAGGTGGCAGATCACTTCGAACAGCGCGGAGCCGACGTCGTCGTACAAGTACTTCGACAACAGTTCCTTCTGACCGGGCTTGGCGAGACCGGCGCGAACATCCGCTGCGAACTCATAACCTAAATCGGCGGTGATGGCGTGAACGACCATGATTAAACCCCTGTTCTGTATTTAGTGGCTGACGCAGCGAAATCCGGTATAGATAAATTGGTAATGTGCCTGGAACCAGTTGCGAAATGTACGGCGCAGCATGCAGGCAGCGGTGCGCGCCGATCCGCCCTTCATCACGAAGTGTTTGCCGTCAAAGAAATCTGCGGAATACCCGCGGTAGAAGGGGAAGGGTTCGAAGCCGGCGAACGGGGCGAACTCGGTGGAAGTCCACTCCCATCCGTTACCCAACATATCTTCGACACCGAAGCCGCTCTCCCCGGCGGGAAAAGCATTGACCGGGGCGGGATTCCAACGATCGAAATCAAAGTTGCCAAATTCAGAAGCCGGAGCGTCGTTTCCCCAAGGATATGAACGTTCGTCGCCTTGGGGACTGGAATATGCCGCGCGCTGCCACTCGGGTTCGCTGGGCAGCGACTTCCCTGCCCAGTTGGCGTAGGCCTTTGCCTCCGCCTGACTGACGTAGACGGGCCAATTCAGCGGAAGAGGCACGTCGTTGAACATGGTCCGATACAACCACTGATTGCCATCGCGTTTCCAGAAAGCCGGATGGGCAATGCTCTTCTCCGATTTCCAATTCCAGTCATCGTCGTTCCAAAGGTTCCGATTTTCGTAGCCGCCATCGGCGATGAACTCGAGGTACTGCTGAATCGTTACTTTGTATCTATCGATGGAAAATGTGGGGACGTTGACGGAGTGAGCTTCGTATTCGTTATCCCAGCCGAAAACGTTACCGCCGCGCGGAATACCGAGAGTGACGGCTCCAGCCGGAACTTGTATGCGGCGGTGATGGACGTTTGGAGTGACAAGGTTGGGAGACTCGGTCTGCGGAATCTTTCGATCGAGCGGCAATTGATGCAGCATGTAGGCCAGCGTTTCAGCGTGCATGAGACGATGCTCGATAGCTACATTGAGCAGAGTTCGGAGAGGAAAACCATCGCGCCCGAAGGAATCGGAATCTGCCAGAGCCTCCGCCAATTTCTCATCCAGAACGGCTCGAATGTCTCTGACATATTCGCGCAGCGCTGGAATCGATGGCCAGGCCGCGGGCTGATCAGTGGGCAATCCACCGCCGACCGGATCGATACCAAAGGCAAAGAGCCGGTCAAACTCAGGATGGAAACTCTTCAACCCAAGAACACGATCATGCAGCAAATTCCAATCGAACGCTTCGAGATGTCCGATGTAGAAAATGATACGGTGGCGCTCGGGAATTGGCCTTTCGTACAATGAGTCCGGACGGACGATGGCGAATAGATCATCGGTTTGCCGGCGGGCCCCCGCCAGTTGGGTCAACTCATGCCGGGTCAACTCTGTTTGGCCTAACTCATGGCGACTGGTGGCATCGCTTTGCGTGGCAAGCATTCAGACCCTCCCAACCTTCCAGTGGCCAGTGAAAGTAACACCTTAGCGGCAGCGGCGCAAGCTATACGATGGTATGTGCCTGACAGCCCGCGTACCATAGAGTGATGCCCCTACCCCTATTTCACGTCAATGCCTTCACCAGTACTCGGTTTGCGGGCAATCCGGCGGCGGTCTGCCCACTTGCAGGCTGGTTAGATGATGCTTTACTCCGCTCGGTCGCTGCTGAAAATAATCTTTCTGAGACCGCTTTTTTCGTTCCTCAAGGCGATGGCTTCGAACTGCGCTGGTTCACGCCCCGCTGCGAAGTAAAGCTTTGCGGACATGCCACCCTGGCCGCAGCCTTCGTTTTTCTGCATATTCTTGAGCCTGGACGCGGATCGGTGCGCTTCAAAACACGCTTCACCGGCGAGCTTTCCGTGTGTCGTGAGGGCGATTTACTGGCGATGGACTTCCCTGCTCTGGTTCCCTGGCCCTGTACCGGGCCGCCGCCGACGTTGATTGAAGGACTAGGAAAGGCTCCGGCTTCGCTAGTGCAGCTCGAAGACAATTATTTTGCAATTTATGGGTGCGCGGAGGATGTTAGGCGCGTTCGACCGGATTTTAAGCTTCTTGAGAAACTTCATCCCGCGGGGGTCGCGATTACGGCGCTACTTTGCACCCAGCTACGGCATCCCCGAGGATCCCGTGACCGGGTCGACTCATTGCTCGCTGGCGCCGTATTGGGCTCAACGACTAGGCAAGACGTCGTTGCACGCTCGACAGGTTTCCGAGCGCGGTGGTGAAATCCGGTGCGAAGTGAAGGGCGACCGGGTGATTCTCAAGGGCAATGCCGTGCTGACTTTGCAAGGCGAGCTACTCATTTGAAAGACGCAGGTGAAAAAGATGTAGAAGT
>JBAUVJ010000232.1:0-1679 GCA_049583165.1 Candidatus Sulfotelmatobacter sp. | reverse complement strand
TTTCGGGCAGATCGACGTGCCGGGCGCCGACCCTACAATTGTCTTCTCTGCACACTACGACGGTCAGCCGGTCACGCCGTCGGAATGGAATGGCGGCTCGCCCTTCACGCCCATAGTGCGGGAGGTGAACGGGGAGCAGCGTATCTATGCCCGATCGGCCGGCGACGATAAGGCAGCTATCTTCGCGCAGCTCACAGCGCTCGATGCGTTGAAAGCAGCCCGGATCCCGTTGCGGGCAAATCTTCGCTTCGTGTGGGAGGGTGAGGAGGAAGCGGGATCGCCGCATCTGGAGCAGATCCTCAACGCCAACCGTGACCTGGTCCACGGCGATGTCTGGCTGGTGTGTGACGGACCGGTTGATCAGAGCGGCAATCAAACGGTGGTCTTCGGAGCGCGAGGCGATGCGCATTTGGCGATCACCGTTTATGGGCCGCACCACGGCTTGCACAGCGGCCACTACGGAAACTGGGCGCCGAACCCCGCGATGATGCTGGCGCAGTTGCTCGCCGGGATGAAAGATGAAGACGGTCATGTTCTTGTGCCGCATTTCTACGACGGAATTGCGCCCCTCTCGACAGCTGAAAAAGAAGCGCTCGCCCGCGCGCCGGTGAACGACCGGATGCTGATGAATGCCTTCTGGTTGGGGCACGTCGACGGCGCAGGCGCACATCTGCTTGAGCTCATCAACCAGCCTTCGCTGAACATCAACGGCCTCTCGTCGGCACAAACGGGAGCTGGAGCTGCCAACGTCATTCCTCCCACCGCAACCGCCGACTTGGATCTGCGCCTGGTGGTCGGGATTGACTGGCGGGAACAGCAGCAACGCGTCATCGCCTATATTCAGTCCCGCGGCTACTTTGTCGTGGATCGCGAACCCACGCAACAAATCCTGTTGGAGCATCCTCGGGTTGCGATGATTGTGCGCGACGAGGCGGGCTACAACGCCGTGCGCACCCCGATGGATCTGCCCATCGCGAGCGAGGTTATTGAAGCCGTGAAGAGCGCGCGCATAGATGTGGTACTACTCCCCACGATGGGAGGAAGCGTGCCGCTCGGAGCAATGGAGCGCGCCGCAATGACTCGTACTATCACAGTACCCATCGCTAACTACGATGACAATCAGCATGCCGCCAATGAGAACCTGCGCTTGCAGAATCTGTGGGACGGAGTGGAAACCATGGCTGCGCTGCTCGATATGAAGTAGCACGGAAATGCAGGTTACCCCAAACCGGCTTTGATTTAGGTTCCACAATTTCGGGAAACTACGGCCCCCTTGAGGCACGTTTCCCGGGACCAATCGCCAAAAAGGCGGCGCGACCAGCGACGTAACTAACGTCACATTACCCTTTCCGCCCGATCGAGTAAGATTTTGAGGTCCCCGCACGGCGGGGTACGCCATGAAAATCCCCTCTTCACCCTTCGAGGTTAGAGCGCTTGGAGAAAAGAGAGCAGCAAACCCGCGCCGAATCCAAAACGCGGGTTATTGAGCAAATTAACAACGGTCTGCGTTCGGGCGATTATTCTCGCGTCCTGGATTTGTTGCGAGGCACCACTGCGGAATTTCCCAACGATACGGAGCTGTCAGAACTGGAGAATCTTGCCCATGATGGGGTCAAGCGCAATGCCGAGGCCAACCGCCTTATCACTGAAAGCCAGGAGTTGTTTGCGCAGAGGAAGTC